>NZ_CP025999.1:2791679-3091679 GCF_003086695.1 Stenotrophomonas sp. SAU14A_NAIMI4_8
AGGCGCGCGTCCTCGAACACGATCGCCTGCTCCAGCCGGCGCATGAACGCCTCGGGCGGGCCGGCCTTGTCTCCTTCTTCAGTGAGACGAACCGGCGGCACACGCACCTCGTCGCCCGCCTCCAGCTTGCGTTCGGCCTTGGCGCGGCCGCCATTCACACGCACCTGGCCGCTGCGCACCAGCTTGTAGACAAGGCTGCGCGGGGCGCCCTTCAGCTGGCCCAGCAGGAAGTTGTCCAGCCGCTGGCCGGCGCGGTCCTCGGGAACGGTGATCATGCGCACGGAAGGCTTGTCGCCGGCCGGCTTGGTGGGGTCTGATGCAGTCATCGGGCTGTTTATTCTGTTACACTCGGGGGGCGAGATAAGGGATTGATTTCGTTGGAAGTTACTCAGGGCCAGAAGCCCAGCTTCCGACGAATCCGGCACAGTGCGCGACCACCGCCCGCGGGGCGGCCATGTTAGCGGCTCACCGGCCTTCCCGGCCATCGCCGGATGCCTGACACGCAACCGAGCTGAACATGTCCCGCGTGGCGCTCCAGCCTGGCTGACAGCTGCCTGCGGCCCTGCAACACCCCAAAACCCATAAGAGTGAAGCGCTCCCGCGGCCTGCCGTGGTGTCGTAGCGCTGGAAACCGAAGCTGCCCTCCCCGCGCATGCGCGAATGGGCGGCGAGCCGTATCCAGAGGCGAAACCCCATGGCGTTCCGCGCGGTAGCCGCTTGCGAGGAACGCAAGAATGAAGCGAATGCTGATCAACGCCACGCAGGCCGAAGAGCTGCGTGTTGCCATCGTCGATGGCCAGTCGTTGTATGACATCGATATCGAGCAGCCGTCCAAGGAACAGAAGAAGTCCAACATCTACAAGGGCCGGATCTTCCGCATCGAGCCCTCGCTGGAAGCGGCCTTCGTCGAATACGGCGGCGGCCGCCATGGCTTCCTGCCGCTGAAGGAAATCTCCCGCGACTACTTCCAGGCCGGCGTCGACCACAACAAGGCCGGCATCCGCGAGCTGCTGAAGGAAGGCCAGGAAGTGGTCGTGCAGGTCGACAAGGAAGAGCGTGGCAACAAGGGCGCCGCCCTGACCACGTTCATCTCCCTGGCCGGCCGCTACATGGTGCTGATGCCGAATTCGCCCAGCGCCGGCGGTGTCTCCCGTCGCATCGAGGGCGAAGACCGGGCCGCGTTGAAGGACGCCCTGGACAAGCTGAACATCCCCGACGACATGGGCGTGATCATCCGCACCGCCGGCGTCGGCCGCGATGCCGAAGAGCTGCAGTGGGACCTGGACTACCTGCTGAGCGTCTGGCGCGCCATTGCCGAAGCCGCCCTGAGCAAGCCGGCCCCGTTCCTGATCTACCAGGAATCGCGCCTGATCGTGCGCGCCCTGCGTGACTACCTGCGCGCCGACATCGGCGAGATCCTGGTGGACACCGAGGAGATGTACGAGCACGCCAAGGAATTCATGCAGCAGGTGATGCCGCAGACCCTGCGCAAGCTCAAGCACTACAAGGACGACATCCCGCTGTTCAACCGCTTCCAGATCGAATCGCAGATCGAAGGTGCCTACGAGCGCAACGTGCGCCTGCCGTCGGGCGGCTCGATCGTGGTCGACCAGACCGAAGCGCTGACCGCCGTGGACGTGAACTCCTCGCGCGCCACCAAGGGCAGCGACATCGAAGACACCGCCTTCCAGACCAACCTGGAAGCGGCTGAGGAAGTGGCCCGCCAGCTGCGCCTGCGCGACCTCGGCGGCCTGGTGGTGATCGATTTCATCGACATGGCCTCCAACAAGCACCAGCGCGAAGTCGAGAACCGCCTGGCCAACGCGCTGAAGTACGACCGTGCGCGCGTGCAGGTCGGCCGCATCTCGCGCTTCGGCCTGCTGGAAATGAGCCGGCAGCGCCTGCGCCCGAGCCTGGGCGAATCCAGCCAGATCGTCTGCCCGCGCTGCGATGGCCATGGCCGCATGCGCAGCGTCGAGTCGCTGTCGCTGTCGATCATCCGCGTTGCCGAAGAGCATGCGATGAAGGAAAACACCGGGCAGGTGCTGGTCCAGGCCCCGGTGGAGATCGCCAATTACCTGCTGAACGAGAAGCGCAGCGCGCTGCGCGAGATCGAACGCCGCCACGAAGCGCCGATCGTGATCGTTGCCGACGAGCAGCTGCACACCCCGCACTACACCGTTACCCGCCTGCGCGAGAACGAGCTGGGTGAAGAGAGCAACAAGCCCAGCTACCAGCGCGGCACCCCGCGCAAGCTGCCGGTGCATGCCCTGACCAAGGGCCAGCTGAACATCCCGCCGCCGGCGGTCACCCAGGTCAAGCACACCGCGCCGGCCCCGGTGCGTGCCGAAGCCGAACCGGCCGCTGCGCCGGCACCGGCCCCGGTGGCTGCGGCTGCCCCGGCCGCTGCCAGCGGCGGCGTGGTCGGTTGGCTGAAGCGCATCTTTGGTGGCGAGCCGGCCCCGGCCGCCGCGCCGGCCCCGGCCGCGCGCCAGCCGCAGCACGACGGCGGCCAGCGCAAGGACCGTAACAAGGATCGCAACAAGGACCGTAACAAGGACCGCCGCGACGAGAACCGTGGCAACGGCGGCAACGGCAATGCGCAGAAGGATGGCGGCAACCGCAAGGACCGCAACGAACAGCGCAAGGACGGCCGCAACAACAACGGCAACGCGCAGCAGCAGCCGCAGCAGGGCAAGCAGCAGAAGGACGCTGCCCAGCCGCAGCAGCCGCAGCACAACAAGCCGCGCAACGAGCAGCAGGGCCAGAACCCCAACCAGGGCCAGGGCCAGGGCCAGCAGCAGCAGCCGAAGCTGAAGCAGCCGCGCCAGCCGCGTCCACAGGATGGCGAGAAGCCGACCGACAAGCCGCAGCGCAACGCCGCCGAAGAGGCCGTGGAAGCCGTGCCGGCCGCCGCGGTTGCCGCCACTGCCGTGGCCGCCAACGTGGTCACCGCGCAGGAAGCCACCGCACCGGTGGCGACCCCGGCTGCCGCTCCGGCAGCGCAGGTCGCGGCCCCCGCTGACACGACCCCGACCCCGACCTCGGCCGTTGAGGCCGAAGGCGTGGTTGCCGGCGATGAAGACGCTGCGGCCGATGCGGCCAACGGCGAGCAGGCTGGCGAAGGCGCAACCCGCCGTCGCCGCGGCCGTCGCGGTGGCCGTCGTCGTCGTCGCGGTGGCGCCGAGAACGCCAACGGCACCGACGCGCTGGGCGATGACCAGGACGAAGGTGACGAAGGCGAAGACCAGGACGTGGTCGAACCGAACCGCGACAGCAGCGCGCCCGCTGCGGTCGCTGCCCAGCAGCCGGCGCGTTCGCAGCCCGAGTTCGATTTCGACGACGAAATCGAGCCGGCCAGCGTAGAGGCCGAAAAGCCCGCGCGTGCACCGGCCGCTGTTGCCGCTGCCGCACCGGTGGCTGCGGTCAGCAGCGCCGTGCTGGAAGCGGTTGCCGAAGTGCAGTCCGTGGACGTGCCGGTGGCCCGCGAAGCCGCCCCGCAGCCGGAACAGCCGAAGCCGACCCCGGTGCAGACCAGCATGCTGGATGCCATCGATGCGGCCACCCCGGTGCAGCCGGTTGCCGCCGCGCCCGTGGCCGAGGTGAAGCCGGCCGTGGTCGAGGCCGCTCCGGTGGTGGAAGCCGCTCCGGTCGTGACCGACGCCGCCCCGGTGGTCGAGGCCAAGCCGGTCGCCGTGGAGGCTGCTCCGGTCGCCGCACCGGCAGTCGAAGCCGCGCCGGTCGTGCACGTTGAGACGGTGGCCGAGCAGCCGATGGCCGAGCAGTCGGTCGCCCCGGCCGTGGTGGAAGCCGCGCCGGTTGAAGCTGCCGCGCCGGTGGCCGAAGCCGTGGTGACGCCGTCGATTGACCCGGTGGCCGATGGCCACGCCGATTCGGCCAGCCAGGCTGCCGAGGCCCCGGCGTCGGACGAAGACGAAGAAGCCGCCAAGCGCACGCCGCCGGCGAACTGATCGTTCTTTGATCACGTGAAAGCGAAACGGCGGGGATCGATGATCCCCGCCGTTTTTGTTTGTCGGCCCGTACGGCCGTGGTGGATGCCAACCTTGGTTGGCACTTTGATTCACCGCACGCGGATGCGTCCGTGCTTGCTTGGTAGGTGCCAACCTTGGTTGGCACTTTGCTTCACCGCACGCGGATGCGTCCGTGCCGACCAAGGTCGGCACCTACCAGAGCGCCTTTGATTCACCGCACGCGGATGCGTCCGTGCCGACCAAGGTCGGCACCTACCAGAGCGCCTTTGATTCACCGCACGCGGATGCTTCCGTGCCGACCAAGGTCGGCACCTACCAGAGCGCCTTTGCTTCACCGCGCGCAGGTGCGTCCGTGCCGACCAAGGTCGGCACCTACCAGAGCGCCTTTGCTTCACCGCGCGCAGGTGCGTCCGTGCCGACCAAGGTCGGCACCTACCAGAGCGCCTTTGCTTCACCGCGCGCAGGTGCGTCCGCGCTTGCTTGGTAGGTGCCAACCTTGGTTGGCACTTTGATTCATCGCACGCGGATACGTCCGTGCCAACCAAGGTTGGCACCTACCAGAGCATGAAGCCCCGTGGTGTCAGCGGGCCGGGGCGAACTGCAGGCGGGTCCACACGCCGTAGTGGTCCGACGCCCAGCGACCGCTGTCGTCGGGCTGGTCGAACAGGATCCTGGCTTCGCGCGCCACCATCCGGTCCTGCTGGAAGAAGATGTGGTCGATGCGCGAGGGCGCCTGGTAATAGTGCCGGTTCAAGGTACTGACCGCCGCCAGGTCGGTGTTCACGTGCACACTGCCGTAGCTGTCACCGTAGTGGCTGCGCAGTTCGCTCAGGTCGCCGGCATCCACCAGCGCGTTGAAGTCGCCGGCGATCACCACCGGCGCACCGGCCGAGGTTTCGGTGATGAAGCGCAGCAGGTCTTCCACCTGGCTGCGGCGGATGCCCTGGCCGCGCTCGTCACTACGCTCGTTCAGATGCGTGGCATAGACGTTCACCGGCTGCCCGTCCACGTCGATGCGCAGGTGGGCCACGGTGCGGTAGTCATCCAGCGGCTGCAGCAGGTGCTCGCCGTGGGCCAGGATCGGGCGCCGGGTCAGCAGCGCGTTGCCATAGCGCTTGGGCGCACCCACCGGATCGGTGGATACGAAGACGTACTTGTAACCGAGCTGGCTGGCCAGCCACTGGGCCTGGTTGCGCACGTTGCGGCGCTGGATCACTTCCTGCAGGGCAATGGCATCGGGCTGCAGGCGCTTGAGCTCGGCCACGATCGTGCGCCGCCGGGTTGGCCAGTCTTCGCGGTCATGGTGCAGGTTGAAGGTGACCATGCCCATGCCGGGCGCGGTCGATGCCTGCGCAACGGCAGGCTCACCTGCCTGCTGCGCCACCGCCAACGCGGGCCATGCCAGTGCCATCGCCAGCCCCAAGGCGCGCAGTGCCACGCGCGCCCTCCCCTGCTTCAACGCCATGTTTACTGCCCCTTGCGTTCGGCGCGGCGCACCGCACTTGGCACTTCAATTTCCACCCGCGCTGGCAGCGCGTGCACGTGCAGCTCGTTGTCCACCCATTCGGCCGGCTCGCCATTGACCGTGGCCGCGCCGGGTTCACCGCTGTAGGGCCACGGCAGCACCACGCCCCCCACCGGCGGCAGCAGGCCCGGCTGCACTTCCAGCACCAGCTGCTTGTCGTTGCGCTGCAGGCGGTAGTTCAGCTGCCCCTGTGGGGTGCGCAGGCCCTGCACGGCAATGCCCTCGCCCTGGAACCAGGCGGTGGGAATACCTGCGGCCAGCACCAGCGCGTCATCCACATCGCGGTTGTAGGCGAACATGTCCAGCGCCGAGCGCACGAAGTCCGAGGCCACCCAGGCATGCGGCAGGTCGCCCACGAAGAACGGCGTGCGCGGCGTGCGCGAGACCACTTCGGCCCACTGGTTCCAGGCCTGCGGCGCGCGGTCCTTGAAGAAGAACTGGCTGGCCTGCCAGGCGCGGTCACGCCAGCCCAGGCGCACGAACGCGGCCACGTTGCGCCACTCGTACGGGGTGTAATCCTTCCATTCGCGCTTGCCGTCGCGGCGCGCCACGAATTCGTTCCAGTAGCGCTCGAACGTGGTGTCCAGCGCGGGCTGCGGCAGGCGCCCCTGCTCACCACCGGGCGCCAGGGCGATGGTGGTGGAGGTGGCATCGAAGTCCCCCAGCTCGGCCGAACCGGGCAGGAAGTCGATGCGGTGCTGCTGCATGGCCGACTGCAGCGATGCCTGCAGGTCATCACGGAACTGGTCGCGCGATTCGCTGATCTGCATTGCTTCGACCTTGCCCAGCTGCGCAGCGATGATCGCCGCGTCCTTGTAGCCGCGCAGCGCCCAGAAGTTGTCCCAGTACGAATGCATCGGCTTGGCCGAATAGCCTTCGTGGCTGATCGAGGCCGGCATCATCCCGTAGAACGCGGGATTGCGCGCACGGTTCTCTTCGGTGCGCTCGCTGGCGCGCAGCTGTTCCATGTACTGGTAGGCGCCCTGCACATGCGGCCACATCAGTTCCAGGAAGGTGCCGTCGCCGGTGTAGCGCCAGTACTCGGCGATGTTGTAGATCAGTTCGCCATGGCTGTCGTTCTCCGGCACCGGGTCGCTGCCGCGCGCATCCACGCAGCACGGCACCTTGCCGTTCTCGAACTGGAAGGGCGCGTACCAGTTCACGTAGTCACGCACCGCATCGCTGCGGCCCATGCGCAGCAGACCCTCGGAAATCATCGCGCCATCGCGGATCCAGCTGCGCGCATACGAACGCGTGCCCGGCTGCAGGCGCGGCCCCACGCGGGAAATCAGCATATGTGCGACGGCGGTGCGCAGGGTTTCCACCAGCGGCTGGCCGGCGGCCGGCACCTGCAGCGACACCACGCCCAGCTTCTGCCGCCACTGCGCGGCCACCTGCTGCTGCGCCTTGGCCACATCCAGCGCCTGCGGCGCCCAGCTGCCGGTCTGCGGCAGCACCACCGCCACTTCGCGACTCTGCCCCGGCTCCAGCTTGATGGTGTAAAGCAAGGCGCCGGAGGCCAGCCCGGTGCTGTCCTTCACCGCCGTGGTGCCGGGCAGCTTGCCGCTGGCCAGGTGCATCGCGTCCAACTTGCCGTCGAACGTGGTGGCAAAGCGCGCATCGGGCGCCTGCAGCGGATAGACCCGCGGCTCGCCATTGATGCGCACCAGCTGCTCGCCCACGTCCAGGCTGTCGATGCGGCTGAAGCCGCCGGTGGTGTTCAGGAACTGGGTCGGCGGGTTCACCTGCCACGGCCGGATCGCCAGCGCCAGGGTGTATTCGTGCGCCACCTTGTCCGGGTTGCTCAAGCGGTAGCGGCCGATCAGCTGCGCGCGATCGGGCGTGCCCTGCACGAAACCGGTCACTGACAGCCCGGCCTTTTCATGCAACCAATCGACGTTGGCGATGGGCAGGTAGCGGTCCTGCAGCGATTGGGTGATGGCCACGTTGGACCAGTCCAGCAGCTTTCCATCCAGGCGGACGAACGGCTCGATGCTGAAGCTGCCCTTGGCCGGCTCCAGCGCGCCGTCTTCGCTGATCAGCGCCTGTTCCTGGCCACCATCCAGGCCCAGCAGGGTCCAGTACGGCTGCTCGCCCACGAACGCACGCGGCAGTGCGCCGCGCGGCAGGTCTGCCGCCACCGACGAGAGGAAGGCGTTGGGCGTGGCCGCAAAGGCCAGCGGCTTCAGCGCGATGTCACGGATGCCATAGCGCCAGTTCGGGCCGCCCTGCAGGTCGAAACGCACATAGCGCGCGTCGGTGTCGGGCAGCGCCAGCCAATCACGGCCACCGCCACCATTGGTCACCTCACGCACGGTGCGCCAGTCGCGGCCATCCTGCGAGGTGCGCACGGTGTAGCGGGTGGCTTCCAGACTGGGCAGCCAGTCGATCACCGCCCCGCCGATCTCGCGGGTGTCGTGCAGATCCAGGCTGATGGTCTGCTGCTTGACCCCGCCGCTGATCCAGAAGGTATCGCTCTTGCCGTCGATCATGCGGTCCTGCAGCGCAGGCGCGGTGTCGGCAATCACCGCCGGGTGCAGCGGCGAGGTGTCCTGCGCCGGCAGGCCCTGCAGGGTCAGCTTGTCGAAGCAGACCGTGCCGCGCCCGCCCACCTTGCTGTAGATGGTGAACTCGACTGCGGCACTGCGCGCCATCTCCTTGTCCGGCGATGGCCCCCAGGCCTTGTCGATCTGGCGCCGGCGGTACTCCACCGGCGTCCAGGCCTTGGGGAAGCTGTAACCGGGGCGGTTGACCCACCACACGTTGTCACCGCTGGCGTCGATCAGCTTGAACTGCAGGTCGTTGCCCGGCGAATCGCCGCGCAGCTGGAAGCCGAAGCGGTAATTGACCGGGTATTCGATGTTCAGCGCACGGCGCAGGCCCACATAGCCGGAGACCTTGTGGAAGTCGTAATCCAGGCACAGCGCGCGGCCACCGCCCGGTGCGGTGACCGGGCGCAGCGAACCACTGACCTGGTCGGACAGCACCAGCTTCCATGCGCCGATGTCGTCGAAGTCATCCAGCACCTTCGGCGCGGGCAGCGCCGGTGGTGCGGCGATCGCCAGGGAAGACCACAGCAGGCCCAATCCAACGGCGATCGCACGCTTCATCCCTTAACACTCCCCAGCAACAGACCTTGGATGTAGTACCGCTGCAGCACCAGGAACAGCGCCAGCACCGGAACCACGGTGACCACCGCGCCGGCCATCATCATTTCCACGTCCATGATGTGTTCGCGCGAGAGGGTGGCCAGTGCCACCGGCAAAGTGTAGTGCTCCTGGTCGGTCAACACGATCAACGGCCACATGAAATCGTTCCATGCGCCCATGAAGGTGAAGATCGCCAGGGTGACCAGCACCGGCTTGAGCATCGGCAGCACGATCTGGAAGAAGATGCGCAGCTCCCCTGCCCCGTCGATGCGCGCCGCTTCCAGCAGCTCATCGGGAATGGAGCGGGCGTACTGGCGCACCAGGAAGATGCCGAACACGCTGGCCAGGGCCGGCACGATCACGCCGCCGAAGCTGTTGACCAGGCCCAGCTGCTTCATCAGCAGGAACAGCGGCAGCATGGCCACCTGCGCCGGGATGACCAGCGCGGCCATCAACACCTGGAACAGGCGCTCGCGGCCGACGAAGTTCAGCTTGGCGAAGGCGTAGCCGGCCATGGTGTTGAGCAGCAGCGAGCCCAGGGTGATGGCCAGCGACACCAGCAGGCTGTTGGCGAAGTTGCCGCCCATGCCGGTACGCGCGAACAACTCCAGGTAGTTGCGCGTGGTGACGTGCGAGGGCAGCAACGGCGGCGGGAAATGGGTGGCCTCGCCCTGCGGCATGAACGAGACCGAGACCATCCACAGCAGCGGTGCCAGGCTGACCAGGGCCAGCACCAGCAACGCACCATTGACCATCCACGGGTGCCAGCGCGACTGGCCGATTTCACGACTCATACCAACTGCCTCTTGCGGCCGAAACGCAGCATCACGGTGGTCACCGCCAGGATGATCAGGAACAGCAGGAACGCCACCGCGGAGGCGCGACCCAGGTTCCACCACTTGAAGCCTTCCTCGAACATGAAATACAGCACGCTGACGGTGCTCTGCAGTGGGTCGCCGCGGGTCATCACGTAGGGTTCGGCGAACAGCTGGAAGTAGCCGGACACGGTAATGACCCCGACCACCAGCAGCACCGGGCCGAGCATCGGCAGGGTGATGTGCAGGAACTGCTTCCAGCGCGAGGCACCATCGATGCGCGCGGCCTCGTACAGGTCATGCGGAATGGCCTGCAGGCCGGCCAGGAAGATCACCATGTTGTAGCCGAAGTTCTTCCACACGGCGAACAGCATGATGGTGGGCATGGCCCAGTTCGGGTCACCCAGCCAGTCGATCGGGCTGATGCCGATGTGGCCCAGGCCGTAGTTCACCAGACCGTAGCTGGTGTGGAACAGGTAGCGCCAGATCACCGCCACCGCCACCAGGGTGGTCACCACCGGGGCGAACAGTGCGGTACGGAACAGCGCCTTGAAGCGCGCCGCCGGTGCGTTCAGCAGCATCGCCGCGCCCAGCGACACGCCGATCGACAGCGGTACGCCGATCAGCACGAAGTAGGTGGTGTTCCACAGCGACTTCCAGAACATCGGGGTCTGCAGCAGATCGATGTAGTTGCCCAGGCCGACGAACCGCAGGTTGCTGCTGTCGGACAGGGCATACAGATCGAAGTCGGTCACGCTCAGCGCCAGCGCCGAGGCCACCGGCAGGCCGAAGAACAGGCCCAGCACGATCAGCGAGGGGCCGGCGAAGATCCAGCCGGCAAGCGAAGTACGTTTCATTGCGGGCTCCCGGCCGCTGCGGCCGGCGCATCGGCAGGTGCCTGCGCACCGCCGCCCTGCAGGCGTTGTTGTTCATGCATCCAGCGGCGCTTGGCCAGCACCTTGTCCACGCGCTGGTCCAGCTCTTCCACGGCCTTGTCCTGCGGCAGGCCACCGCGCACCACCTTTTCGGTGACGATGCGCATTTCCTGCACGATGCGCTCCCACTCCAGCACCTTCGGCGTGGGCTTGACCCGCTCCAGCTGGTCACGGAAGGCCGCGGCCAGCGGATCACCGGCCAGCGACGGCGCGTTCCAGGTGCTGCGACGCGGCGGCAGGTCACCGATGATGGAATGGAAGCGGGCCTGGATTTCCGGCCGCGACAGGAACTCGATCAGCTTCCACGAGGCTTCCTTCTGCTGCGACTTGCGGAAGATCACCAGGCTGGTGCCACCGGCGATGCCCGCGCCCGGACCGTCCGGGCCCGGCAGCGCAGCGGTGCCCCACTGCCCTTCCAGTTCCTTGGGCTGCAGCTTCTTGAACTCGCGGATGTTCCAGGGCCCGGAGATGTAGAAGACGTTGAAGCCGCGGAAGAATTCATCCCAGACGTTGGAGATCTGCGTCTCGGACATCTTCGGCGCCCAGCCCTGCTCGAACATGTTCGAGTAGAAGGCCAGGGTGCGGCGGAAGCCGGGGCTGGCGAAGTTGCCACGGGTGTCATCGTCGCGCAGCAGCGGGTCGGGCTGCTGCAGTGCCAGCGACAGCTGCTGCTCGAATTCGTTGATCGGCATCAGCACCGCATAGCGGTTCGGTCCCTGCATCTTCTTGATCGCGGCCATCTGCTGGTCCCACTCGGCCCAGGTGCGCGGCGGGTGGTCGAAACCGGCCTTGGCCAGCAGGTCCTTGCGGTAATAGATCAGGCGCGTATCGACGTACCACGGCACGCCCACCAGCTCGCCGTGGATCACGTTGGTATCCCAGATGCCCTGGAAATAGTCCTGCGGATCGACCACGGTGGAGCGCTGCACGAACGGCTGCAGCGGGGTCAGTGCATCCAGTTCGGCGAACTCGGGCACCCAGGTGTTGCCGAGCTGGCAGACATCGGGCAGGCCATCGGCGGCGAAGGCGGTCAGCAGCTTTTCATGCGCGGCCGTCCACGGAATGTTCTGCACATCCACCTTGATGCCGGGGTTTTCGGCTTCGAACTCGTGGATCAGCTCGCTGACCACTTCCGCTTCACGGCCCATGGCCCAGAAGCGCACGGTGGTGGTGCCCGGCTCGGTGCGGGCGCAGCCGGCAACGGCCAGCGCGGCCAGCAGCGGCAGCGCCCAGCGGCGCAGGCGATGGGTCCAGGGTTGCACCGGCTTACTTCCCCTGTCCAGTGTTGCGGTTGGCATTGTTCTTCTGTTCCTGCGCGGCGGCCGCGCGCGATTCTGCGATACCTACCGCGCGCGCCGCCGCGGCCTTCTCATCCTTCTGCAGCTGCAGCGGCTGGAACTCGCCTTCCGGTGCCAGCCAGCCACCACTGAATCCTGCCCGTTCCAGACCCTTGCGGATGTACGGGTTCTTCTTCATCACTTCCCAGACGAAATCATCGCGGTAGTTGGCGATCATGGTCAGGATCGGGCCCTGGTCGATGGCGATGTAATCGCTGGCAACCCAGCCACGGTCGGGCACCAGGCGCCCGGTCTTGATCGGAATGTCGTAGTTGAAGCTGGGGTTGAACGAATCCAGGAACCCGTAGCTGGAATAGATGTAGTCGCCGTAGCGCTTGTGCATCTCCACCGTGGCCGGGATCACTTCCTCGGGCGCGAACACGATCGAAGACACCGCCGCGGTCGGGGCGATGGTGCCGTCGTCGAAGTTCTCGCGCAGGCCTGCGCCGCGCGAGGAGTAATGGCGGAACTGGCGCTGCTCGCCGCGGTATTCCTGGGTGGTGTTCTGCGGGCCATCGCTGGCGGTCAGGCCCCACACGTTCTCGCCGTAGTCCTTCCAGTTCATCGGGTTGGCGATGGCGTACTCACGCTGGGCCAGCGCCGCCGAACGGCTGTTGAGGAAGTAAGTGCTGCCGCGTTCGCGCATGTACGCGTCCTGGATATCGCGGAAATCGATCCAGACGTGGCTGTACTGGTGGCCGAACAGCGGCCCGAAGGACAGGTATTCCTGGCCCTGGTAGACGCCCCAGTCGTTGTCGTAGGTGCGGGTCCACACGGTCCACGCATCCGGGCTGACCGGGTGGCTGGGCGAGCCCAGGGCGAGGATGTAGACCATCATCGCTTCGTTGTAGCCCATCCAGTCGTGGTCGATGAAGCCGCTTTCGGGGAACCAGCCCATTGAAATGAGCGGTGCGCGCTGCTGCAGCCACGGCCAGTCGACCTGCTTGTACAGGCTGTCGGCAATCTGCCGGATCTCTTTTTCGCGCGGGTCGTCGCCGTCGTAGTACGACTGGGCAAACAGCACGCCCATCATCAGCAGCGCGGTATCCACCGAGGACAGTTCCACCCAGCTGTCGTAGCGACGGCCTTCCTGCATGTCCAGGAAGTGGTAGTAGAAGCCCTTGTAACCGGCCTTGCCGGTGCGCTGCGGGCCCATCGGCACGTCGCGGAAGAACTTCAGCGTGGTCAGGGTGCGGTCGATGGCCTGGTTGCGGCTGACCCAGCCGTTCTCGATGCCGATCGGGTAGGCGGTCAGCGCGAAGCCCACCGAGGCGATGCTGGCGAACGGACGCGACGGATAGCGGTCGGGGGTCAGGCCGTTCAGTTCATTGGTGGTATCCCAGAAGAACTGGAAGGTGCGGCGCTCGATATCGTCGAACAGCGGCGGCAGTTCCGGCTTCATCGGCCGTGGCGGTGCGTCGGCCTCGACCAGGATCACCTGCGGCTTGGGCTTGGCAGGTGCTTCCTGCTGGGCCGGTTTGCAGGCGGCGATGGCCAGGGTCATCGCAGCGGCGGTCAACAGGTGGCGTGCCTGCATGGCGCGGTTCCTCCGGTGGGCTGTTCGATGGAAGAGCATAACGTCCAAACACCTGAAATCGTTTACAGCACGGACTCTTAAAAAACCACGAAAAACGTGGCCCGGGTGTCGGCGTCATTGCCCATGCCAGTGCACCGTGCAGTCGCGGTGCACTGGCATGGGCAATGGACCGGCCATCACGGCCGGCCATTGCACAACCGGTACCGCCGGCGAACCGGCGGTACCAAGCGCGATCATCAGAAGCGGAAGCCCACTTCGGCCTTGATCTGGCGCGGCGTACCGATGATGTCACCGGTCTCGTTGTAGCTGGCTTCCAGCTTGCCGTTGCTCTTGATGTAGTTGTAGCTGGAGAAGTTGTCGAAGTTGAACACGTTGATGATGTCCAGGCGAGCGTACAGCTCGGTATCACCCGGCATCTTGAACGTCTTCGTCGCCTGCAGGTCGACCGAGCGGTAGCCGAACACCTTGCCACCGATCAGGAACTTGCCATTGGCGTTGGGCACGGCGGCCTGCGGGGTCGGCAGGGTGTAGCCGCTGGCCTGCGGGATGCCGTACCAGTCGTTGACGGCGGTCGGGGTGGCCAGGGTGATCTTGCCACCGAAGGTGATGCCCCAGAAGCCCGCGTACGAACCGGTCACCACCAGGCGGTGGCGCGGCGCGCCGTTGGAACGGATGGTCGGGTAATCGCCGATCAGGCCGCGGTCGAACGCGTACTTCTCGTTGATGTCGCGGTTGTGGCGCGCGGTCGTCCAGGTGTAGGCGATCGAGGTGCCCCAGCCGCTTTCCTTGGTGAACGGCTTCTGCGCCGACAGCAGCACCTGGGTCGCACGGGTCTTGATGCCCTGCTGGCCGATGATCAGGCTGCCGAAGCCCGGCACGTTGCAGCTCCAGGCCTGGCTCAGGCCCGGGTCGGTGCCGCCGCACAGGCGCGGGTCATCGAAGAACTGGCCGGTCGGGTAACGGTTGCCCAGGGTGAAGGCGAAGCCGTCGTAGCTCAGGGTACGGGCGATCGTGGCGTCGGTCAGCCAGTCACCGATCTGGTTGCTCATGCCCAGGCTGAACTGATCCGAGTACGGGGCCTTCAGCTTGTTGTTCAGCAGGTCCACTTCCAGACCGGCATTGCTGGTGGCGCCTACCAGGGCCTGCAGGTTGCCGATGCCGTTGAGCAGGTTCGGGTTCCAGTCGTAGCAGGCGGCCTGGCCGTTGATGCAGGTGCCGGTGGCCGGGTTGCGGAAGTAGATGGTCGGCTGCGGCAGGGCCAGCTTGGTGGTTTCCAGCTGCAGGTTGTCGAACAGGTCGCGGTCGTAGGAACGGCCGGCACCACCGTGGATCACGTGCTGCTCGTCGGCGTTGATGTCATACGAGAAGCCCAGGCGCGGCTGCCAGGCATCCTTGAACGCCTTGCGGTTGTGGCCGTTGCTGATGTAATCGCTGATGTCCAGGCCGCCCAGCGCCAGCGAATCGGCGTAGGTCTGGCCGGCGGCAGCGCGCGGGTCCTGCGAGTAGATGGCGTCCACCACCTGCTGCGGGGTCACGAAGTCCAGGTAGGCCGGGTTCTTTTCGTAATCCCAGCGCAGGCCCAGGTTGACCTGCAGGTGGTCGTTGACCTGCCAGTCGTCCTGGATGAACAGACCCAGCTGCTTGGCCTTGGAACGCACTTCACCGGACACGCCGGCAACGCCGGTGACCGGCTTGACGAACTGCGCCTTGTACGGGATGTCCGACGGGAAGTCCGGATCGCCCAGGGTATAGGTGAAGGTCGGGTTGATCTGCGCCGCGTCAGAGGCGTACAGATCGATTTCCTTGTACTTCACGCCCATCTTGATGGTGTGGTCGCCCGCCCACTGGATGCCGTCCAGGGTCAGGTTGTCTTCGATCGACCAGCCCTTCTGGCCCTTCACCTGCGAATCCAGTGCCGAAGCGCCGCCGACCTTCACGATGGTGCGGTCTTCGGTGCCGTCCGGTGCGGTGTAGGTGATGCCGTTGGCCAGGGTCAGCGGGGTCGGGTTGTTGAACGAATCTTCATGGGTGACCATCAATTCGTTGTAGTAACGCTCACCGCTGTGGTTCCAGCGCAGGGCATAGCGGCGGTCGGTGTTGACCACTTCACGGCCGGCTTCCGGCGAGGTCTGGCCACTGAACTGCTGCTGGGTTTCGTCGCGGTCCTGGAAGGTCAGCTCGATGCGATCGTTGTCGGTCGGCTCGAAGTCGACCTTGGCGAAGATCAGGTCCTGCTGGAACGGCTGGCTGGCCGGGCCGAGGCCGGCAGCGCCGTCAGCCGGCAGCAGACCCACGCTGCTGGTCACCGCACCGTCCGGCGCGATGGTGACCGGCAGGTCGAAGCGCTTGGCTTCGTAGGTCACGAAGAAGTGGGCCTTGTCCTTGACGATCGGGCCGCCCAGGGCGAAGCCGTATTCCTTCTCGGCCGAGACCATCTTTTCCTGGCCGGCCTGGCGCTCGGCCGGGGTCTTGGCGCGCATGTCTTCGTCGGTGTAGCGGTAGAACGCCTCACCCTTGAATTCATTGGTACCGGACTTGGTGGCGGCGGTCACCGCGGCGCTGGACACCTGGCCGTACTCGGCCTTGTAGTTGCCGCTGATGACCTTGTATTCGCCGATGGCCAGCTGCGGGAACGGGTTGCCGGCGCTGCCGGACTGGCCGGCCACGCCGCCGCCCTTCACGTAGCTCTTCTGGCCCACGCCGTCGATGTAGACGTTGGTGCCGTCGGCATTGGTGGCACCGCCACGCAGCGAGGTGTTGCCCTTGGCATCACGGGTGAAGATCATGCCCGGCACGGCGTCGGCGAACTCCAGGAAGTTGCGCGACACCTGCGGGGTGGTCTGGATCTGCTGCAGGCTGACGGTCTTGCCGACTTCGGAGGTGCGCACTTCCTGCAGCAGGGTCGGCGCGACCACGTTCACGGTGTCCAGGTTGGTGGCCGCCGAGGTGCCGCCGCCGGTGGCGGCCGCTTCGCTGAAGTTCAGCGTGGCGGTGGAGGCCACGGTGACGGTGACCTTCTGGGTCTGGCCGTTGGCCACCACGTCATAGGTGCCCGGGTCCAGGCCCATCAGCGAGTAGCTGCCGTCGGCACGCACGGTGCCACGGCGCACCGAACCGGTGGCCACGTTGGTGGCGGTCACTTCCGCGCCGGCCTGGGCGCCGGACACCTGGCCACGCAGGCTGGCGTTGGCCGACTGGGCCATCACGTTCGGGGCGGCGGCCAGCATCAGGCAGCTGACCAGGGCGGTGCTCAGCAGCCGGCGTGCCGGCGTGCGGATGGTGGAATGCATCATCAACTCAATCTCCGGGTGGTGGTAACCGCTTGCGCGGTTCCTGCGATCAGTCAAAAGAAAAGGAAAGCCTCCGGCTTCAACGGCCGGATGGCGAGGTGGTGGAATCTCGAACGATCAGGCGGGGTACCAGCGTCTGCTTGTCCCCTGCCCCTTCCGTGGTAGTGCCGTCCATCAACTGCAACAGGCGCGTCATGGCCCGATCGCCCAACTCGGCGATACTGACCTGCATGGTGGTCAACGATGGGTGTACGAACCGCGCCAGCGGAATGTCATCGAAACCCGCCAGGGCGACATCGGTGGGCACGTGGACACCTGCCTGCGCGAACGCGTACAGACATCCCAGGGCCATCATGTCGTTGGCGGCGAACACGGCATCGGGCAGCGCACCGGCTGCCAGCAACTCCTGACCGGCGCGATGGCCGGAAGCTTCGTCGAAATCACCGGGCAGCTCGATGCCTTCGGCGCCATTGCCAGCAGCCGCCAGCGCGTCACGGAAGCCGCGCAGGCGCTCGCGCGCGTCGAAGTTGAGGTCCGGGCCTGAAATGAAAGCGATGCGGCGGTGGCCGGCATCGAGCAGGTGGCGGGTCATGGCCATCGCCCCTGCGTGGTCGTCGATGCTCAACACCGGGTGGTCCTGCGTGGGCAGGTAGGTGTTGATCAGCACGGTGGGCAGCGACTGCGGCAGGTTGTCGGTCAGGAACCCCGGGCTTTCCGCATACGGGGACAGCACCAGCAGGCCATCGACGCGGCCGCGCATGGCGCGCAGCGCAGCGCCCTGCTGTTCCTGGTCGCCGTGGTAGCTGGACACCAGCAGGTGCTGGCGGCGGCTGCGGGCCACTCCGTCGATGCCACGCATCAGTTCGGAGAAGAATTCACCGTACAGATCGGGCAGCACCACGCCCACCGTATTGGTACGGCGGCTGCTGAGGCTGCGCGCGGCAGCATGTGGGGTGTAGCGCAGCCGCGCGGCCACTTCCAGCACAAGCTGGCGGACCGGTTCGGCAACGTTCTCATGCCCGTTGAGCGCGCGGGAAACCGTGGCCACGGAGACCCGGGCTTCGCGTGCGACATCTTTGATTGTTATGGCTGCCTTGTTCACGAAGCCGCCCTCCACGGCTTGGACCTACCAGCTTGGCGCGGAATGTAAGCGTTTCCATCTGCGCTTGTAAACTGTCCGTTAGGCGAATGTCCCATTCCGGACACAAAAAGTTGTCCCGGGCAGGCCCGCACGGTGACCTGCAAAGACAGTATCTGGGTCATGTTCAGCCCTGTTCTGACGGGGTATGTGCACGGATGGACAGCGCATGGATGTCGGTGTCCATCAGGCTGCCCAGCGCAGCGTAGACCGCGCGGTGGCGCGCAAGTGGGGCCATGCCGGCGAAGCGTTCGCTGACCACGTGCACGTTGAAATGGCCGCGCCCATCGCGCGCGCCGGCATGGCCGGCATGGCGATGACTGTCGTCTTCGATCTCCAGCACGCTGGGGGCCAACGCTTGTTGCAGTGCATCACGAATCTGTTCGATGCGCCCCGCGTTCATGGCAGCACCTTGCGGAACGGACGCACCTGGGTGCGCACGTACACGCCCGCGGCCACGTACGGGTCGGCTTCGGCCCATTCCTGTGCCTGCGCCAGCGAGTCGAATGCGGCGATGACCACCGAGCCGCTGAAGCCGGCCGGACCCGGGTCTTCGCTGTCGATGGCCGGGCATGGACCGGCCAGCAGCAGGCGCCCCTGGTCGTTCAGCGCCTGCAGGCGCGCCAGGTGCTGCGGACGTACCTGCAGCCGCTGGGCCAGCACGTCCTGGTCGTCATAGCCTTCAATCACGTACCACATGGGGTGGTTCCTCGTTCATGTTGCGGTGCGCCGATTCTAGCCAATGCCGGCCTGTTGCCTGCCGTTGCTGGACACTGGCGCGGCAAAGCCTTACCCTAGGGTCAATTGCACGTGGCTGGATGCAGCAGCCCGTCGGTTTCCGCGGCTTCCGCAGCCCCCGACGATCGCCCCGCCGCTTCCTGACGGGCCACGTAGACGACCTCCCCGTAGTCTTGTCGCTGCCGCTGTTGTGCAGCGCGTGCTGCTGTTTCATATGTGTGGAATCGCGCCGAGACAGGCGTGCCTGGTGCCCCCGTGGCCGTGGCGTTGGCCCGGCATGACGGGTACCGCGACTGGTCCGTTGCAATGCTGACGTCCATTAGATGACTTCCGAACTCGCGCTCGACGCGAACCCGCCAACCCGGCCGCCCGCCCCCCAGCAGCAGGAAATGCCGCTGGCCGTGGTGCATGGGCAACCGGTCCTGCAGATTCCGCAGGACCTGTACATCCCGCCGGACGCGCTGGAAGTCATCCTGGATGCCTTCGAAGGGCCGCTGGACCTGCTGCTGTACCTGATCCGCCGGCAGAACCTGGACGTGCTGGACATTCCCGTGGCCGAGATCACCCGGCAGTACGTGGAATACATCACGGTGATGCGCGAGCTGCGTTTCGAGCTGGCCGCCGAGTACCTGGTGATGGCCGCGATCCTGGCCGAAGTGAAGTCGCGCATGCTGCTGCCGCGCCCGGTCAGCGAGGATGGCGACGAAGCCGACCCGCGCGCCGAGCTGGTGCGCCGGCTGCAGGAGTACGAACGCTTCAAGCAGGCGGCGGAGGATATCGACGCCCTGCCCCGGCAGGACCGCGACACCACGGTGGCGCATGCGTTCATGCCGGAACGGGCGACGGTGAAGCTGCCGCCGCCGGTGGACCTGAAGGAAATGCTGCTGGCCCTGCACGACGTGCTCAAGCGCGCCGAGCTGTTCACTGGCCATGCGATCAAGCGCGAGGCACTGAGCGTGCGCCAGCGCATGGGCGAGATCCTGGGCCGCATGGAAGATGGCCGGTTCTACCGGTTTGAAAGTCTGTTCACCACTGAGGAAGGCAAGCTGGGCGTGCTGGTCACCTTCCTGGCCATGCTGGAACTGGCCAAGGAACAGCTGCTGGACATCGTGCAGGAAGAACCGCTGGCGGCGATCTACGTGAAGTCGCTGGCGGCCGGCAACACCAACGCCCCGCTGCAGTTCAGCAGCGAGTTCGACGACAACGACGCCGCCAACGAGAACGAGTGAGCGCTGCCTGCCGATGGACCAACCGCTGATCAACCGTATTGTCGAAGGTGCCCTGCTGGCGTCCAGCCAGCCGCTCACCCTGGCCCAGCTGAAAGACCTGTTCCCGGAAGACGAGCCGGCGCCGCCGGGCAGCATCGAGCGCGCCCTGGAACAGCTGCGCGAGGCCTGCACCGGCCGCGGCGTGGAACTGCTGGAGGTGGCCTCCGGCTTCCGCTACCAGGTGACCGCCGAAGTGCATGGCTGGATCAGCCGGCTGTGGACCGAACGCAAGACCCGTTACACCCGCGCCACCCTGGAAACGCTGGCGCTGATTGCCTACCGGCAGCCGATCACCCGCGGCGAGATCGAGCAGGTGCGCGGCGTGGCCGTCAGCAGCAACATCATCCAGGCGCTGGAAGAGCGCGAATGGATCCGCGTGGTCGGCCACCGCGACGTACCCGGCAAGCCGGCGCTGTTTGGCACCACCAAGGGCTTCCTGGACTACTTCGGGCTGAAGCGGCTGGACGAACTGCCGCCACTGTCCGAACTGAAGGACCTGGGCGAACTGGAACCGCAGCTGGCGCTGGACCGTGACGGCCCGGCCGCCGCAGGCGCCGCCGGCCCGGACATCAGTGCCGACCCTGACGGCGCTGCCAACGATGACACCCGCCTGGACGCAGGCACAGGCAACACCCCCGATTCCGCCGGCGCAGCCCCTGCACCGGCCAGTGACGAGCAAGCACCTTCGCCCTTCGATGCTGGGCACCCCGATTCCGCGCCGGGCGAGCGCGCGGTTCCCGTGAACGAACGCGAAGACAACGCCGTCGCGATGACGACCGTGGCTGTTGACCAAGCCGATTCCGAACCAGAGGCCGACCTCGAAACCGTCGGCCGGAGCAAATCTGATGAGTGACACCCCCCGTAACAAGCTGTCGCTGAAGCGCGAAGCCACCTCCGAACAGTTCAAGCTGGAAGAGCGCCTGCACAAGGTGCTGGCCCAGGCCGGCCTGGGTTCGCGCCGCGCGCTGGAACAGCGCATCGCCGAAGGCCTGGTCAAGGTGAACGGCGAAGTCGCGCAGACCGGCATGTCGGTCAAGAGCGGCGACAAGATCGAGCTGGACGGCCGTGGCTTCGTCGCCACCGCGCTGGCCGAGCCATCGCGCGTGCTGGTCTACAACAAGCCGGAAGGCGAAGTGACCACCCGCGAAGACCCCGAAGGCCGCCCGACCGTGTTCGAAGCGCTGCCGCCGCTGAAGGGCGCGCGCTGGATCGCGATCGGCCGCCTGGACATCAACACCACCGGCCTGCTGCTGGCCACCACCGACGGTGAACTGGCCAATGCCATGATGCACCCGTCGTTCGAGGTCGAGCGCGAGTACGTGGTGCGCGTGCGTGCACCGGAAGGCGAAGAAAAGGTCAGCGACGCGATCGTCGACCGCCTGGCCCGTGGCGTGGCGCTGGAAGACGGCCCGGCCAAGTTCGACGAGATCGAACGCATCGGCGGCACCGACTCGCACGACTGGTTCCGCGTGGTGGTGAAGGAAGGCCGCAACCGCGAAGTGCGCCGCCTGTGGGAATCGCAGGGCTGCCAGGTCAGCCGCCTCAAGCGCACCCGCTACGGCAAGGTGTCGCTGCCGCGCGAACTGGCCCGTGGCCAGACCGTGGAACTGCCCAGCGCCCAGGTGGAAGCCCTGCGCGCGCAGCTGAAGCTGGAAGAAGGCGCGCCGTCGGCGCTGACCCTGCAGCCGGTGATCGGCCAGCGCCGCGCCGCCAAGACCACCGTGCGCGTGCGCGAAGGTGGCCGCGGCAATGCTTACGTCAATGGCCACAGCACGGCCGATGAAGGCCGCGAACTGCGCCGCTTCGACAACGTGCGCGAAGACCGCGGCCGTGGCCGTGGCGGCAAGGGCGGCGGCTTCAAGGGCGGCCTGACCGTCAGCGGTGAAGCGGCGGCCAAGCAGTCGCAGAAGCCGTTCAAGCAGCGCGCGCCGAAGAACGATCGCTCGCTGCCGGAAGGCAACCCGGCCGCGTTCCGCACCTGGTACGTGCCCGACGGCGTGAGCACTGGCCCGAGCGGCCACCGCAATGCCGGCCCCGGCGCGCGTGGCCCGGGTGCCCGTGGTCCGGGCGCAGGCGGCCAGGGCCGTCCGTACGGCAAGCCGAAGGCCCCGGGTGCGGGTGCCGGCGGCGGCCAGGGCCGTGGTGGCTTCGGCGGCGAAGGTCGCGGCAATGCCGGCGGCCAGGGCCGTGGCGGCTTCGGCGGTGAAGGCCGTGGTGGCGCCGGTGGCGGCCAGGGTCGTCCGGCCGGCGCGGGCAACCGCTCGCAGGGCCAGGGCAACAAGCACCCGTACGGCCATCCGGGCAACGCCCCGAGCTTCCCGTCCGACCATGCCACTCCGGGCTTCAACCCGTATGGCAGCCCGAAGCCGGCGCACGGCGCCCGTCCGGGCGGTCGCGGTCCGGGCGGTCCCGGTGGCAACCGTGGCCCGGGCGGCAACCGTGGTCCCGGCGGTCCGGGTGGCAACCGCGGCCCGGGTGGCCCCGGCGGCAACCGTGGCCCGGGCGGCCCGCGCCGCAGCGGCCCGCGCGGCGGCTGATCGCGGTCCTCGCTGAAATGAAAAACCCCGGCTTCGGCCGGGGTTTTTTGTTGGCGTGCAGGTCGCGAGGGCGCCTGATCGTTGCGCGGATTTTCTCTAGGAATTGTTTGAAAACATGCCATTTGTGCCATAGGTCGCCGCATTTGGTGCGCCCGCTGCCTATCGTCAAGCCTCACTCACATGACAAGGCAACACCCATGACCGGCATCACTCCCGACCAGGCCCGTGCCAACGCCGACCTCGCTGGCCGTACCACCGGCGAATTCATCCAGGACATCGATCATTCCATCGACGCCAACTCGCGCAAGGGCGAACGCCGCATCGTGGTGGCCCTGCCCCGCGGCCAGGCCCGCGAAGGCCAGGCCGAAGCGGTACTGGCGCATTACCAGGACCGCGGCTACGTGGTCGAACAGCTCAGCGTGACCGGCCACGCCTGGCACCTGCAGATCGGCTGGTAAGGTTCAGCGGCGGCTGATGGTGAACGCCGCACCATCCACGCCCAGGTCCCAGCCCTTGCCGGTGCCGGACAGGGCCAGCGAGATATCGCCCTTGGTCATCACCTGGGCGTTGCTGGATTTCACCGCACCGGCATGGGCACCGACCGAGGCATAGGTGCCCAGCAGCTCACCCACGCTGCTGGCGCCGGTGAAGCTGCCACGGCCATCGGTGATCTTCGACTTGCCCACGGTCAGGCCGCCGCCCTTGAGCTGGATGCGCACCGGCATGCTGGCGCCGTTGCTGCAGCGGACCGTACCGGTGCCCGAGGCAGTCTTGTAGATCAGCGACCAGCCGGACAGGTTGTAGCGCAACTGGCAATCCAGGTTGCCGCCGGCCTGCGCGGCCGGGGCCAGGGCGCTGGCGGCAAGGGCCAGCAGCAGGGCAAGGGACTTCTTCATCGGCAGCACTTCCACTTCAATCGGACTGCTGGCGAATCTAGCAGCGCGCGCGTGCACGGTGGATGCAGGCGCGCGCGTGGGTGCGGCAAGCGTTCAGCCGCCGCAGCGCGCGCTCAGGCGCGCTCGTCCAGATGGAAGGCGTCGGCATCGAGCATGGCCGGGAAACGCGCGCGGTGCGCGGCCAGGGCCTCGGCCGAGATGGTGGTGGTGACCACCTGCTCGCGCTCGCGGATCTCCACCTGCGGCTGGCCCAGGAAATCGATCACCGCACTGTCGCCGGCGTAGTGCAGCTGGTTGCCGTCCACGCCGATGCGGTTGACCGCCGCCACGAAGCACAGGTTCTCGATGGCGCGCGCGCGCAGCAGGGTCTTCCACGCATAGGCACGTGCCGAGGGCCAGTTGGCCACGAAGATCTGCAGGTCGAAATCCATCTGCCCTGCCCGCTCCACGTCAAAGCGGTTGCGGCAGAACACCGGGAAACGCAGGTCGTAGCAGACCTGCGGGTTGATCCGCCAGCCCTTCCATTCCACGCTCAGGCGGTCGCGGCCGGCGGCATAGCGTTCGTGCTCGCCGCCGTAGCGGAACAGGTGGCGCTTGTCGTAGTACTGCAGCGCACCGTCAGGCGTGGCAAACAGCAGGCGGTTGTAGACGCCCTCGCCTTCGCGCAGCTGCACGCTGCCGATCACCGCGGCATCCAGCGCACGTGCCTGCTCACGCAGCCAGGCCACGGTCGGCCCGTCCATGCCTTCGGCGTGGGCGATGGCATCGTTGGAAAACCCACTGGTGAAGGTCTCCGGCAGGATCACCAGGTCGGTGCGGCCGGCCAGCGGCGCCAGCAGCGCACCGTAGTAATCGCGGTTGCCCGCCGGGTCATGCCAGCGGGTGTCGCCCTGGACGAGGGAAATGCGAAGGTCCTGCATGGTCGTGTCCCCTTAGAGCAGGCGCAGGCGTTCGATCGCCGCGTCCAGGGTGGCTTCGTTCTTGGCAAAGCACAGGCGCACCAGGCGCTGGCCCACCGGCGCGGTTTCGTAGAACGGCGACAGCGGAATGGCGGTCACGCCCTTTTCAATCGTCAGCCACTTCACGAATTCGTGGTCGGGCAGATCGCTGACGTCCGAATAGTCGACCAACTGGAAGTAGCCGCCCGGCACCGGCAGCGGCTTCAGGCGCGTGCCGGCCAGCTGCTCGCGGAAGCGATCGCGCTTGGCCTGGTAGAACGCGCCCAGCTCCAGGTGATGTTCCGGCTCGTCGCGGATCATCGCGGCAAACCCGTACTGGGCCGGGCCGAAGCTGGTGAAGGTGTTGTACTGGTGCACCTTGCGGAATTCGGCGGTCAGCAGCGGCGGCGCCACCGCGTAGCCGATCTTCCAGCCGGTGCAGTGGTAGGTCTTGCCGAAGCTGGAGATGACGAAGGTGCGCTCGCGCAGTTCCGGGTAACGCAGCGCCGATTCGTGGCGGCGGCCGTCGTAGATGATGTGCTCGTACACCTCATCGGAAATCAGGTAGATCTGCGTGCCGCGCAGCAGGTCGGCCAGCGCCTGCATGTCCGCTTCGTCCAGCATGGCGCCGGACGGGTTGTGCGGGGTGTTGACCATCAGCATGCGGGTGCGCGGGGTGATTGCCGCGCGCACGCGGTCCCAGTCCACGGCGAAGGTCTGCGGGTCCAGCGGCACGTGCACGGCGGTGGCGCCGGCCAGCTCGATGGCCGGTTCGTAGCAGTCGTAGGCCGGGTCCAGCACGATCACTTCCTCGCCGGCACGCACCACGGCGTGGATGGCGTTGAAGATGGCCTCGGTGGCACCGCTGGTCACGGTGATTTCGGTTTCCGGGTCGATAGTGGCGCCGTACAGGTCCAGCGACTTCTGCGCGATGGCCTGGCGCAGCGGCGCCACGCCGGTCATCGGCGGGTACTGGTTCAGGCCGGCCGCCATCGCCTTGCTGGTCTCGTCGATCAGCCGCTGCGGTGCGGAGAAATCCGGGAAGCCCTGGCCCAGGTTGACCGCGCCGTGCTCGGCGGCGAGCTGGGACATGACCGTGAAGATGGTGGTGCCGACCTTGGGCAGCTTGGTGTTCGGTTGCATCGGCCTGGAATATGGGAGAACAAGGCCCGGAAGTGTACGAAATCCACGCCCTGCCTGCGGAACCGGGCCGTTCTTTGCATATTCCACGCCGCCAGCGGCCCGGGTCTGGCGGTACCGGGGCCGCATTCACCGCTACAATTGCCGCCGCACCCCGGCATGAAGATCCCTGCCCCTTGAACACCCCTGCATTGCTGGCCGCCAGCGGCCTGAGCTTCTCCCGCAATGATGAGCCCGTGTTCGGCCCGCTGGACTTCCATGTGGACGCCGGCGAGGCTTTGCTGGTGCAGGGCGGCAACGGCGCCGGCAAGACCACCCTGCTGCGCGTGCTGGCCGGCCTGGCCCGGCCGGGCGCCGGTCAGGTACGCATCGACGGCAAGCAGGCCAGCACGGCCGAGCGCGCGCGCTACGTGGCCTACCTGAGCCACCTGCCCGCGCTGAAGCCGGACCTGGACACGCTGGAAAACCTGCACTTCCTGTGCGGCCTGCATGGGCGGCGCGCACGGCAGATGCCGGGCAATGCGCTGGCCATCGTCGGCCTGGCCGGTTACGAAGACACCTTGGTGCGGCACCTGTCGGCCGGGCAGAAACGGCGGCTGGCACTGGCCCGCATCTGGCTGTCACCGGCCCCGCTGTGGCTGCTGGACGAGCCCTACGCCAACCTGGATCTGGACGGCATCAACCTGGTCAACCGGATGATTTCCGCGCACCTGCGCAGCGGCGGTGCCGCCCTGGTCACCACCCATGGCGCCTATGCCGCACCGCCGGTACGCACGCGCCTGCTGCAACTGCAGCCGGATCTTGCCCAGGGAGAAGCCGCATGATCGCGCCGGGCACCGAACCGGGTCTGTGGCAGACCGCGCGCGCCCTGGTGGCGCGCGACATGCGCCTGCTGTGGCGCCGCCGTGGCGATGCCCTGCAGCCGCTGCTGTTCGCGCTGCTGGTGGTGGTGCTGTTCGCCCTGGCCCAGGGCCGCGATCCGCAGCCGCTGGCCGCTACGGCCGGTGCCGTGCTGTGGCTGGCGGTTCTGCTGGCCGGGCAACTGGCGCTGGACTCGCTGTTCCGTTCCGATGCCGAAGACGGCTCGCTGGAACAATGGCTGCTGGCCCCGGTGCCGTTGGCCTGGCTGGTATTGGTGCGGGTGCTGGTGCACTGGGCCACCACGGCGCTGCCGCTGATCGTGGTCAGCCCGTTGCTGGCGGAAATGCTGCATCTGCCACATGACCAACTGCCGATGTTGCTGGCATCGTTGCTGCTGGGAACACCCGTGTTGAGCCTGATCGGCGGTGTGGTGGCAGCACTGACCGTCGGCATCCGGCGCTCTGGTATTCTCGTGGCGTTGCTGTCGTTGCCGCTGTATGTACCGGTGCTGGTGTTCGGTGCAGGCAGTCTGGCGGCAGCCGGCCGTGGGCAGGATCCAGTCGGTGCGCTGCTGATGCTGGGCGCGGGGCTGGTGGTTGCCCTGGTGCTGGCACCGCTGGCCACGGCCGCGGCCATCCGTATTTCTCTGAGTTGAACGAGCTGAGAGCCAATCCATCCCTGCTGGATAGCCGCCACGCATGAATCCGATCGTCCGCTGGTTCCACCAACTCGGTTCACCTCCGACCTTCGATCGTTTCGCCGCGCGCTGGTCCCGCGTGTTCTACGCCGCAGCGGTACCGGTGCTGCTGATCGGCCTGTGGCAGGGGCTGTTCGTGGCGCCGCCGGAACAGAACCAGCACGATGCCTTCCGCATCATCTACATCCACGTGCCCAGTGCATGGATGAGCCTGTTCGTGTTCGCGCTGATGGCGGCCTATTCCGCCATCGCACTGATCTGGCGGATCAAGATCTGCGAAATCCTGGCCATGGCCTGTGCGCCGATGGGCGCCGGCTTCACCCTGATCACCCTGCTGACCGGCAGCATCTGGGGAAAAGGCACCTGGGGCACCTGGTGGGACTGGGACCCGCGCATGACCAGTGAGCTGATCCTGCTCTTCCTGTACCTGGGCGTGATCGGGCTGTACCACGCCATTGAGGACCGCCGCAGCGCCGCGCGCGCCGCCGGGCTGCTGGCGATCATCGGCGTGGGCCTGCTGCCGGTCATCCGCTATTCGGTGGACTGGTGGGGGGCACTGCACCAGCGCCAGTCGATCAATGTGTTCGGCGAAAACGCGGTACGCCCGGAACTGATTGCGCCGCTGTGGTGGATGGTGGTGGCCACCAAACTGTGGTTCGTCGGCTCGCTGCTGGCCAAGGCGCGCGCCGACAACATCGCCCGCGAGGCCGGCAAGGCCTGGATCGGCGAACGCTTCGGCACGCCAGCGGCAGCCCGCCACACGGAGCCACGGCCATGACCCACCTGCCCTATCTGATCGCAGCGTTCTCGGTGTTCCTGCTCGTGCTGGGCTGCGATGCGCTGGGTTCCTGGCTGCGCCTGCGCCACGCCCGGCAACAGGCACAGCGCCGCCAGCAGCGGTTGCAGGCGCGCAGCAATGGCCCGGCAGCGGCGCCGCTGGCCACCGAGCTCAGCCGATGACGCCGGTGCAGCGACGCCGCATGGTCTGGGTAATGCTGCTGCTGTTGGCATCCGGGCTGGCGACCACCCTGGTGGCCTTCGCTCTGCAGCGCAATATCGCCTATCTCTACACCCCGTCTGAAGTGCTGCGCGGGGATGTCGACGCGCAGTCGCGCTTCCGCCTGGGCGGCATGGTGGTGAAGGGTTCCTTCGATCGCCCCAGTGGTTCGCTGCAGGCGCATTTCGTGGTGACCGATGGCGATGCCACGCTGCCGGTCAGCACCGATCGCATCCTGCCGGACATGTTCCGCGAGGGCACCGCCGTGGTCGCCAGCGGCCGCCTGCAGGATGGGGTGTTCGTGGCCGACGAAGTGCTGGCCAAGCACGATGAGAATTACGTGCCCAAGGAAGTGGCCGACAAGATGGGCGATGCCCATCGCAAGCACGACGTGCCGGTAACGGCGCCCGAGGTGCGCTGAGTGCTGCCGGAGCTGGGTCAGATCCTGCTGTTGTGTGCGTTGCTGGCGGCGCTGCTGCAGGCCGGCCTGCCGCTGGCCGGCGCCCAGCGCGGCAACAGCGCCTGGATGGCCACCGCACGCCCGGCCGCCTTCGCCCAGCTGCTGCTGGTGGCCGCTGCCTTCGCGGTGCTGACGGCCGCCTTCGTGCAGCAGGATTTTTCGGTGCGCTACGTGGCCGAGAATTCCAATTCGCTGCTGCCGCTGATCTATCGCTATTCGGCGGTGTGGGGTGCGCACGAGGGTTCGCTGCTGATGTGGGCACTGGTGCTGGCGCTGTGGACCGGTGCGGTGGCGCTGTTCTCGCGGCAGCTGCCGGCGCCGGTGCAGGCCCGCGTGCTGGCGGTGATGGGCGTGGTCAGCGTCGGCTTCCTGGCCTTCCTGATCTTCACCTCCAACCCGTTCCTGCGCCTGAATCCGGCGCCGCTGGAAGGTCGCGACCTGAATCCGCTGCTGCAGGATCCGGGGCTGATCATCCACCCGCCGATGCTGTACCTGGGCTACGTCGGGTTTTCGGTGCCCTTCGCCTTCGCCGTGGCCGCGCTGCTGGAGGGCCGCGTGGATGCACGCTGGCAGCGCTGGACGCGGCCCTGGACCAACGTGGCCTGGGGCTTCTTGACGCTGGGCATCGCGCTGGGCAGCTGGTGGGCCTACTACGAGCTGGGCTGGGGCGGCTGGTGGTTCTGGGACCCGGTGGAGAACGCCAGTTTCATGCCCTGGCTGGTCGGCGCCGCACTGATCCATTCGCAGGCCGTCACTGAAAAGCGCGGCACCTTCGGCAGCTGGACCCTGCTGCTGGCCATCGCCGCCTTCGCGCTGTCCCTGCTGGGCACCTTCCTGGTGCGCTCGGGCGTGCTGACCAGCGTGCATTCGTTCGCCGCCGACCCGTCACGTGGCCTGTTCATCCTGATCTTCCTGTCGCTGCTGGTCGGTGGCAGCCTGGTGCTGTACGCGCTGCGTGCCGGCCGTCTGGGCATGGACAGCGATGATCCACGCCGTGGCTTCACCGCCACTTCGCGCGAGACCCTGCTGCTGGGCAACAACCTGCTGCTGGCCACGGCCTGCGCCATGGTGCTGCTGGGCACCCTGTACCCGCTGCTGGCCGATGCCTTGTCGCTGGGCAAGATTTCGGTCGGCCCACCGTACTTCGGCAGTCTGTTCCTGCTGCTGATGGCACCGCTGGTGCTGCTGCTGCCGTTCGGGCCGCTGGTGAAGTGGCAACGCGACCAGGCCTCGCGCGCCCTGGCCCTGCTGGCACCGTGGATGGGGCTGGCGATCGTGCTGGGTGCGCTGGCGTGGTGGCAGGCGCCGCAGAATGGCTGGAAGGCAGGGCTGGGCGTTGCGGCCGCGGCCTGGGTCGGCCTGGGCACCGCGCGCTTCGTCTGGCAGCGGCTGCGCGGCAATGGCCGCTTCACCGCCGAAATGCTCGGCATGATCGTGGCCCATGGCGGCATGGCGGTGTTCCTGGCCGGGGCGCTGCTGGTGGAAGCACTGAACGTGCAGCGCGAAGTGGCGCTGGCGCCGGGGCAGCAACTGGTCGTTGGCCGCTACGAAGTCCGCTTCGAAGGCGTGGACCACCGCGAAGGCCCCAATTTCGTGGCCGACCGTGGCCACCTGCGGGTGTTCCGCAACGGCCGCGAGCAGGCCCTGCTGCACCCGGAAAAACGCCAGTACGCCAGCGGCGGCCAGGTGATGACCGAGGCCGGCATCGATGCACGCCTGAACGGCGATGTCTACGTGGCATTGGGCGAGCCGCTGGGCAACAATGCGTGGGCGGTACGGGTGCACATCAAACCGTTCGTGCGCTGGATCTGGCTGGGCGCACTGCTGATGGCACTGGGCGGATTCATCACCGCCGCCGACCGCCGTTTCCGTCGTCCGTAGGAGTTTTCATGTCGTCGTCCCCTGCCCCGCGTCCGTCGCGCCCGCTGCCCCCCATCGCCATCGTCATCGGCGTGCTGTTCTTCTTCGGCCTGCTGGGGTTGATGGTGTACGGGGTGATGAAGTCGGGGGATCCGCAGCGCGACGTGCTGCCTTCGGCGCTGATCGACAAGCCGGCCCCCGCCTTCGCGCTGCCGGTGCTGCACGACCCGAGCATGACCGTGCGCAGTGAGGAACTGCGCGGTGCGCCCTACCTGCTGAACGTGTGGGGCAGCTGGTGCGCGGCCTGCCGCGAGGAACACCCGGTGCTGACCCGCTTCGCCGAAAGCAAGCGCGTGCGCGTGATCGGCTACAACTGGAAGGACGAGCCCACCGATGCGCTGCACTGGCTGGAGACGCTGGGCAACCCGTTCATGGTGGTGCTCAGTGACATGGAAGGCCGTACCGCGATCGACTGGGGCGTTACCGCTGCGCCGGAAACCTTCCTGGTCGATGGCAGTGGCATCGTGCGCTGGAAGTACAGCGGCGCGATGACCCAGCAGGTGGTGGACGAAAAGCTGATTCCCGCGCTGCAGAAGATCGAAAAGGCCCAAGGCCATGCCGATACCGGCCTGCACGGCAATCCGTAACGCGCTGCTGGCGCTGCTGCTGTGCGCGGTGCTGCCCGCATTGGCGCAGCAGCCGCTGCACGACCCACGGCCGCTCGCCTTCCGCAGCGCGGCCGAAGAAGCCCGCTTCCACGACCTGGCAGCGCAGCTGCGCTGCGTCCAGTGCCAGAACCAGTCGCTGGCCGATTCCAACGCACAGATCGCTCAGGACCTGCGCCGTGAAGTGCTGCAGTTGATGCAGCAGGGCCACGACGATGCACAGATCAAACAATTCCTGGTCGCCCGCTACGGCGAATTCGTGCTGTACCAGCCGCCGCTGCAGCCGGGCACCTGGCTGCTGTGGGGCGGGCCGTTGCTGATCCTTGGCGGCGGTGCCCTGCTGGTGCTGGGCATCGTGCGCCGGCGCGGCCGCACAGTGGCACCGGCAGCGGCCGACCGCAACGCCGATGAAGGAGATGGCTGGTGAGCTACACACTGCCCGTGCTGGCCGGCCTGGTGGCCGCGGTGATGGCCGCGCTGGTGCTGTGGCCGCTGCGTCGGCAGGGACGCCGCGGTTACGTACTGGGCGTGTTCGCGCTGGGCGTGGCCGGTGCCTGCCTGTACCTGCTGGTGGGCGACCCGCGCGCCGCACAGGTGCAGCCGGCACCGTCGGTGGCGACCCTGCGCGAGGGTGTAACGGCGCTGCAGCAGGCCCTGCAGCGCGATCCGCAGCGTGCCGATGGCTGGGCACTGCTGGGCCGTTCACAGACCGAACTGGGCGATGCACAGGCGGCGGCCGATGCCTTTGCACGTGCCGCAGCATTGGCTCCGGACGATGTCGGCGTGCTGGTGGAAGCGGCGCAGGCGCGCGCGCAGGCCGATGCCGGCAAGCAGTTCGATGACACCGCCATGGCGTGGTTGCAGCAGGCGCGGCGGGTGGCATCGCAGGCCGAGCGGGCCAGCTGGCTGCTGGGCATTGCCCTGCGCCAGCGCGGCCGCAATGCCGAAGCGGCCGAAATCTGGAGCAGCGTGCTGCCGCAGTTGGAACCGGGCGCCGCGCAGGCCCTGCAGGCGCAGATTGCGATTGCCCGCGAAGCCGCGGGACAGTCAGTCGATCCTTCCACCAGGGCGGCACCGGCGTTGCTGCAGGTGCAGGTGCAGCTGCCCGACGCGGTGAAGCACGGCGACTGGCCGGCCAGTGCGCAGGTGTTCGTGCTGGCCCGCGCCGTGGGCGGCCCGCCGATGCCGGTGGCGGCGCGCAAGCTGCCGCTGACCGCCTTCCCGGCCACGGTCGGTCTGGGCGACGCTGACAGCCCGATGCCGACCGCACCGCTGTCGGCGCACCGCGAGGTGGAGGTGCTGGCGCGCATTTCGCGCAGCGGCAGCGCCAACCGCAGTGAAGGCGATCTGCAGAGCGAGGCGGTGCGGGTAACGCTGCCGCATGACGGCGTGGTGGAACTGCGGTTCCCGTGATCCACACACCGCTGCGCTCGCCGGGCATGGCCCGGCGCTACCCCCCTCGTGCACGTACCACCGGTAGCGCCGGGCCATGCCCGGCGGCTTTGCGCGCATGCCGTCCATGGAAACCAGCGTGCCGCCAGCTCCACGGGCCGCCCCGCTAGAATGGCGCCATGACTGAATTCATTCCGCCCGGCACCCGCTTCCATGCCCTGCCCTCGCCGTTCCCGTTCAAGCGCGGTGGCGCCCTGCACGGCGCGCGCGTGGCCTACGAGACCTGGGGCACGCTGGCCGCCGACGGCCGCAACGCGATCCTGATCGTTACCGGTCTGTCGCCCGATGCGCACGCCGCCGCCAACGCGGCCAACCCCGCGCCCGGCTGGTGGGAAGCCATGGTTGGTGCAGGCAAGCCGATCGACACCGACCGCTGGTTCGTGGTCTGCGTGAACTCACTGGGCAGCTGCAAGGGCTCCACCGGCCCGGCCTCGTTGAACCCGGCCACTGGCGAGCCCTATCGCCTCGACTTCCCGGAACTGTCGGTGGAAGACGGTGCGCGCGCAGCCATCGAGGTCGTGCATGCGCTGGGCATCGAACAGCTGGCCTGCGTGATCGGCAATTCCATGGGCGGCATGACCGCGCTGGCGGTGCTGATGCTGCAGCCGGGCATCGCCCGCAGCCACATCAACATTTCCGGCAGCGCGCAGGCGTTGCCGTTCTCCATCGCCATCCGCTCGTTGCAGCGCGAAGCCATCCGCCTGGACCCGCAGTGGAACGGCGGCCGCTACGACGATGCGCACTACCCCGAATCGGGCATGCGCATGGCGCGCAAGCTCGGGGTGATCACCTACCGTTCCGCGCTGGAATGGGATGGGCGCTTCGGTCGCGTGCGGCTGGATTCGGACCAGACCGACGACGATCCGTTCGGCCTGGAATTCCAGGTGGAAAGCTATCTGGAAGGCCATGCACGGCGCTTCGTGCGCTTCTTCGATCCCAACTGCTACCTGTACCTGAGCCGTTCGATGGACTGGTTCGACCTGGCCGAATATGCCGACGGTGACGTGCTGGCCGGCCTGGCGCGGATACGCGTTGAAAAGGCGCTGGCGATCGGTGCCAACACCGACATCCTGTTCCCGGTGCAGCAGCAGCAACAGGTGGCCGACGGCCTGCGTGCCGGGGGTGCCGACGCACGCTTCATCGGCCTGGACTCGCCGCAGGGGCACGATGCGTTCCTGGTCGACTTCGAGCGTTTCGGCCCAGCCGTACGCGATTTCCTCGACGGGCTGTAAGTGGCCTGGCGGCGCAACCTCGCGCTGGCCGCGTTCGGCGCGCTCATCGCGTTGACGGTCTGTGGCGTGCTGCCGCTGTGGCTGGGCGGCTGGTGCGTGCTGGCCAGCGTGGTGTCGTTCGGGCTGTACGGGCATGACAAGCGGGCAGCACAGCGCAGGCAGTGGCGCATTCCCGAACGCACGTTGCAGCTTCTGGCCTTCGCCGGTGGCTGGCCCGGTGCGCTGCTGGGCCAGGCGCTGTTCCGGCACAAGCACAGCAAGGCGGAATTCCAGTGGGTGTTCTGGCTGTGCGTGGTGGCCAACGTGGCCTCGATCACAGTGATGCTGCGCGAGTTTTCGCGGTAGCCGTTCGAACGACGCGGCACGACGCCAGTAGATCCACGCCATGCGTGGATGTGCCGATCGGCACGCCATCACGCAAACGGCCGCCGGGCATGGCCCGGCGCTACCAGGCGGCGCGACACCAGTAGATCCACGCCATGCGTGGATGTGCCGGCCGGCACGCCATCACGCAAACGGCCGCCGGGCATGGCTCAGCGCTACCAGGCGGCACGACACCCGTAGATCCACGCAATGCGTGGATGTGCCGGTCGGCACGCCATCACGCAAACGGCCGCCGGGCATGGCCCGGCGCTACCAGGCGGCGCGACACCGGTAGATCCACGCCATGCGTGGATGTGCCGGTCGGCACGCCATCACGCAAACGGCCGCCGGGCATGGCCCAGCGCTACCAAGCGGCCCGAAACCGGTAGATCCACGCCATGCGTGGATGTGCCGGTCGGCACGCCATCACGCAAACGGCCGCCGGGCATGGCCCGGCGCTACCACCGCGATTACGTTTCGCGCACCACTACGCCATCGCGCAGACGGTACTGCGCATCCACCACGCCGTCCGGCAGGTCGTCGTGGGTGATCATCAGCAAGCTGCGGCCGTCCAGCAGCGCCGGCAGGTCGCGCAGCAACGCGTGCGCGGTATCCACGTCCAGCCCTTCGGTAGGTTCGTCCAGCACCAGGATGGGCGCATTGCGCAGCAGCGCGCGCGCCAGCGCAAGGCGACGTGCCTGCCCGGCCGACATCGTCGCGCCGTTCTCGCCCACCCAGGCGTCCAGGCCGCCGTTGCGCTCGGCCCACTCGCCCAGCCGCACCCGGCGCAGCACGGCCCACAGCGTGGCATCGCTGGCATCCGGGTCGCCCAGACGCAGGTTGTCGGCCACGCTGCCGGCAAAGACCGGCGCGTTCTGCGGCAGCCAGGCCAGTTGCCGGTGCCAATCGGCCTGGGCGAACGTGCGCAGGTCCTGGCCGCCATAGCTCAAGCGCCCCTGCTGCGGGTCCCACAAGCGCAGCAGCAGGCTGGACAGGGTGGTCTTGCCGCAACCGCTGTCACCACGGATCGCGATGCGTTCACCCGGGGCCAAGCGCAGCTGCAGCCCGCACAGCACCGGCCGCGCCGCGCCCGGCCACTGGAAATGCACGTCTTCCCACTGCACCGCCGATGCCTGCGGCACCGGCTGCGGCGAGTGCGGCTCGTCCACGGCGGCGGGTTGTTCGACGATGGCCTGCAGGCGATCGGCCGCAATACGGCCAGACTGCAGCGATTGCCAGGCCAGGCCCATGCCGGCCCACAGCTCGATCAGCGCCACGGTCAGGAACACCAGGCCTGCGGCCATTTCCGCAGCAATACGCTGCTGTTCGGCCGCGTGCAGGGCCAGCGCCAACATGCTGACCAGGCCCAGCCCGGCCACCGCGCCGTGCAGGGTGGACGCTGCAATCAGGCGCCAGCGCCGGCGCCGATCGCGCGCCGCCAGTTGCTTGGCTGCAACGCGCACCTTCAACTGCCACGCGGTAGCCGCATGCAGGGCCGCCAGGTCACCCGCCCCTTCCAGCCCTTCGAACGCGGCAGTGCGCAACGCGGCGCGATGCGCAGCGCGGTCGGCTTCTTCGGCATCGCGCCCGCGCACGCCCAGCCACGGCACGCCGAAGCCGATCAGCAGCGCCAGCACGGCCAGCAGCACGGCCGCCGCGGGCAGGATCAGCGCTGCCGATGCAATGGCCACCAGTGACAGCGCAGCGAGCGCGAACAGCGGCCCGAGCGCGCGCACCAGCAGTCCATCGACCTCGCCGATGTCACCCAGCAGGCGTGCCAGCAGTTCACCGGTACGGGTGGCCCCCAGCCGCGCCGGTGCCAGCGGCAGCGCGCGGCGGAAGAACCACACGCGCAGGTCGCGGGCGATGCGCAGGGTGGCATCGTGGCCCACCAGTTTTTCGAAATAGCGCGAGACGATGCGGGCCATGGTCAGCCCGCGGATGCCGGCCGACGGCGAGAAGAAATTGAAGCCCTGCGCCAAGCCTGCGGCACCGGCCAGCGCCGCGGCGGTCAGGAAGCCACCGGACAGCCCCAGCAACGCGGTGCCGGCCAGCATCGTGATCCACAGCAGCAGCACGGTCAGCAGCAGCCGCGGACGGTGGCGCATGAATACCGCGCGCAGCGAATCGGGCGAGCGGCTCATGCGTGCACCGCCTGCGCCGGGTCCACCAGGCGGCCTTCAGGCAGCAGCAGGCAGCGATCGGCCCAGGCGATCACCGCCGGGCTGTGGGTGGCCACCACCACGGCGCGGCCACGCGCATAGGCGGCCAGGCTGCGCAGCAGTGCGGCCTCGGTGTCGGCATCCAGGAACGCAGTGGGCTCGTCCAGCAGCAGCACCTGCGGATCGCGCAGCAGCAACCGCGCCAGGCCGATGCGCCGTGCTTCGCCACCGGACAAGCCGAAGCCGCGCTCACCGATCATCGTATCCAGGCCCTGCGGCAGGCGCTGGGCGAACTGCAGCACCTGTGCCGCCTCGGCCACCGCGCGCAACCGTGCATCGCTGGCACCGGGATCGGCCAGGCGCAGGTTATCGGCAATCGACCCATGGAACAGGTACGGGCGCTGGCTGGCGTAGGCCACCTGCACGCCGGGCCGCACCAGCACGCGGCCTTCGCGCGGCGGCAGCCAGCCCGCCAGTGCCTCCAGCAGCGTGCTCTTGCCCGAACCACTGGGGCCAACCAGGGCCAGGCGCTGGCCGGGTTCCAGGCGTACATCCAGCCCACTCAGCACATCCTGCGGCGCGCCCAGCGGGCGCAGCACCAGGCCCTGCGCCTGCAGCGGCGGCAACGCGGCCTCGGCCGGTTCGGGCGCGCGCGTGGCCATGCCTTCGTCCGGCAACGCCGTTTCTTCCGGCAATGCGTGCAGCAGGCGTTCTACTTCGGCCGCAGCGGCCAACGCGTTGGCGCGGTCGTGGTAATGGGCGGCCAGCCGCCGCAGCGGCGCATAGAACTCCGGTGCCAGCAGCAGGCAGAACAGCCCCGCACCCAGAGTGGGCACGCTGGCATGCAATGACATCAGGCCCAGGTAGCTCAGGCCCAGGTAGAGCGCCACCATCGCCACGCTGACCGAGGCGAAGAATTCCAGCACGGTGGACGACAGAAAGGCGATGCGCAGCACTTTCATCGTGCGCACCCGCACCCCTTCGGCGGCCGCTTCCACACCGGCCAGTTCGGCATCGCCACGGCCGTACAGGCGCAGCAGGCCCAGGCCCTTGATGCGATCGGCGAAGTGCCCGCTCATGCGCGCCAGTTCACCCAGCTGCGCGCGACCGGCGGCTTCGGCGCCCCAGCCGACCAGCATCATGAAGAACGGCACCAGCGGCGCGGTGAACAGCAGGATCAGCGCCACCACCCAGTCCACCCAGGCCACCGCCGCCAGGATCAGCAGCGGCACCACCACCACTTCGATGCGTACCGGCAGGAACCCACTGTAATAGTTCTCAATCGCATCGCCGTGATGCAGCATCAATTCACCCAGCTCGCCGGTGCGACGCTGCCGCAGCCACAGCGGGCCCTGCCCCAGCAGGCGTGCGAACACGCGCTCACGCAGGGCCAGGCGCGCGGCGTCGGCCACGTCGCCTGCCGCAGCCTGGCTGGCGCCGCCCAGTGCGGTGCGCAGCAGCAGGATGACCACCAGCCCGGCCAGCACCGGCAGCGCCGACGCCAGCGGCGCACGCTGCACCAGCACGTGCTGCACCAGCCAGGCGATGGCCGCGGCCTGGCCGATCAGCAACGCGCCGGACACGCCCAGGCACAGCCCCGCCAGGCGCTGGCGGCCCCGCGCCGCGCGTGCCAGATCGGCCAGCCAGGCCGTACGGGTACGCCGCTGCAGGGCCGATTCGGCGTGCGGGTCGGTGTCAACAGCGGAAGATTCGGCAGCGCTCAAGGGGGTCACGGGCAACAGGGCATGGCCGGCATTGTAGGCACACACAGGCACCCTCCCCTGCGGCCAGCGGTCGCAGTCTTCATCCGGTTTGGCATACGATCCCTGTGCAGAGCCATTCATACATTGATCTGGATCAAGGCTGTTTGAAGTAGTCGGTCACATCATCCACCCCGTAGACCACCCTTCCCGCCACCTGCAACGGCACTATCCAACGAGGTAGCCAGGCCATGATTGATCAGACAGTCGTAGAACTGTCGCGGCTGCAATTCGCTTTGACCGCGATGTACCACTTCCTATTCGTACCGCTCACCCTTGGCCTGTCTTTCATGGTGGCCATCATGGAAAGCGTATACGTGATGACCCGCAAGCAGGTCTGGCGCCAGATGACCCTGTTCTGGGGCGCCCTGTTCGGCATCAACTTCGCCATCGGCGTGGCCACCGGCCTGGTGATGGAATTCCAGTTCGGCATGAACTGGTCGTACTACAGCCACTACGTGGGCGATATCTTCGGTGCGCCGCTGGCCATCGAAGGCCTGATGGCGTTCTTCCTGGAAGCCACCTTCATCGGCCTGTTCTTCTTCGGCTGGAAGCGGCTGAGCCCGGTCAAGCACCTGACGGTGACCTGGCTGATGGCGCTGGGCACCAATCTGTCGGCCGTGTGGATCCTGATCGCCAACGGCTGGATGCAGAACCCGACCGGCGCGGTGTTCAACCCGGAAACGATGCGCATGGAAGTGGTGGATTTCGCCGCCGTGCTGCTGAACCCGGTGGCCCAGGCCAAGTTCGTGCACACCGTCAGCGCCGGCTACGTGACCGGTGCGATCTTCGTGATGTCGATCAGCGCCCTGTACCTGCTGCGCAACAAGCACCGCGACATGGCCCGCCGCTCGTTCGCGGTGGCCGCTGCTTTCGGCCTGCTGTCGTCGCTGTCGGTGGTGGTGCTGGGTGACGAAAGTGGTTACGCCGCCAGCGAACACCAGAAGATGAAGCTGGCCGCCATTGAAGCAATGTGGGAAACCGAGCGTGCGCCGGCCGACTTCACCGCCTTCGGCATTCCCAACCAGACCACCCAGCAGAACGACTATGCGATCAAGATCCCGTACCTGATGGGCCTGATCGCCACCCGTTCCACCAACCAGCCGATCCCGGGCATCCTGGAACTGGTGGAGCGCGCCGAACACCGCATCCGCGGCGGCCAGCTGGCCTACGGTGCGCTGGAACGCATCCGTGCCAACAAGGACGATGTGGAAGCGCGCGAGATGTTCGACCGCCACTGGCAGGACCTGGGCCACGGCCTGCTGCTGAAGCGTTACCGCGAGGACATCCTCAACGCCACGCCGGAAGAAATCTCCAAGGCGGCGCTGGATACCGTGCCGCGCGTGGCACCGTTGTTCTGGACCTTCCGCGTGATGGCCGGCCTGGGCTTCTACCTGATCGCCTTCTTCGCCCTGGCGTTCTACTTCTCCTGCCGCAACAACTTCCAGGACAAGCGCTGGTTCCTGAAGCTGGCGGTGTGGTCGCTGCCGGTGCCGTGGATTGCGATCGAGTGCGGCTGGTTCGTGGCCGAATACGGTCGCCAGCCGTGGGCGGTGGATGGCGTGCTGCCCACGTTCTATGCCGCGTCGGGCCTGGCCCTGCATGAAATCCTGACCACGCTGGCCATCTTCACCGCGCTGTACACGGTGCTGCTGGTGATCGAGGTGAAGCTGATGCTGAAGGCGATCCGCAAGGGCCCGGAAGATATCCTGCCGACGCTGCAGGCCGATATCCGCCCCGCATCCCCCAATGCCGCAATGCCGGCCCCCGGCCAGGTCTGAGGCAGGAGAACGCACATGGAATTTCTTGGATTGGATTACACCACGCTGCGCGTGATCTGGTGGTTGCTGCTGGGCATCCTGCTGATCGGCTGGGCGGTGATGGATGGCTTCGACCTGGGCGTGGGCACCCTGCTGCCCTTCGTGGCCAAGACCGATGAAGAGCGCCGTCTGGTGATCAACACCGTCGGCCCGGTGTGGGAAGGCAACCAGGTGTGGCTGGTGCTGGGTGGCGGCGCGATCTTCGCCGCGTGGCCGCCGCTGTATGCGGTCAGCTTCTCCGGCTTCTACCTGGCGGTGTTTGCCATGCTGTTCGGGCTGATCCTGCGCCCGGTCGGCTTCAAGTACCGCAGCAAGCTGCCCAGCAAGCGCTGGCGCGACAACTGGGACCGGGTGCTGTTCGTCGGTGGCCTGCTGCCGGGCCTGATCGCCGGTGTGGCGGTGGGCAACGTGCTGCTGGGCGTGCCGTTCCACTTCGATGACAGCATGCGCATCTTCTACACCGGCTCGTTCTTCGGCCTGCTGACCCCGTTCGCCTTGGTGGCAGGTCTGGTGAGCGTGGCGATGCTGGTGTCGCACGGCGCAGCCATGCTGGTGATCAAGACCGATGGCCCGGTGGCCGATCGTGCCGCCCGCTACGGCAGCGTGGCGGCGATCATCAGCTTCGTGCTGTTCGCCGCAGCCGGTGCCTGGGTGGCCTTCGGCCTGCCCGGCTACCAGATCACCTCGCAGGTGGTGACCGACGGCCCGACCAACCCGCTGCTGAAGACCGCTGCCATCGGCACGGCCGCCGGTGGCTGGCTGCGCAACTACAGCAGCATGCCGCTCACGATCGTGTTCCCGGTGCTGGGCCTGCTGGGTGCACTGGCCAGCGCGGCGCTGTTGCGGGCCCGTCGTGGCGGCCTGGCGTTCATCGCCTCGGGCGCGTCGATTGCCGGCATCATCCTCACCGTCGGCTTTGCCATCTTCCCGTTCCTGCTGCCGTCTTCCAGCCAGCCCGGTTCCAGCCTGACCGTCTGGGACAGCTCGTCCAGCCACCTGACGCTGGGCATCATGCTGGTGGCCACGGCGATCTTCCTGCCGATCATCCTGGCCTACACCACCTGGGTGTACCGCGTGCTGAAGGGCAAGACGACCACCGAAGAGATGGACGAGAACCCGAACGCGTATTGATTTGAAGGTGTGCCGACCAACGGTCGGCACCCACCCACAAGCAAGGTGTGCCGACCCACGGTCGGCACCTACCCCGACAAGAGGAGAAACGAACATGTGGTATTTCGCCTGGATTCTCGGCACCGGCCTGGCCTCCACCGTGGCCATCCTCAACGGCATGTGGTTCGAATCGCGCGAGCAGAACCGGCTCGAACAGGAAAACCGTCGCTGAGTTGTAAAAAAACCTTGCCGCCTTGGCCTTCACACGGTATCTTAGGCGGCTCCTTCGGGGTGTAGCTCAGTCTGGTAGAGCGCTACGTTCGGGACGTAGAGGTCGCAGGTTCGAATCCTGTCTCCCCGACCACTTTTGTGGTCGCATTGAAGCCTGGTGAAGTTGTCCAGGCTTTTTTGTTCCCTGAAGTGACACTGCCCTGGCAGTGTGAAGGAAACGGCTTTCACCCCTTGCCGCCGTCGGGGTGAACAGCTAGAATAGGCGGCTCCCTTCGGGGTGTAGCTCAGTCTGGTAGAGCGCTACGTTCGGGACGTAGAGGTCGCAGGTTCGAATCCTGTCTCCCCGACCACTTCGGTGGTCAGCAAGAAGCCTGGAAGACGACAGTCCTCCGGGTTTTTTTGTATCTGAAATCGGCGCCCCGCCCGCGTGGCGGCCGCAATGCCGCGGCCACGTACAATGGCCCCCTGCTCCCACCTGTCGCACCGGCCTGGTCTGGTGCCGCCGCTACACGCCCATGATCCCGCGTGCGCCACCTGCAAGGATTCCGCATGACGAACGCCCCCCACGACTCGCCCTCACTGCTGCACGGGCGGCTGCTCGCCTTCGCCGCCATCCTGCTGGCGGCCGTGAACCTGCGCACCGCTGTCACCTCCATCACCCCGCTGCTGGACGTGCTGGGCCAGCACTTCGGCTTCGGCACCACCATGACCGGCGTGCTGGGCATGCTGCCGACCGCCTCGTTCGCCCTGTTCGGCGTGGCCACCCCGGCCCTGGCCCGGCGCCTGGGGCTGGAACGCACCACCCTGCTGGCCATGACCCTGGCCATGGCCGGCCTGCTGCTGCGCTCCAGCGCCGGCGGTGTCGGCACCCTGCTGCTGGGCTCGGTGATGGCCCTGGCCGGCATGGGCATCGGCAACGTAGTGGTACCGCCGCTGGTGAAGCGCTACTTCGCCAACAAGGTGGGCACCATGAGCACGCTGTACATCAGCATGCTGCAGCTGGGCACCATGCTGCCGGCGCTGCTGGCGGTGCCGGTCGCGCAGGCGGCCGGCTGGCGCGTGTCGCTGGGCATGTGGGCGCTGCTGGCCCTGGCCGCCGCCCTGCCGTGGCTGATGCTGGCCCGCCGCGCGCCGCACGCGCAGCTGGCGGCCAACGATCCCAGCGCCCAGCCGCATGGCAAGGTCTGGCGCACGTCGCTGGGCTGGAGCATGTCGCTGATGTTCGGCATGACCTCGCTGATGACCTATTCGATGTTCACCTGGCTGCCGCGCATCGTGGTGGAAGCCGGCGCCACGCCGGCCTTCGGCGGGGTGATGGTGGCCGTATTCTCGGCGCTGGGGCTGCTGCCGTCGCTGGTCATCCCGTCGCTGGCGGTGCGCCTGCAGAACCCGTTTCCGCTGGTGCTGATCGGCTTCTTCTCGTTCGTGATCGCCTTTGCCGGCCTGCTGCTGGCGCCGATGAAGGCGCCCCTGCTGTGGGGCGCCCTGCTGGGCGTGGGCCCGTCCACCTTCCCGCTGGCACTGACCCTGATCAACCTGCGCACGCGCACCGCCACCGGCTCGGCGGCGCTGTCCGGCTTCATGCAGGGCGTGGGCTACAGCTTCAGCTGCCTGGGGCCGTTCCTGGTCGGCTGGCTGCACACGGTCAGCAACGGCTGGGGCCTGCCGTTCGGCTTCCTGTTCGGTTGTGCCACGGTGATGCTGTGCGCGTCCTGGGTGGCGTGCAAGCCGCGCCGCCTGGAAGATCTGTGGTGATCCGATCCACCTTCCCCCGCGCGTCTACACACCGCTTCGGCGCGAACTGACGTAGCGTGTCCAAAGCTGACGCGGGGCGCGTCCAGGCCCATTGGCCGGGGCGCGCCCACCGTGCCTGCGCACCGCGCCGCTGCGGCGGCCGGTTCAACGTTATTTCGCAGTCCAAGCCTTTGGCGGAAGGGGCGGTGCGATGGAAATGGCCTGTATCCGGTGGCGGTTGCGTGTAGAGGGAACAGCGAGGCTCTGGCCTCCTTGGGGCGTGTCGGCTAAAGTTGGCATGTGATGTGCGTCACAATTTTTGCACATCGTCTAAGAATGGATGCTGAAGGGGGAATTCATGGTTGTTCACCGACCGCTGGCGCTCTGCGTCGGCCTGGCCTGCGCCGCTCTGGCGTCCGGGGCCCACGCGGCGCCGCCGCCCACCCAGGCCACCCGTGCCGATCGGCTGGCTGAAATCAGCCATTACCGTGACCAGGCCCACTGGGTTGATGCGCTGGCCGCCATCGAGCGCGCGCAGCAGGTCGAACCCAACGATGACCTGCTGTACAAGCTGCAGGTGCTCACCCTGGGCGACATCGGCAATGCGCACCGCGCCTGGCGCCTGTACCAGGCACGGCCGCAGTTGTTCGATGCCGACCAGAAGGCCCGGCTGGAAGCGAACTACGTGGCCAAGCTGGTGAACTGGAGCCTGGCCTACGGCCAGACCGAAGATTCGCGCCTGGACGAGGCCGAGGATGCGCTGGCGGAAATGGAACGCTACGTGCAGCGCGACGGCACGCCGCTGGCGCAGGCCCCCCTGCGCATCCGCATGGACCGGCTGATCCTGCTCAATCGCCTGTCACGGCACGCACAGGTGCGCGATGAAGCGCGCGCCCTGCAGGCCGAAGGCCATGCCCTGCCCGACTATGTGCTGCCGGCAGTGGGCGATTCGATGATGGCCACCCAGCGCCCCGACGAAGCCATTCCGCTGCTGGAAGCGGCGGTGAAGAACGATCCGTCGCGCTTCCAGTCGCGCTCGGAACTGGCCTACGCCTACCTGGAAACCGAGCAGGCGGAAAAGGCCATTGGCTACCTGCAGGCGTGGCAGAAGGACGAACCGGCCTGGCGCTGGGGCGGCGGCAAGAGCCCGTACGCCAACTGGGCGCGCTACGAGGCCGACGTGAACCTGGCGATGATCCGCGCCTACAGCGGCGACCTGCCCACCGCGCAGCGCGAACTGGAGGCCCTGGTGGACGTCGGCCCGGGCAATGGCGGCCTGCAGACTGCACTGGGCAGCGTGTACCAGATGCGCGGCTGGCCGCGGCGTTCGCTGGAACGCCACCAGATGGCCTACACGCTGGACCCGCGCGACGTCTCGCCGCGCCTGGGCATGCACGAAGCCTACGTGCAGCTGCAGCGCGACGATCTGGCGCGGCCGCTGCACGACGATCTGCTGGAACGCTACCCCAACCAGCCCTCGGTGCTGCGCATGGACCGCGACTGGCGCGCCCACCGCGGCTGGCAGCTGCAGGCCACCGTTGAGGGCGGCCGCAGCTCGGGCGGCGGCGGCACCTCGCCGCTGGGCAACGACGACCTGCATTACGGCATGGAAGTGGCCACGCCCATCCTGGACGACCGCTGGCGGCTGTTCGCCTTCGCCGACCGCCGTTCGGTCACCTTCCAGGACCAGAAGATCAACCCGCTGTGGATGGGTGCCGGCGTGCGCTACCGCTTCGGCCGCGCCGACGCCGAAGCCGCCGTGCTCCGTCCCAACGACAGCATCGGCGACACCGGCCTGCGCGGTGGTTTCGGCTGGCAGTTCAACGACCAGTGGCATGCCGGCGTCACCGCCGCGCGCAACGATCCGGAAGCCTCGATGCAGGCCCGCGTCTCGGGCATCACCGCCGACAGCGTGGCCGTGGCCGTGGACTACACGCGCAACGAGCGCACCCACTGGAGCCTGGGCGGCAGCCAGTTCCGCTACGACGATGGCAACCGCCGCGACACCCTGACCAGCGCCATCGAGCAGCGCCTGCTGACCCGCCCGCGTCTGCTGATCGATGGCCTGGGCAGCGTCTACACCAGCCGTGGCAGCCAGGACGACGCACCGTACTTCAACCCCTCGCGCGACCGCTCGGTTGAGATCGGCCTGCGCATCGACCAGCAGCTGTGGCGCCACTACGAACGTCACTTCCGCCACCGCCTGACGGTGTCGCTGGGCGACTACTGGCAGGAAGGCTATGGCAGTGCACTGATTCCCAGCGTGGCCTACCGCCACGAATGGCAGTTCAGCCAGGGGCGCATCCTGGAATACGGGGTGAGCTGGTCGCGGCCGGTCTACGACGGCCAACGTGAACGTCATATCGGCTTCGATGCCGCGCTGCGCTGGGGAGAGTGAGATGGAACGGATGCTTCGCTACCTGATGACCACCGTGCTGCTGGGCCTGCTGGCCCTGGCACTGCCGGCCGGCGCCCAGCAGCCCACCGAGCTGGATGCCAGCGACAACGGCCTGCTGATCCTGAGCTACCACGACATCCGCGATGACGTGCGCGAAAAGGCCGACGCCGACGCCTACGCGGTCAGCACGCAGAACTTCGCCGCACACCTGGACTGGCTGTCGGCGCATGGCTACCACCCGATCTCGCTGTCGCAGCTGATCAAGGCCTCGCGCGGGGAAGCCACGCTGCCGCCGCGGCCAGTGCTGCTGACCTTCGATGACGGCCTGCGCAGCGTCTACACGCGCGTGTACCCCCTGCTGCGTGCCTACAACTACCCGGCGCTGGTGGCGGTGATCACCGATTACGTGGACATGGCACCGGGCCGCACCATCGACTACGGCTACCGCCCGTTCGGCCATGACGATTTCCTGACCTGGGCACAGCTGCGCGAGATGCAGTCCAGCGGGCTGATCGAACTGGCCAGCCACACCGACAACCTGCACCACGGCGTGCAGTCCAACCCGCAGGGCAACCAGACCCCGGCGGTGATCACCCGTGTGTACGACCCGAAGGCGCAGCGCTACGAAACCGCGCAGGAGTACGAACAGCGCCTGCGCGCCGACCTGGGCCGCAGCGTGCAGCTGATCAGGAAAGAGCTGGGGGTGACGCCGAAGGCGATCGTCTGGCCGTACGCCGCCTACAACCAGCTGAGCAACGATATTGCCGAGCAGCTGGGCATGCCGGTGTCGTTCGACCTGGAAGGCCGCAGCACGCCGGTGACCCGCGACCTGCACGGCCTGGCGCGCCTGCTGGTGACCAACAACCCGAACACGGCCTCGCTGGCCTTTGAACTGCGCCGCAATGTCGGCCTGGACGGCACCCGCGCGCTGCAGATCGACATGGATGCGGTGTACGACGCCAACCCCGCGCAGCAGGCGCGCAACCTGGATGCGCTGATCGAGCGCGTAAAGAAGGTCGGCCCGACCCACGTCTACCTGCAGGCCTTCGCCGATCCGGACGGCAACAACACCGCTGATGCGCTGTACTTCCCCAACCGCCACCTGCCGATGCGCGCGGACCTGTTCAACCGCGTGGCCTGGCAGCTGAAGACCCGTGCCGGGGTGAAGGTGTATGCGTGGCTGCCGGTGCTGGGCTACGAACTGCCCGACGCTGCACAGCGCACCGCGCTGGGTATCGCCAGCCCGGAACACGATGGCATGTACCGGTTGGACTTCACCAAGCCGCAGGCGCGGCAGATCATCAAGGACATCTACGAAGACCTGGCCATCAATTCGTACTTCGAAGGCCTGCTGTTCCATGACGATGCCTACGTGCGCGACACCGAACTGGCGCAGCTGCCGCAGGAAGGCCCCGATGGCGGCCGCACACAGGCACTGATCGACTTCACCCTGGAACTGCGTGACAGCGCGCAGCGCTGGCGGCCGAAGCTGGGCACGGTGCGCAACCTGTACGCCCAGCCGGTGCTGGAACCGCAGAGCGCCACCTGGTTCGCCCAGCGTCTGGACCTGTTCAACAAGGCCTACGACCGCACCGCGCTGATGGCCATGCCGTGGATGGAAGGCAGCCGCCACCCCGAGCGCTGGCTGGACCGCCTGGTCACCGCCGTGCGCGCGCACGACCCGGACCTGAAGCACACCATGTTCGAACTGCAGACCGTGGATTGGCGCACGCAGACGCCGATCAGCGGCCAGCGCCTGCGCGCCCAGGTGCGCCGCCTGCAGGCACAGGGTGTACGCCACTTCGCGTGGTACCCGGACGATTTCATTGCCGACAAGCCGTCGACCGTGGACGCGCGCGCCGCGATGTCTGCGCGCAACTTCCCGTACCCGGAGAAGTGACATGGACATGAGCCCCTGGCTGTATGCCCTGTTCCAGTTCGCCTTCTTCTACCCGATGGTGATGGCGTTCTTCTGGATGTCCGGTGGCCTGTACTACTTCTTCCGCCGCGAGCGGAAGTCGCGGCCGCGCAACGATCCGCCACCGATGGCCGAATACCCGTTCGCCACGCTGCTGATTCCCTGCCACAACGAATCGGACAACCTGGACGACACCATCGGCGCGGCGCTGGCCCAGCGCTACCCGGATTTCGAGGTGATCGCCATCAACGATGGCAGCCGCGATGACACCGGCGCGCGCCTGGACGCACTGGCCGCACAGCACCCGCGCCTGCGCGTGGTGCACCTGGACCGCAACCTGGGCAAGGCCAATGCACTGCGCATGGGCGCCCTGGCCGCGCGTTCGGAATACCTGGTGTGCATCGATGGCGATGCGATGCTGGAAGAGTTCGCGATGCACTGGATGGTCTGGCACCTGACCAGCGGCCCACGCGTGGGCGCGGTGACCGGCAACCCGCGCATCCGCAACCGCTCCACCCTGCTGGGTCGCCTGCAGGTGGCCGAGTTCTCCTCGATCATCGGCATGATCAAGCGCGCCCAGCGCGTGTACGGGCGCATCTTCACCGTGTCCGGGGTGATCGCCGCGTTCCGCCGTACCGCCCTGCACCGCATCGGCTACTGGGCCGACGACATGGTGACCGAGGACATCGACATCAGCTGGCGCCTGCAGCTGGACCACTGGGACATCCGTTACGAGCCCAACGCGCTGTGCTTCATCCTGATGCCCGAAACCCTGAAGGGTCTGTGGCGGCAGCGCCTGCGCTGGGCCCAGGGTGGCGTGGAGGTGCTGCTGCGGCATGGCACTTCGCTGTTCAGCTGGCGCAAGCGGCGGATGTGGGGGGTATTGCTGGAGTACATCCTGAGCGTGTTCTGGGCGTACACCATGTTGCTGATCGTGGTGCTGTGGGCGCTGGGCAAGTTCGTTCCGCTGCCGGCTCCGCTGTACATCGATACGCTGCTGCCGCAATGGCACGGCGTGATCCTGGCGCTGGTCTGTCTGCTGCAGTTCGCCAGCAGCCTGATCATCGACCGTCGTTACGAAACACACATTGGACGCAACTACTTCTGGGTCATCTGGTACCCGATGGCGTACTGGTTGATCAGCCTGTTCACCACTCTGGTGGCGTTGCCGAAGACGCTGTTCAAGCGCCGCGGCAAGCGCGCCACCTGGGTCAGCCCTGACCGGGGGATCCGATGAGCACCGTACGTGGCACCACCACCAAGAAACCGTCCAACCGCTTCGATTCGCGGTTGATCCAGAAGCCTCGCCAGCAGCCGCGCCTGCAGCGCACGGCCTGGGGCTTCGTCACCCTGGCCTTCTGGGGCTTCTACTTCTACCTGTGGGCACCACTGGTCACGCTGATCTCGTGGCTGCTGGGCGGGCAGATGGCGTTCGTGCAGTTGTACCAGCACAAGCAGCATCTGGATCCGTTCGTGATGATCGCGCTGCCGATCATCCTGGTGTGCTGCGCGCTGCTGCTGATCGCCTGGGCCGAGTACAACCGCTACCGTTTCGCCGGCAAGGAGCGGCGCGCGCCGCGGGTGGATTCGAGCCGGGCGGAGATCGCCCATTCGCTGGGCGCCAGCGATGCACTGGCCGATCTGCTGGTGAATGCCAAGGCGGTGACGCTGCACATGGATGACAACGCACGCCCGGTCGGCCTGACGCGGCAGCCGCTTTTGTAAGGGGTGTTTTTTTGGCAGGGCTTGCAGCCCTGCACCTGCTTCAAGCAAGAGCAACGTCAACAGCTGGGTATCCGTGGGTGGCGGGGCGGTGTGGGTGGGCAGGACACGCCGCAAGTACGTCCGTGTAGGCTCGTAGGCGCCATCCATGGCGCCTGCGGTCCTGCCCACCCACACCGCCCCACCTCTGACAGATTCTCGCGGCTGCTGGTAGGTGTCGACCTTGGTCGACACATCTGTCAGGTATCGAATGAATCATCCACGCATGGCGTGGATCTACTGACGGATGCCGAAACAATTCCGGGGTCAGAGCCCGTTGCGCAGCAACGGGATCCGACCCCGCTGCCGTTCTGACACAGCACGCCGACGGTAGGTGTCGACCTTGGTCGACACAGTAGATCCACGCCATGCGTGGATGAACTTCCATGAAAATCGAATATTGAATCCAGGGTCGGAGCCCGGTGCGCAGCAACGGGATCCGACCCCTTGCCGTTCCGGCAGCGCTTGCCAACGGTAGGTGTCGACCTTGGTCGACACATCTGTCAGGTATCGAATGAATCATCCACGCATGGCGTGGATCTACTGACGGATGCCGAAACAATTCCGGGGTCAGAGCCCGTTGCCGTTCTGACACAGCACGCCGACGGTAGGTGTCGACCTTGGTCGACACAGTAGATCCACGCCATGCGTGGATGCATTTCCTCGGGGTCAGAGCCCGTTGCGCAGCAACGGGATCCGACCCCGCTGCCGTTCCGACAGATCGCGGGACACTGTCAGAGGCGGGGCGGTGTCGGAATGCGGGGTGTCAGCCGCATGGATGCGGCTGCCAAGCCTACAGGGGTGAGGGCGCTTTGCTTGCGAAGCACTGCTTCGCAAGCGCCCGAACGCACAGCCGCCAGCGGCTGGGCCGGGCCCCGGAGGGGGACTTGCGGCGTCCCCGCATTCCAACACCGCCCCGCCATCCCACGGACATCCCGCTTCTGACGTTGACGTTGACGTTGACGTGCAGCAGGTGCAGGGCCGCAGGCCCTGCCGCAACGCCCCCTACCGGGTCTGCCCTTCGCCGCGCACCACGAACCGTTCCACGGTCAGCGCTTCCAGGCCCATCGGCCCATACGCGTGCAGGCGCGTGGTGGAAATGCCGATCTCACTCCCCAGCCCCAGCTGGCCACCGTCGGAGAAACGCGAGGACGCGTTGACCATTACCACCGCCGAACGCAGCGCGTTGACGAAGCGCTCGGCATTGCCGGCGTCTTCGGTCGCAATCACTTCGGTATGGTCGGAGGTATACGTGCGGATGTGGGCGATTGCCGCATCCAGGTCATCGACCACGCCCACTGCCAGCACCAGATCGAGGAATTCGGCAGCGAAATCCTCGTCGGTAGCGGCCGTGCTGCCCGGAAGCAACGACTGCGCGCGCGCGTCGGCACGCAGCTCCACCCCGCGCTCGCCCAGCGCCTGCGCCGCACGCGGCAGGAATGCCTCGGCCACGTCGCGGTGCACCAGCAGCGTTTCCAGCGAATTGCAGGCCGCCGGGCGGCTGCACTTGCCATCCACCAGCAGCGCAACGGCCTCGTCCAGATCGGCGCTGGCATCCACGAACAGATGGCAGACACCCTTGTAGTGCTTGATGACCGGGACCCGCGCGTGCTCGGCAACGAAGCGGATCAGGCCTTCACCGCCACGCGGAATGGCCAGGTCGATCAGCTCGTGCAGCTGCAGCAGTTCCAGCATGGCCTCGCGGCGCAGATCGGTCAGCACGGTCACCGCCGCCGGCGGCACGCCGTTGGCCTTCAGCGCACCGGCCAGGGCCTGGGCGATGGCAGTGTTGGAATGGATGGCCTCGGAACCACCGCGCAGGATCACCCCGTTGCCGGCCTTCAGGCACAGCGCGGCGGCCTCTGCGGTCACGTTCGGGCGTGCCTCGTAGATCATCGCGATCACGCCCAGCGGCACGCGCACCTTCTGCACGCGGATGCCATTGGGGCGCACATCGTCGCGGGTTACCTGCCCGACCGGATCGGGCAGCGCAGCCACGTCGCGCACCGCTTCGGCCATGCCGAACAACCGCGCCGGGTCCAACGCCAGGCGGTCCAGCATCGCCGTACCCACGCCTTTTTCCCGCGCTGCTGCCAGATCGCGTGCGTTGCCGGCCAGGATCAGGCCAGCGTTCACTTCCAGAGCCTGAGCCATGGACAGCAGCAGCGCACGGCGCGCCGCAGTGTCCAGCCCGGCAACCACCGTGGCCGCATCACGGCAGGCCCGCGCCTGCGCTTCGATTTCACTCATGGGGATGTCCTGCAGTTCGTTCATGGCAGCACCAGATCGTCGCGATGCACGACCGTGCCACCGTAGTTGTAGCCGAGCACGGCCTGGATGTCGCGCGTGTGGCGGCCGGCGATGCGGCGCACATCGTCGGCGGCGTACTGGCTGACCCCGCGCGCCACGCAGACCCGCCCCGCGTCGCTGTTCCAGCACACCTGCACCATGTCACCGCGACGGAACGCGCCGTCGGCGCCGGTAATGCCGCCGGGCAACAGCGAGGCGCCCTTCTCGCGCATGGCCTGCGCAGCACCGGCATCGACCAGGATCGCGCCCTCGGCCAGCGGCGCATGCCGCAGCCAATGCTTGCGCGCCGCTTCACGGCTGCGTGCGGCGTGGATGCGCGTGCCAAACAGCCGATCGCGGGTCAGCGCGCGCACCACGTCACCGCTGCGACCGTTGAACAGATAGGTTTCAATGCCGAGCCGGCCGGCCTTGGCAGCGGCTTCCAGCTTGGTCCGCATGCCACCGGTACCGGCACGCGAGCCGGCACCGCCGGCCATGGCCAGCACGGCATCGCTCAGCTCGGCCACGTCGTGCAGCGGCCGCGCGTCGGCCACCGTGCGCGGGTCGGCGCTGTACAGCCCGTCGATGTCGGTGGCGATGAACAGCGCATCGGCATCGACCAGCGCGGCCACCGTGGCGGCCAGGTTGTCGTTGTCACCGAGCTTGAGTTCGTCCACCGAAACGGTGTCGTTCTCGTTCACCACCGGCAATGCACCCAGCCGCAGCAGCTCGTTCAGCGTTGCGCGCGCATTGAGGTAGCGGCGGCGGTTGCGCAGGTCGTCGTGGGTCAGCAGTACCTGCGCCACCGGCCGCTCGAAGAAGCGCTGCCACAAACCGATCAGCTGCGCCTGGCCCAGTGCGGCCAGCGCCTGGCGGGCGGCCATGGCGGCGCCGGGTTCATCCACGCGCGGCAGGATCGCCCGCCCCGCCGCGACAGCGCCGGAGGAGACGATCACTACTTCGCGGCCGGCCAGCACATGGGCCGACACGAACTGGGCCAGGCCCAGCGCATGGCGCGGCGACAGCCCGCCACCATCGGCGGCCAGCAGACTGCTGCCCACCTTCAGCACCGCACGCCGCCACGGCGGCAGCGCTTGTTCGGGGAACGGCGAGGCGACGTGGGCGGCGGGGTGTGTCATCAGCGGGGTCTCAGCGGGTACGCCATTCGTGCACGGTCAACTGCGAGGCCTGCATCGTCACCAGCGGATCGGTGGCGACGATGGCCTGGGCCTGCGCCAGGCTGTCCACGTTGCACAGCACGTAGGCGCCGCCGCTGCCATCGGTGAAGCCACCGGTCAGCTGCAACTGGCCCTGCTCGCGCAGCGCGTCCAGGAAATCCAGGTGCGGCTGCACCGCGGCCTGGGTGAACGTCGGCAGGCGCAGGGCCATGACCAGGTAGTGGGTGTTCATTGCAGGGGCTCCAGAGGTGCAGGTTCGCGATCACCGTGGCTGTGCGGCGCAGACACCACCAGGAAGCGCACATCGGCGGCCGAGGCGTTGCGCATCTGGTGCGCCGCGCCGGGCGGCACGTGCAGGCCATCGCCGGCCTGCAGGCAGTGCACTACGCCATCCAGCTCCAGTTGCGCCTCGCCTTCCAGCACGCGGAAGAACTGCCGCGAGCGCTGGTGGCGGTGCCGGGCTTCAGCGCTGCCCGGCGGCATGCGCTCTTCGATCACGCTCAGGTCCGGCACGTCCAGCAGGTGCCAGCCATCGCAGCTGCCACCCCAGGTGTAGTGCCGCGCGCTGGCGGTGCTGACCGCGCTCATCAGGCCAGCGCCAGCCAGCGCGCGCGCAGTTCGTCCAGGCGCAGGTCGGCGGCCGAACCGGGCGACACGCGCGCGGCCAGGCTGCCTTCCGGGGTACGCCCCTGCCCTGCACTGTCGGCGCCGGCAGCGGCGGCCTTGTAGGCCTCGCGGAACGGCACGCCGGCCACGGCCGCTTCCACCGCAACGTCGGTGGCATACATGCCCGAATCGATGGCTGCGCGCAGCTTGTCGTCGCGCCACTCCAGGTTGGCCAGCAGCGCCGGCAGCAGTTCCAGCGCGGCCAGGCCGCGACCGAAGCCGTGGAAGATGGCGCCCTTGGACGACTGCAGGTCGCGGTGGTAGCCCGACGGCAGCGACAGCAGCTGCTCGATCTCGGTACGCGCCGCGGCCACGCTGGCGTGGGTGGCGCGCATCAATTCGATCACGTCCGGGTTGCGCTTGTTCGGCATGATCGAACTGCCGGTGGTGTACTGCGCCGGCAGTGCGACGAAACCGAATTCGGCACTGGTGAACAGGGAAAGATCCCAGGCGATGCGACGCAGGTCCAGCGTGGCGCCACCCAGCGCTTCCAGCGCGGCCAGTTCGAACTTGCCACGCGACAGCTGTGCGTAGATCGGCGACACCTGCATGCGCGCAAAGCCCAGCGCAGCGGTGGTGTGTTCGCGGTCCAGCGGCAGGTTCACGCCATAGCCGGCGGCGGTGCCCAGCGGGTTGGCATCCACCAGAGCGTGGGTGTCGCGCGCGCGCACCGCGTTGTCGATGAAGGCTTCGGCCCAACCGGCCCACCACATGCCCGCCGAAGACACCACGGCACGCTGGATGTGGGTGTAGCCGGGAATCGGCAGGTCCTTCTCGGCCTGCGCGCGGTCCAGCGCCACCTTGGCCACTTCGGCGCTCAGATGGGCCACGCGCTGCAGCTTTTCCTTCAGCCACAGGCGGGTGGCCACCAGGATCTGGTCATTGCGGCTGCGCCCGGTGTGGATCTTGCGCCCGGCATCGCCCAGGCGTTCGGTCAGGCGCGCTTCGATGGCCGAATGCCCGTCTTCGTACTGGGTGTCCAGCACGAAACGGCCAGCGCGGAAGTCCTGCGCCAGCAGGTCCAGTTCACGCAGCAGGCCGGCCAGTTCGTCGGCACTGAGGATGCCGATGTGCTGCAGGCCTTCGGCGTGCGCGGCGCTGGCGGCGATATCGTGCAGGAAGAACTCACGGTCGAGGATCACGTCATCGCCGGCGAGGAAGGTCTGGATCTGTGCGTCTACCGCGACGCCCGGCTTCTGCCAAAGAAGGTCTGCCATGGGGGGGCTCCGTAATACGTGTTCAGTGCGGGATCGACGTCAGTTCGTCGATGCCCAGCGCAAGGTTGAGGTTCTGCATGGCCTGGGTGGCCGCACCCTTCAGCAGGTTGTCCAGGGTGGCCACCACCACCACCCGCTTGCCACCGGGTGCCAGGGTGAAACCACCGACCTGGGCGCCGTGGCGGCCGGCAATGCGGCTGACCCACGGTGCTTCGTCCACCACCTCCACCAGCGGTTCGCCGGCGTAGGCCTGCTGGAAACGCGCGACGATCTGCTCGCGGGTCTGCACCTGGTTCAACCACAGGTTCGCGGTCAGGGTGATGCCACGGAAGTGCGGCGCCACGTGCGGCATGAACTCCACGGCCACGCCCAGCTGCACCGACACCTCGCGCTCGTGCACGTGGTTGGTCAGCGCGTACGGCATCAGGTTGTCGGCCAGCAGCTCGACGTTGTTCTTGTCCGACGGCGTGGTGCCGGCGCCGGAGTAGCCGGACACACCGAAGCACTGCGGCGGGCCGGCCAGCAGGTCCAGCAGCGGGTGCACGGCCAGCTGCATCGCGGTGGCGTAGCAGCCCGGGTTGCTGATGTGCTTCTGGCCGCTGTAACGGCTGCGGGTGAGCTCGGGCAGGCCGTAGTACCAGCCGTTGTCGAAGCGGTAATCGGCCGACAGATCGACGATCACCGTGTCAGGCCTGGCGGCGTCCAGCGCGGCCACGAACGGGGCGGCCAGGCCATTGGGCAGGGCCAGGATCACCGCATCCACGCCCTTGGCGGCCACGGCATCGGCATCCAGGCTTTCGTACTGCAGGTCGCCCTGCACTTCCGGATGGTGGTCGGCCAGGCGCTGGCCGGCACGCTCGCGCGAAGACACGAAGGCCAGCTTCAAGCGCGGGTGGGCGGCCACCAGCTTGATCAGCTCGGCGCCGGTATGGCCACGGGCACCGACAATGCCCAGGGTGAAAGTCGAATCGTTCATGCGTGTTGGTCCAGGCGGTGCTGCAGGTGGCGCTTCACGCCCTGCCATTCCGCGTCGATGATGGAAAAGATGACAGTGTCACGCGGCGTGCCGTCGGCATGCCGCTTGTGGTTGCGCAGCACGCCGTCCTGCTTGGCACCCAGGCGGGCGATGGCGGCGCGCGAGGCATGGTTGAACCAGCTGGTTTCCAGCACCACGCTGATGCAGCCCATCACCTCGAAGGCGTGCTGCAGCAACAGCAGCTTGGCCTCGGTGTTCACCCCGGTGCGCTGCACGCGCGGTGCATACCAGGTGTACCCCAGGCTGAGTCTGGGAACGTCCGCTTCCAGCCCATAGAAGCGGGTGCTGCCGACGATGGCGCCGGCCGCATCACGGATCACGAACGGCAGCACCTTGCCTTCGGCCTGTGCATCCAGCGCGGCCTGCACGTAGTGCCCTGCCTGCCGCGGCGCAGGCACCTGGGTGTACCAGAGCTGGTCCAGGCCGCTGCCTTCCAAAGCCGCGGCCAGGCCAGGCACGTGCGCACGCTGCAACGGTTCCAGCAGTACGTGCTGGCCGCGCAGGGTGGGAACGCTGTTCCAGGCATCGGCAGGCATCATGGCTCAGCCCTGCAGGCTCGGCGTGCGCTGGGCGCAGTGGTCGACATAGGTCTTGATGCGGTCGATGCCATCGGCGCCGAACCAGAACACCTTCCACTGGTCCTGCTTGTAGCAGCCATCGGATTCGGCGTAATAGAAGTGGTTGATCGGGTTGCCATGGCGCGAGCGCCAGAACAGCTGCGGGGTTTCGTCCAGCATCACGTTCCACACCGCCCGACCCAGGCCCTCGCCCTGCGCATCGTCCAGCACCGCGAACTTGTCCAGGTACACGCCCTCGGCCTCGTCGGTGAGGATGACCGCGGTGCGGTAGTTCTCGCTCACGTATGCGCGCAGCAGGCGGGTCTTCTGGAAGTAATCGGGCACCAGGGTGCGGCCGAAGCTGGATTCGATCAGCCCCTTCAGCCGCGGCAGGTCCAGCTCGCTCCATTCGGTGGCGCGCAGCACTTTTTCGCCCTTGCGCACCAGCGTGCCCGAACCCTTGTGGGTGAACAGTTCCTTGGCCAGGTCGGCCGGACGGGTGATCGACACCGACGATTCCAGCGGCAGGCGATCCAGCAGGTCCTTGATCTGTTCGATCTTCACCTTCATGCCGCCGTGGATCCACGGCTGCGCGATCAAGTGGTCGTACTCGGTGGACAGGTTGATCGAATCGATCACCGTGCCCTGCTCGTCCAGCAGGCCGCCGGTGCCGGTCAGGAAAATGATCTTGTAGGGCTGCAGTTCCTGCACCAGCTCGTTGGCGGCGAAGTCGGCGTTGACGTTCAGGATTTGCCCACCGGCGGTTTCACCCAGGCTGGTGATGACCGGAATGGAGCCGGCGCGCAGGCTGGCTTCGATCGGCGCCAGGTTCACCTTCTTCACTTCGCCCACCAGACCGTAGGTGTCCAGGTCCAGGTACTCGGCTTCGAACACGCCGCCGGTAATGGACGTGGCACGCGCACCGTTCTGCTGCAGCGCTTCGACCAGGCGCAGGTTGGACTGCTGGAACACCCGGCGCACGATGGCCAGCGCTTCCGGCGAGGTCACGCGCAGGCCGTTGACCGTCTGCTTCTCGATGCCGGCCGCGGACAGTTCCGCATCCAGCTGCGGGCCGGCGCCGTGCAGCACGATCGGGGTCAGGCCCACTTCCTGCAGGAAGGACAGCGAGGAGGTCAGCGCTTCAAGGTCGTCGCGCAGCACGGCACCGCCAACCTTCACCACAGCGAAGCGCTTGGCATCCAGCTGCGAAAAGCGCTTGAGGTACTGGCTGATCTCCTTCGCGCTGGCCATGCTGGAAAGCAGGCGCACGATGGTCTGGCGGGTCTGGCGGTGGGGCTGGAGGGCAGGAGACATTTCGGTTTCGTCGGAAAGGAGGAATCAGGCGCCGGCGGCGATGATGCGGTGCACGGCGTCGGTATAGCGCTGCAGCTGGTCCAGCGTCACGAACTCATCGGCGGTATGCGCCTGGGCGATGTCGCCCGGGCCGAACACCAGCGTGGTGTAGCCACCGGCGGAGAACAGCGAGGCTTCGGTCCAGAAATCCACTGCGTTGCCGATCGGCAGGTCCAGCGCATCGGCCACGTCGCGCGCCAGCAGGCGGCGGTGCTCGGCTTCGGCAATGTCACCGGCCGGCAGGCTGGGGCCACGGAAGGTTTCGGTGAACACGGCCGCTTCCGGCTCGGCGAAACCGGCGAAGGTGGCCAGCAGCGCATCGATGTCCATCGACGGGAGCGGGCGGAAACCGAAGCGCACCTCGGCGGCGGGCGCGATCATGTTGGCCTTGATGCCCCCTTCCACGCGGCCGATGTTGAAGCGCAGGCCGGTCAGGCCGCCGAAGCGCGCCGAGGCCAGCGATTCCACGTGGTCCAGCGCGCGGTTGCCCCAGCGCATGGCCTGGTGCAGCGCGCTGGCGGCGGCATCCTGCTTGCCCGAGGCATGGCCGGCGCGGCCGGCAAACTGCATCAGCACCGAGCTGATGCCACGGTGCGCCAGCACCGCCTCGCTCATGGTCGGTTCGGCCACCAGCACCGCCTCGTAAGGCAGGCCACGGGCCAGGAACGCGGCGATGCAGCGCGGATCGTTGGCTTCTTCGTCACTGGAGAACAGGAACGCCGCATCGCCATCGCTGGCGTTGGCCGCGGCCACCAGTGCCGCCGCCGCGCCCTTGATATCGCACACGCCAAGGCCGACCACGCGGTCGTCCAGGCGGCGCATCACGTGCGGATCGGCAGTCCAGTGCGGCGAATCGGGCACGGTATCCAGGTGCACGTTGAACAGGTACTTCGGCGTACCGCGCACCGCGTACAGGCTGACCGCACCGGCACCGTGGTCGATCACCTCGACGTTGAAGCCGGGCAGATGGTCGCGCAGGTAATCGAAGATGCCGCCGGTGGTGATGGCACGCGGCGGGTTGCGGGTGTCGAAGGACACCAGGGCCTGCAGGTGGTCGAGCGTCTGTTCAAGCATGAATCAACAGTTCCTGTGGAATTCCGCCGGGCATGGCCCGGCGCTACCGAATCGCGTCTGGTGCCGCGCGCCCTTCGCAGTGAAGGGCGCACGTGCGCATCGATCGCGGCTTAGCCGCGGTTGACCTGCGCATACAGGGTCGAGCTCATGCCAAAGAGCTTGATGAAGCCTTCGGCCTCTTCCACGCCCCAGTCGGCCGACTGCGCGTAGGTGGCACCCTTGGTGTTGAGCAGGTGCGGCGACTTCACCGCCACCGCGTCGACGCGGCCGCCACGGGTTTCCAGCACCACTTCGCCGTTCACCTTGGCCTGCGAGGACTTCAGGAACGCTTCGATGTCGGTCTTCAGCGGGTCGTGGTAGAAGCCTTCGTACACCAGCTCCACCCACTTGCGCGCCACGTCCGGCTTGAAGCGGTTCTGCTGCTTGGTCAGCACCGCATCTTCCAGCGCGCGGTGCGCGGCCAGCAGCGAAACCAGGCCCGGTGCTTCGAACACGATGCGGCCCTTCAGGCCGATCACGGTGTCACCGGTGTAGACGCCACGGCCGACCCCATAGGGGGCGAACAGCTTGTTCAGCTGGGCCAGGATCTGGTCGCCCGGCAGGGCCTTGCCGTTCAGTTCAACGGCTTCGCCTTCCACGAACTTCAGGGTGACGGTCAGCGCCTGTTCCGGCCACTCGCTGCGCGGCGAGCACCAGCCGCGGGCGCCTTCGCCCGGTGCTTCCCAACGGTCGATCTCGCCGCCGGACATGGTCACGCCCAGCAGGTTCTCGTTGATGGTGTAGGCCTGCTGCTTGGCGCGCACGCCGAAGCCGCGCTCTTCCAGGTACTTCTGCTCATAGGCGCGGGTCTGGGTGTGTTCCTTCTGGATCTCGCGGATCGGCGCGATGATCTGGTAGTCACCCAGGGCCTTCACGGCCAGGTCGAAGCGGACCTGGTCGTTGCCCATGCCGGTGCAGCCGTGGGCGATGATGTTGGTGCCCAGTTCGGCGGCACGCTTCAGCGCGGCATCTACGATCAGGTAACGGTCGGACACCAGCAGCGGGTACTGGCCCTGGTAGCCTTCGCCGGCCCACACGAACGGCTTGACGAAGCCTTCCCAGATGGCCGGGCCACCGTTGACGGTCACGTGGCTGGTGACGCCCAGTTCGGCGGCGCGCTTTTCGATGAAATCGCGCTCTTCATCATCCACGCCGCCGGTATCGGCGAACACGGTGTGCACGTTGTAGCCGCGCTCCTGCAGGTAGGGCACGCAGAAGCTGGTATCCAGGCCGCCGGAGAAGGCGAGAACGACGTCTTTGTTGCTCATGGGGAGGGTATGTCCTGGTAGCACCGGGCCGTGCCCGGCGGAAATGATTGAATCGGAGAAAAAATCAGCGACCGGCAACCGCGGCCATGATCGCCTTCTGCACGTGCAGGCGGTTCTCGGCTTCGTTGATGGCGATGCACTGCGGCGAATCCATCACGCCGTCGGTGGCCTTCACGTTGCGGCGCAGCGGCAGGCAGTGGCTGAACACACCGTTGTTGGTCAGCGCCATCTTGCGTTCGTCGACGATGAAGTGCTTGTACTGGTCGCGGATCGGCTTTTCCGGCTCCCAGTTGCCGAAGAACGGCAGCGCGCCCCAGCTCTTGGCGTACACTACGTCGGCACCGGCGTAGGCGCTGTCGATGTCATGGCTGATCTTCAGCGAACCGCCGCTCTCGGCCACGTTCTGCTCGGCCCAGCCCATGTAGCGGTCGTCCAGGATGTAATCGGCGGTCGGGCACAGCAGGGTCACGTCCATGCCCATGCGGGTGGCGATGGTCAGCGCCGAATTGGCCACCGCGGTGTTCAGCGGCTTGGGGTGGTAGGTCCAGGTCAGCACGTACTTCTTGCCACGCAGGTCCTGCGTACCGAAGTGTTCCTGCAGGGCCATGATGTGGGCCAGCTCCTGGCACGGGTGGGTGATGGTCTCCATGTTGATGACCGGCACCGGGGAGTACTTGGCGAAGCTGTTGAGGACGATGTCCTGGCGGTCGTAGGCCCAGTCCACGAACTTGGGGAACGCGCGCACGGCGATGATGTCGCAGTAACGGCCCAGCACCTTGGCCACTTCGGCGATGTGCTCTTCGGTATCGCCATCCATCACCGTGCCGAGGTTGAACTCGATCGGCCACGCATCCTTGCCCGGCTGCAGCACCACCGCGTGGGCACCGAGCTGGAAGGCGCCCAGTTCGAAGCTGGTACGGGTGCGCATGGACGGGTTGAAGAACACCAGCGCGATCGACTTGCCCTTGAGCTGGTCGCCGATCTTGTTGCGCTTGAACAGCTCGGCCTGGGTCAGCAGGGCGTCAAGCTCGCTGCGGCTCCAGTCCTGGGTGTTCAGGAAGTGCTTGGGGGACATCATCTTTCCTTGCGTGGCGGCGCCGGGCTGCGGCGCGGTGGAAGGGAAAACCGGCAAACAGGGTGGTGCGAAATGGTTGCAGATGAAGCTTTCAGGACGCGGAAACGAAAAAACCCAGCCGGCGGGCTGGGTTTTTTTCGGACGAACAGCAGAAAGCTCCGGTTACCCAGCGGAAATGTGGGGTTCCGGTCGACGGGCACGCGACGTCATGCCAGTGGCCTGGCGGGCGGCGCTGCTGTCGTGCTGGAAGTCGGTGAGCTTCATGGCCGAACATCTTTGCATGGGCGGGGGGCCTGCGCAAGGGGCAGGCGTCGCAGAATCAGGGCGAAGCGCCAGCGGTCTGGTCGGCGCCCACCCAGGGGGTGATCGACACCCGGATCTTCAGCCGGTTGCCGGGGTCTTCTGGCAGCCGCGAGCGGTACTTGGTGCCCTTGTAGACGTAATCCACGTCGTAGGCGATGGGGCGGCGGAATTCACGGCCCACCGGCACGATGCGGCAGTCGCGGGTCAGCATGGGTCCATTGTTGGCCGGGGCCGGGGCCGGGTTCTCGGCGGCCACCTCGGCGGCGGCCTCCTCGTCGCTGCGCTTGAACATCGAGCGCACCGAGTCCCAGAAGCGGCCGATCCTGCCCTTGTCCTCCACCGGCTCCTCGCCGGTCACGTTCACCGGGGCCAGGGTCCGGGTGGACACTGGCTCGCAGTGTTCTTCGGTGCGGGTGGCGCGCAGGGTCTGGAACACCGGCTCGACGTTCAGCACCTGGGCGTAGTCGAACTTCACGTTTTCCACGATCACCACACGGTTGCGCGGCTCGGCCTCCTGGGCCCGGACCACGAACGGCGCCGCCGACAGGCAGGCCAGGGTCAGCAACGCGGTGGTTTTCATTGGCGACGGAAGGAAGGACACGGCAATAGTGTAGGCAGTGACGACCGCAAGGGGCTGAACATTACCCGTCCGCGCCGCTCCTGCCCACCCCACCCCACCCGCCAGTGGGCTCCGGCGCCCCCAAAGGGCCCCGACACGTTCTAAAATCACAGGCTTGTCCCCCACCCCGATCCCCATGACCCTGCGCCTGCACAACAACCTGACTCGCCAGCTCGAACCGTTCACCCCGATCGATCCGGCCTGTCCGACCCTGTATGTGTGCGGCCCCACGGTCTACAACTACGTGCATATCGGCAACGCCCGTGGCCCGGTGGTGTTTGGGGTGCTGGCCGACCTGCTGCGGCGCCGCTTCGGCGCGCTGCGCTACGCCCGCAACATCACCGACGTGGACGACAAGATCAACACCGCCGCGCGCGAGCAGGGCGTGCCGATCAGCACCATCACCGACAAGTTCGCCGCCGCCTACCGTGAAGACATGGCCGCGCTGGGCGTGGTGCCGCCGGACATCGAGCCGGAAGTAACCGCGCACATGCCGCAGATCATCACCATGATCGAGCAGCTGATCGACAACGGCCATGCCTACGCCGCCGAGGGCCACGTGCTGTTCGCAGTGGCCAGCTTCGATGGCTACGGCAAGCTTTCGCGCCGCGACCCGGAAGAAATGCTGGCCGGCGCCCGCGTGGAAGTGGCCCCGTACAAGCGCGACGCCGGCGATTTCGTGCTGTGGAAGCCGTCCAGCGACGACCTGCCCGGCTGGGAATCGCCGTGGGGCCGCGGCCGCCCGGGCTGGCACATCGAATGCTCGGCGATGGCCGCCGCCCACCTGGGCGAGACCATCGACATCCACGCCGGCGGCGTGGACCTGCAGTTCCCGCACCACGAGAACGAGATCGCGCAGAGCGAATGCGCGCACGGTGGCAAGGTCTTCGCCCGCTTCTGGCTGCACAACGGCATGCTCAACTTCGGCGGCGCCAAGATGAGCAAGTCGCTGGGCAACATCGAGCGCGTGCACGACCTGGTACGCCAGCACCCGCCCGAAGCGCTGCGCCTGGCCCTGCTGTCGGCCCATTACCGGCAGCCGCTGGACTGGTCCGATGCACTCATCGAACAGTCCGCGCGCACCCTGGACCGCCTGTACGGCACCCTGCGCGACCTGGTGGATGTGGATGCTGCGGCCGTCATTCCGGCGTCGGTGGAAGCCACCCTGGACGATGACCTGAACACCCCACAGGCGCTGGCCGAGGTCGCCCGCATTGCCGGCGAGGCCCGCCGTGCCACCGACCCGACCGAGCGCGCGCGCCTGAAGAGCGAGCTGCTCGGCGCCGGCCTGGCGCTGGGCCTGCTGCAGGCCGACCCGGCGCAGTGGTTCGGCACCGCCGCCAGCGAAGGCGACGACGATGCGCGCATCCAGGGCCTGATCGACGAACGTGCCGCGGCCAAGCAGGCCCGCGATTTCGCCCGCTCCGACGCCATCCGCGACCAGCTGGCCGCCGAGGGCATCGTGCTGGAAGACACCCCGCAGGGCGTGCGCTGGGTGCGCAAGCGCGCCTGACCGCCCTGCCCCGTGGCCGGCGCCCCCGGCCACGCCCCCACTGCAGAGACCGTTGTGACCGACTCCCCGTTCCCGCTTGAACCCACCGCCGCCGAGGCGCAGAGCGCCATTGCCGAAGAATTCGCCTTCTTTGGCGACTGGTCCGAACGCTACCAGTACCTGATCGATCTGGGCCGCAAGCTGCCGACCTTCCCGGAAGAGTGGAAGACCGAAGAGCACCGCCTGCTGGGCTGCCAGTCGATGGTGTGGATCGTGCCGGAAGGCAACGCGCAGTCGCTGCGCTTCCACGCCATCAGCGATTCGGCCATCGTCTCGGGCCTGATCTTCCTGGCCCTGCGCGTGTACTCGGGCCGCTCGGCCCAGGAAATCCTGGCCACCGAACCCAGCTACATCCAGGACATCGGCCTGGCCCGCCACCTCTCGCCCACCCGCAGTAATGGCGTGGCCGCGATGCTGGCCTTCATCCGCGAGACCGCGCAGGCCCAGCTGCAGCGCGAACAGCCGTGAACGCCGCCGCCACTGGAGAGGAAGGCGCGCTGGCCCTGCTGGGCCGGCCCGGCTTTGCCAAGCTGCTGGCCTACCGCATCTTCGCCATGCTGTCCTACCAGGTGGTGGCCGTCACCGTCGGCTGGCACATCTACGAAGTCACCCGCAATCCGTTCTCGCTGGGCCTGGTCGGCCTGGCCGAGGTGCTGCCGTTCTTCTGCGTGGCGCCGTTTGCCGGCTACCTGGTGGACCACCTGCCGCGGCGCCGGCTGGGCATGGTTGCCTGCGCCGGGCTGGTGGCCACGGCCATCGTGCTGACCTGCGTGGCAAAGGGCTGGCTGCCGTTCCACGGGGTCTGGCCGATCTATGCGGCCATCGCCCTGACCGGCATGGTGCGTGCCTTCCTGTCACCCATCTACAACGCCCTGTTCGCCCGCGTGCTGGCCCGTGAGCAGTTCGCGCGCGGCGCCGGGCTGGGCAGCGTGGTGTTCCAGTCGGGCATGGTGGTGGGCCCGGCGCTGGGCGGCATCCTGGTTGGCTGGGGCGGCAAGGGGCTCTCCTACGCGGTGGCCACCGGCTTCGCGCTGGTCGCGCTGGGCTGCCTGGCCACGCTGAAAGTGAGCGAACCGGTGCATGACGGCCCGGCCGCGCCGATCTTCAAGAGCATCGCCGAAGGTGCGCGCTTCGTGGTCGGCAACCGCATCATGGTCGGCGCGATGGCGCTGGACATGTTCTCGGTGCTGCTGGGCGGCGTGGTGGCGATGCTGCCGGCCTTCCTGCAGGAGATCCTGCACCATGGCCCGGAAGGGCTGGGCATCCTGCGCGCGGCGCCGGCGTTGGGTTCGATTGCGGTGGGCCTGTGGCTGGCCCGCCACCCGCTGCAGAAGAACGCCGGGCGCGTGCTGCTGTTCGCCGTGGCCGGGTTCGGCCTGTGCGTGGTCAGCTTCGGCCTGTCCCAGCACTTCTGGCTGTCGGCGCTGATCCTGCTGTTCTACGGGGCGTTCGATGGCGTGTCTGTGGTGGTGCGCTCGACCATCCTGCAGCTGGCCACGCCCGAGGAAATGCGCGGGCGGGTGTCTTCCATCAATGGCATCTTCATCAGCTCGTCCAACGAACTGGGCGCGTTCTACGCCGGCACGATGGCCAAGCTGCTGGGCCTGGTGCCAGCGGTGGTGCTGGGCGGCTGCGCGGTGCTGGGCGTGGCCGGCATCACCGCCTGGAAGAACCCGACGCTGCGGAAGTTGAATCTGCGCGACCTGCAATAACGTCCGCGGCGGCGCCCGGCAGATCCACGCCATGCGTGGATGCATGTTTCCGGATCCGGCGACCACCCAACAAAAAACCCGGCCAAGGCCGGGTTTTTCGCATGACCCCACAATGCTCTGGAATCAGTCGCCCTGCTGCTTCTGCAGGTGCTCCCAACGCTCCTGGGCGTCGATGGTGCGCTCGGCGGTCAGGCGCGCTTCCAAGCGCTCCAGGCCGATTTCTTCACCAGTGTCCACGCAGTAGCCGTAGTCACCTGCTTCAAGGCGCTTGAGGGTGCTGTCGATCTTGCCGATCAGCTTGCGGTAGCGGTCACGGGTACGCAGTTCCAGCGAGTTCTCGGTCTCGCGGGTCGCACGCTCGGCTTCGTCGCCGATGTCACGCACTTCCTCGCGCAGGTTCTCGATGGTCTGCTTGGACTCTTCCACCAGGTCACCACGCCAGTTCTGCAGGCGCTGACGGAAGTATTCCTGCTGCAGCGAGCTCATGTATTCCTCTTCCGAGGACGGCTTGTAGCCAGCCGGCAGGATCGGGCGGCCAGTGGCCTCGTCGGTCTTGTATTCGATGACCTTGTACTTGCTGCGCGGGGCCGGCGCCGCCGAACGGGCGGTCACAGCCACGGCAACCTTGCCGACGGGGCGCGACACGGTCTTCGGAGCGGTATCAGGATTCACGGCGGATTTCACGGCGGTCTTGGCAGGCGATTTCGAAACGGGCACGGGATTCTTGGATTGCGGGGCCTTCGAAGCAACCGGGGCGGCGGCCGCAGCCGGCTTGGGGGCCGGAGGGGCAGCAACCACGGGGGCGGTCTTGGCCGGGACAGGCTTGGCCGGAGCAGGCTTTGCGGCAGGCTTCGGTGCGGACTTCACTACGGGGGCCGGGGCCGGCTTTGCAGCCGGCTTGGCAACATTCTTTGCGGCCTTCTTTACAACGGCAGGTGCGGGCGCCGGTTTAGCGGCAGCCGCCTTCTTCGCGGCGGGCTTGGCAGCGCCCTTGCTGGCCACCGGCTTCGGTGCCGGCTTGGGCGCGGCCTTCCTGGCAACCGGTTTGGGCGCCGGCTTGGCGGCAGCCTTCTTCACCGGAGCGGCCTTGGCAGCGGTCTTCTTCGCCACCGGGGCCTTCTTCGCCGCGGCCGCAGGCTTGGCCTTCACCGGCGCTGCCTTCTTGGCCACGGCGGGTTTGGCGGCCTTGGCCGGGGTCTTCTTTGCGGTGGCCTTCCTGGCCGCCGGTTGCGATGACGCCGCCTTCGCTGCCGGCTTGCTGGCCGACTTCGGGGCAACGGGCTTGGCCGCCAACTTCTTCACAACAGGCTTGGCGGTTTTCTTGGCGGCCTTGACGGCCTTCTTTGCAGTTTTTTTAGCAGCCACGAAACGCTCTTCCTTGGATTCCCCGGGGCCCGGGAAAGCGGGCCTTTATAGCCTACCCGACCGGCAGCAGCAACCTTGGGGGCCTGCTCCATTCAGTCCTGGAGCCAGCGGGCCCAACGTGGCGGTCCGAACAACCTGGCCGCCCTGCGCGGTGCGGAACCTGGCCGGCACCTGCAAGGGTGCCAGCACCGGTCGCAGGCCATCGGCGACATGCGACCAACGGCCCATCCTGCACAAATGCGGCCTTCATGCCAACTGGCATAAGATGACTGGGTGATCTCGCGCCTGCTCATCGCCCTGCTGCGCTTCTACAAGCGCTTCATCAGCCCCCTGCTGGGGCCGCGCTGCCGTTTCGTGCCCAGTTGTTCTGAATACGCGATGGAGGCCATCGGCCGCCACGGCCCGCTGCGCGGCAGCTGGCTGGCCGCGCGCCGGCTGGGCCGCTGCCATCCCTTCCATCCCGGCGGCTTCGATCCAGTGCCCGAGTCTTCCCACGCCCCTTCTTGCCGTTGCACAGGAAAACACTGACATGTCCTCCACCCTCATCACCAATGCCCGCATGGTCAACGAAGGCCGCACCTTCGACGGCGACCTGCGCATCGAGAACGGCCGCATCGCGCAGATCGGCAGCGGGCTGGCCCCGCGCGACGGCGAACAGGTGGTGGACGCGGCGGGGCGCTGGCTGCTGCCCGGCATGATCGACGACCAGGTGCATTTCCGCGAACCGGGCCTGACCCACAAGGGCGACATCGCCAGCGAATCGGCGGCGGCCGTGGCCGGAGGCCTGACCAGCTTCATGGACATGCCCAACACCAACCCGCCCACGCTGGATTCGACCATCCTGGAGGCCAAGTACGAACTGGCCCGCGGCCGCGCCTGGGCCAACTATGGTTTCTACCACGGCGCCAGCAATGACAATCTGGAAGCGATCCGCGCACTGGACCCGAAGAAGGCGCCGGGCGTGAAGGTGTTCATGGGCGCGTCCACCGGCAACATGCTGGTGGACGACCCGGACACGCTGGATGCGATCTTCCGCGAATGCCCGACCCCGATCATCACGCACTGCGAAGACACGCCGATGATCGATGCCAACCTGAAGGCATTCCAGGAAAAGTACGGCGATGCGCTGACCCCGGACATGCACCCGGACATCCGCTCGCGCGAGGCCTGCATCAAATCGACCCGCCTGGCCATGTCGCTGGCACGCAAGCACGGCACCCGCCTGCACGTGCTGCACATTTCCACCGCCGACGAACTGGCGCTGTTCGAGAAGGGCCCGCTGATCCGTGCCGACGGCAGCCGCAAGCAGATCACCGCCGAAACCTGCGTGCACTTCCTGCACTTCGCGCGCCCTGATTACGCGACCAAGGGCAACCTGATCAAGTGCAACCCGGCCATCAAGGAAGTGTCCGACCGCGAGGCGATCACCGCCGCGCTGGCTGACGATGTGCTGGACGTGCTGGCCACCGACCACGCCCCGCATACCTGGGAAGAGAAGCAGAAGCCCTATGCGCAGGCGCCGTCGGGCCTGCCGCTGGTGCAGTACGCCCTGGTGGCCGCGCTGGAGCGCGTGCACGAAGGCAAGCTGACCCGCGAGCAGGTGGTGCAGAAGTTCGCCCACGCCCCGGCGCAGCTGTTCGACGTGGAAGAGCGCGGCTTCCTGCGCGAAGGCTACTTCGCCGACCTGGTGCTGGTGGAAGACGTGCCGTTCACCGTCAAGCGCGAGGACGTGCTGTCCAAGTGCGGCTGGTCGCCGTTTGAAGGCACCACCTTCCGCTCGCGCGTGGCCTCGACCTGGGTGAACGGCCAGCTGGTGTGGGACGGCAGCAGGCTGGTGGGCGAACCGGCCGGCCAGCGCATGACCTACGACCGCTGATGCGTTCGACACTTCTGTTGGGGGCGCTGCTGTTGGCCGCGCCCCTGCTCAACGCACCGCCGGCACAGGCGCAGGATGGCATCGGCAGCCTGATCGACAGCCGCGTGGTGTTCCCGCCCAGCGCTTCGCAGGGTGCCATGGTGATCGGCAAGGTGCCGGCTGGCAGCCGCGTGCGCTACGCCGGCCGCGACCTGCGCGTGAGCAACTACGGCAGCGTGGTGTTCGGCATCGGCCGCGACGAGAAAGGCCCGCTGCAGGTGCAGGTGCAGCGCCCGGATGGCGGCAGCGAGACGGCCACGATTTCGGTGACCCCGCGCGACTGGCCGACCGAGCGCGTGAACGGCGTGCCGCCGAAGACGGTCAATCCGCCACCGGCGATTGCCGAGCGCATCAAGCGCGAACAGGCGCAGGTGACCGCAGCGCGCGCCCGCGATGACAACCGCACCGATTTCACCCAGACCTTCATCTGGCCGGTGCAGGGCCGCATCAGCGGCCGCTTCGGCAATGCACGCGTGTACAACGGCCAGCCCGGCGCAGGCCATTCCGGCATGGATATCGCGGTACCCACCGGCACCCCGGTGAAGGCACCGGCCGCCGGCGTGGTCACCTTCGCCGGCCCGGATCTGTACCTGACCGGCGGCACGTTGCTGATCGACCATGGCTACGGCATCAGCTCGAACTTCCTGCACCTGTCACGCATCGACGTGAAGGTGGGCGATCGTGTCGAGCAGGGCCAGGTGATTGCCGCCGTCGGCGCTACCGGCCGCGCCACCGGCCCGCACCTGCACTGGGGCATGAACTGGTTCGATACCCGCATCGACCCGCTGCTGGTGCTGGAACGCAAATAGCGCGCGCGGACCGGGCATTCATCCACGCATGGCGTGGATCTACCGCAATGTGATTTGGTAGGTGCCGACCTTGGTCGGCACGATCCCGCAGCGCGCGCGGACCGGGCATTCATCCACGCATGGCGTGGATCTACCGCAATGCGCCTTGGTAGGTGCCGGCCTTGGTCGGCACGATCTCGCAGCGCGCGCGGACCGGGCATTCATCCACGCATGGCGTGGATCTACCGCAATGTGCCTTGGTAGGTGCCGGCCTTGGTCGGCACGATCCCGCAGCGCGCGCGGACCGGGCATTCATCCACGCATGGCGTGGATCTACTGCAATGCGATTTGGTAGGTGCCGACCTTGGTCGGCACAATCCAGCAGCGCGCGCGAACCGGGCATTCATCCACGCATGGCGTGGATCTACCGCCATGCGATTCGGCACGATCCCGTAGAGCGTGCGGACCACGGTCCGCACCCACCAGCAGCGATCAGCCGCGTGCGGCCCACCACACGCGCAGCAGCGTGCGTACCGGGGTGGCTTCAATCGGCTTGCCTGCGGCCTGCGCGGCCACGCGGGCGCGGGCCAGGCTGGACCAGATACGGCGCGGGCGCGGGCCTGGCACACGGGTGCCCCACCCCTTAAGCAGATGCTGCGCCCAGCGCTGGCTGGCCGTGCTGGCGTCCTCGTCCAGCAGGCTGCGCGGCACACCGGCCACGCCAGCGTCCTGCAGGCGCTGGGCCAGGGTCTGCAGCTGCACGGCACGGCCAGCGCCCTTGCGCGGGGTGTCGTTGAACAGCACGGCCTCCACCGCCGCCACGGCCTCAGCGTACTGGGCCAGCGCGCGCTCGGCGCCGGCGGCGTCCAGCGCGACCGTGCGTGCCTCGACCAGGTCCGGCAGGGCCTCGGCCAACTGTGCCCACGGCGCGCGCACCGGCTCCAGCAGGCGCCCCAGCGGATGGCGCGAGCGCTGCCCGGCCCAGCTGCGCAGCTCTTCGCCCCACCACGCCAGCTTGGCGTCGGCCGGCAGCGGGTCGCCACTGGTGTTGAGCATGTCATCGAATTCCTGCAGCAGCGCGAACCACGCCACGGCCAGGTCACGTTGTGGCTCGGCCACGAACGGTGCGGCCACCGACCATTCCGGCCAGCGGCTGCGCCACTTGTCGAGGAAGCTTTCCAGCGCGGTACTGCTCACTACATTGTTCCTTACGACTGGACCGGGGCTGCCGGCCGGGTCGGCCACAGACTGGCCAGTTGCAGAAGTTCGGCGTTCTCCACCAGCACGTCGGCCTGCCAGGCCAGCGGATCGTCGCTGTGCAGGCGGTAGCCCCACAGCGCCGCCACCGACGGCATGGCTGCCGCACGTGCGGCGAGGATGTCGCGCTCGTCGTCGCCCACGTACACGCAGTCTTCGGCGGCAACGCCCATGGCCTGCGCGGCATGCAGCAACGGCAGCGGGTGCGGCTTGCGTTCGGCCAGCGTATCGCCACCCACCAGCACCGCGCAGCGCTGCTGCCAGCCCTGCTGCGGCAGGACCAGGCGCGCCAGGTATTCCGGCTTGTTGGTGACGATGCCCCACACCGTGCCCGCCGCATCCAGCGCGGCCAGCATGCCGGCCACGCCGTCGAACAGCACCGCGTGCCGGCCGATCAGCGCCTCATAGCGCTGCAGGAACTCGGGAATCAATGCGTCGCGCGCGGCGTCGTCCAGATCCGGGAAGGCGGCGCCGACCATGGCGCGCGACCCCTTGGACACCACCGGGCGTAGCTGCGCCGGGTCTACCGGCGCACGGCCGCGTTCGGCCAGCATCGCATCGCAGGTGGCGACGAAGTCCGGCGCACTGTCCAGCAGCGTGCCGTCCAGGTCGAACAGCACCGCGCGCGGGAACGACGCGCTGCTCATTCCGGCTTGACCGCGTAGGCCAGGTAGTTGATGTCGGTGCGGCTGCTCAGCCGGGCATGGTTGCGCCACGGCTCGTAGGCCATGCCACTCACATCCACCAGCTGCACATCCGCCTCGCGCAGCCAGCGGGCCAGCTCGGCCGGCTTGATGAATTCCTGGTAGTGGTGGGTGCCCTTGGGCAGCAGCCGTGCCACGTACTCGGCGCCGACAATGGCCACCGCAAACGCGGCGGCCGTGCGGTTGATGGTGGACAGGAACAGGTGGCCGCCCGGCTTCAGCAGACGCTTGCAGGCTTCGATGATCGCCCCCGGGTCCGGCACGTGCTCAAGCATTTCCATGCAGGTGACCACATCGAAGCTGCCGGGCTGTTCGGCGGCCAGGTCCTCGGCGGCCTGCACCCGGTAATCCACCTTCGCGCCACTTTCCAGCGCGTGCAGGCGGGCCACCTTCACCAGTTCCGGGGCCAGGTCGATGGCCGTCACGTCAGCGCCGGCCTGGGCCAGCGCCTCGCTCAGCAGGCCGCCACCGCAGCCGATGTCCAGCACGCGCGCACCGCGCAGCGGCACGCGGTCGGTCACGTACTTCAGGCGCACCGGATTGAGCGCGTGCAGCGGCTTCTGCGGGCCGTCAGCGTCCCACCAGCGGTTGGCGAGCGCGGCGAACTTGTCCAGCTCGGCCTGATCGAAATTGGAGGATGCGTGCGGGGCGTTCATGGGAAATCCTTGCGGCGCCGTCGGTCAGGCGCGGATATGGCGGATGCGCTCGCGCCACTGGCGCGCATTGGCGATGATGCCGGGCAGGTCCATGCCGACCAGCTCGCGCTGCACCAGCTTGGGCTTGCCGGCAATCCAGACGTCGCTGACCTGCTGGCGGCCGGTGGCGTACACCAGCTGCGACAGCACGTTGTGCAGCGGCTGGGTTTCCAGCGCGGACAGGTCGACGCAGACCAGGTCGGCCTGCTTGCCGACTTCGATCGAACCGATGCGCTCGCCGAAGCCCAGCGCGCGTGCGCCGCCCAGGGTCGAGGCGCGCAGCGTGGTGGCCGCGTCCAGCGCGGTGGCATCGTCGGCCACGGCCTTGGCCAGGATGGCCGCGGTGCGGTTCTCGCTGAACATGTCCAGGTCGTTGTTGCTGGCACAGCCGTCGGTGCCGATCGCCAGGTTCACCCCGGCGCGCTGGAGGGCGCAGGCCGGGCAGAAGCCCGACGCCAGCTTCAGGTTCGATTCCGGGCAGTGCACCACGCTGACGCCACGTTCGGCGCACAGGTGGATTTCGGCATCGGTCAGCTGGGTCATGTGCACCGCGATCAGGCGGTCGTTGACCAGGCCCAGGCGATCCAGCCGCGCCAGCGGACGCTGGCCGTGCAGCTTGATCGAATCGGTGATTTCCTGCGCGGTTTCATGGGTGTGCAGGTGCACCTGCATGTCCAACTGGTCGGACAGCATGCGCACGCGCTCGAAATTGGCGTCGTTCACCGTGTACGGCGCATGCGGCGCGAACGCGGTGCCGATCAGCGGGTCGCTGCGCCACTGGTCGTGCAGTTCACCGGCCTTGGCGAAGTATTCGTCATCGGTCTTGGCCCAGGCGGTGGGGAAATCGATGATGACCGCACCCACCAGCGCGCGGAAACCGTGCTTCTTGTAGACCGCGGCCTGCACGTCACCGAAGAAATAGTTTTCGTTGGCACAGGTGGTGCCGCCGCGCAGCATCTCGGCAATGGCCAGGGTGGTGCCGTCGGCCACGAATTCGGGCCCGATCACCGCCGCTTCCACCGGCCAGATGTGCTGCTGCAGCCAGGTCATCAACGGCAGATCGTCGGCCACGCCACGCAGCAGGGTCATCGGATTGTGCGTGTGCGCGTTCACCAGCCCCGGCATCAGCGCCGCGTCGGGACGGCTGACCACCTGCGCAGCACGGAAGCGCGCGCGGGCCTCGGCACGCGGCAGGATGGCAACGATTTCGCTGCCACGCACGGCCACGGCATGGTCTTCCAGCACCACCGCATGCGGCTCGATCGGAACGACATAACCGGCTTCGATGAGCAGGTCGCAGGCTTCGGGGAGGTGCGGGCTATCGCTCATGCGGGCTCACTTGGCTATTGGGGAACGTGATGGCAGGGGCGCGCCTGGCGGGAGGCGGTAGCGCCGGGCCGTGCCCGGCGGCTGTCCGCTGCGGCGCCATGGGCGCCAGCAACGGGTCCGGGCGGTGCCCGGAAAGCCGAGCGCGGGCTCGGCTCTACAGGTAATCCGGCTGCGCCGTATTACTTCACGCGCGAGGAGTATTCGCCCGAGCGGGTATCAACCTTGATGATTTCATCCTGGTTGACGAACAGCGGCACGCGCACCACGGCACCGGTTTCCAGGGTGGCCGGCTTGCCGCCGCCGCCCGAGGTGTCACCACGCACGCCCGGATCGGTTTCGGTGATCTTCAGTTCAACGAAGTTCGGCGGCTGCACGAAGATCGGCGCGCCGTTGAACAGGGTCACGATGCAGGCTTCTTCGCCCTTCAGCCACTTTTCGGCGCCGCCCATGCCGGCCTTGTCGGCCTGCACCTGCTCGAAGGTTTCCGGGTCCATGAAGTGCCAGTACTCGCCATCGCTGTACATGTAGTTCATGTCGGTGTCGACAACGTCGGCCACTTCCAGGTCGTCGGTCGCCTTCATGGTCAGTTCCACCACGCGGCCCGAACGGATGAAGCGGTACTTCACGCGGGTGAAGGCCTGGCCCTTGCCCGGCTTCACATACTCGGTATCCGTGATGACCGCCGGTTCGTTGTTGACCAGGATCTTCATCCCGTTCTTGACGTCATTCATGCCCACAGTGGCCATGCTCAAGCTCCTCAAATGGCAAAACCGCCGCGGGTGCGGCGAGCCGGATAGAATGGAAAGCCCACCGGAACCCCGGTGGGCAACTGATTTATGCCCCCATGATAACCGCAGGCCCCCTCTCCATGCAGCTTTCCGCCTTCCCCCGGCCCCAGTCTCCGGGCGCGCCCGCACGCTGGCAGCAGCTCTGGCGGCAGGCACTGCGTGACCCGCAGCAGCTGCTGGCCCAGCTGGGCCTGGACCCGGCGGCGCTGGGGGTTTCCGAAGCGGCCATGGCGCAGTTCGCGCTGCGCGTGCCGCAGGGGTTCGTCGCCCGCATGCGCCACGGCGATGCCAGCGACCCGCTGCTGCGCCAGGTGCTGCCGATCGATGCGGAAATGCAGGTGGTCCCCGGGTTCAGCTTCGATGCCGTGGGCGATGGCGCGGCCAGGAAGGCCACCGGGGTCATCCAGAAGTACCGTGGCCGTGCCCTGCTGGTGGCCACCGGCAGCTGCGCGATCAACTGCCGCTATTGCTTCCGCCGGCACTTCGACTACGGCGCGGAAAACGCGGCCAAGGGCGGCTGGCAGGAGGCGGTGCAGGCCATTGCCGACGATGCGGACATCGACGAGGTGATCCTGTCCGGCGGCGATCCGCTGTCGCTGGCCACCCACAAGCTGGTGGAACTGACCGACGCGCTGCGGCGGATTCCGCATGTGCGCCGCCTGCGCATCCACACCCGCCTGCCCATCGTGCTGCCCGAGCGCGTGGACGATGAACTGCTGGCCTGGCTGGGCAGCCTGCCCTGGCCGCTGGCGATTGTGGTTCACGCCAACCATGCCAACGAGTTCGATGCCAGCGTCGACGGCGCCATGGCGCGCCTGCGCGGCACCGGCGCGCAGCTGCTGAACCAGGCCGTGCTGCTGCGCGGGGTGAACGACAGCGTGCAGGCCCTGCAGGACCTGAGCGAACGCAGCTTCGCCGCTGGCGTGCTGCCGTACTACCTGCACCAGCTGGACCGGGTGGAAGGCGTGGCCCACTTCGAAGTGGACGATGCGCAGGCCAAGGCGCTGGTGGCCGGCCTGACCGCGCGGCTGTCCGGTTACCTGGTGCCGAAGCTGGTGCGCGAACTGCCCGGCGACCCAAGCAAGCGCCCGGTGTAACCCGGCATCCACGCATGGCGTGGATCTACTGGTTACGCCTCACGCCCGCCCCGGTAGATCCACGCCATGCGTGGATAGGCGTTTACAACCCCGATTCGATCATCCGCACCACTTCGGTGGCGGTCACCGGGTGGCTCAAGCGGTAGCCCTGGCCCAGGTCGCAGCCGCGCTGGGCCAGCAGCTCGAACTGCGCTTCCTGCTCGATGCCTTCGGCCACCACGGTGATGCCCAGTGCATGGGCCATGGCGATGATCGCCGTGGTCAGGGCCAGGTCATCCGGGTCGCGCTGCATGTCGGCCACGAAGCTCTTGTCGATCTTCACCCCGTCCACCGGCACCTGGCGCAGATGGCTGAGACCGGAGAAGCCGGTACCGAAATCGTCCAGCCACACCTTCACGCCGGTGCGGTGCAGCTTGTCCAGCAACTGCGCGGCAACCATTTCATCGCCGATCACCGCCGTTTCGGTCAGCTCCAGGTGCAGGCGTGATGCCGGCAGGCCGGATTCGTGCAGGCACTGCGCCACCAGGGCGGGCAGTTCGCCGCCGCGCAGCTGCCGCGGCGACACGTTCACCGATACGAACAGTTCATCGCCGGCCGCCCCGCGTGGCCACTGCGAGGCCTCCATGCAGGCGGCGCGCAGCACCTTCGGCCCGATGATCTCGATCAGCCCGCTCTGTTCGGCCACTTCAATGAACACCGACGGCGGAATGGTGCCCAGCGTGGGGTGCTGCCAGCGCAGCAGCACTTCCACGCCCACCAGGCGGCGGTCGCGCATGCGGAAGATAGGCTGGTAGGCCAGGCGCAGCTCGCCGCGCTCCCAGGCGCCGCGCAGTTCCTGTTCCATGTGCACGCGGCGTTCGACCGCGTGGTCCATGGCCCGGCTGTAGTAACGGAAGCAGTTCTTGCCGGCCATCTTGGCCTGGTACATGGCGATGTCGCCGTTCTTCAACAGCGTGGTGGCATCGGCGGCATCGTCGGGGAACAGGGTCACACCGATGGAGGTGCCCAGGAACAGCTCGCGCCCCTGCACCACCAGCGGCTTGCCCAGCTCGCGCACCAGCACTTCGGCCAGCAGGCGGGCATTGGCCGCCACATCACCGTCGCCGACCAGGATCACGAACTCGTCGCCACCGAACCGCGCCAGCAAGGCTTCGTCACCGCCGGCTTCGGCCACCGCGCTGGAAATGCGCTGGGCGAACTGCAGCAGCGCCTCGTCACCGGCCTCATGGCCCAGGGTGTCGTTCACCCGCTTGAAGTCATCGATGTCGGCAAACAGCAGCCCCAGGCGATGCCCGGACGCGCGCGCCGCCATCAAGCGGTGGTCCAGCGCTTCGCGGAAGGCCAGCCGATTGGTCAGCCCGGTCAGCGCATCGGTATAGGCCATGTGCCGCACTTCGCGGTCATGGCGGGCAATCGCATCGCGCATGCGGGCGAAACCACGCACCAGCTCACCCACCTCGTCGTCGCGGGTGTTCTCGGCCAGCGGCGCCTGGTAATCGCCGGCTTCGATACGGCGTGCCGCCGCCGCCAGCTCGCGGATCGGCGTAACCAGCGTGCGCTGCACGTACATGATCACCACGACCCCGATCACCACCAGCAGGCCCAGCATCAGCAGCAGCCAGCCCAGGTGGCGGCTGCCGACCTGCTGCAGGCGCTGGCCCAGGGTGGCGTTGGCGGCCACTTCGCGCTCATGCACCTCGTCCAGCGCCATGCCCACACGCACGCCGCCGATGCGCTGCTTGCCCACGGTGATCGGCATGGCGTTGTCCAGCACGGTGGGCGACTGCTGCACCACCAGGGTCTGTGCCTTCACCGCGCCACGCGCCAGCGGGTCGTCCATTTCGCGACCGAAGCCGGCCACGTCCAGCGAGCCGTCGTGCACCAGGCGCCCGCGCTCGTCGAACACCAGCACATAGCGCACCACCGGCTGCCGCGCCGTACCGCGCACCAGCGCACCAACCTGGTCCAGGTCGTTGTAATACAGCGGGTTGGCCAATGAATCGGACAGTTCACGCGCCAGTGCCTCGCCGCGGCTGCGCACGCTGCGATCGAACAGCTCGTGGATCACCCCGCCGCTGAGGCTCTTCACCTCGCTCTGCATCGATGCCTGGCGCCCCAGCACCACGGCCAGGATCGCGATCACCACCAGCATTGCTCCGCCCATGGCGAGCAGGAATCGGGCCTGCATCCCGGAGCCGAGCCATTTCATTCAACTTCCATCCGCACGCGCGTCAACCCTTGTTTCAATTCATCCAGCCGCTGCTGCGCATGCGCATCGACGCGGTGGAACCCGGAAGTACCAAAAAAACGCTGCAATGCCACCTGCGCACGTGGATCGGAGGCGGCCTGCAGCAGCACCTGCTGCAGGCGCTCGCGCACCCGCGGGTCCAGGTCGCCACGCACCACCTCCACCGCGCGCGGGTAAGGCTCGGTGCGCAGCAGTACGCGGAAGTCGCGGCGGAACGCTGCCGGCACCCGCGCCTCATCCTCCCAGTCCACGCTGCTGACCGCACCGCCGTCGGCCAGCCCCTTGTGCACGAAGGTCGCCACGTTCAGTTCGCTGCGGGCAAACACATAGCCCACCGCGTCCGGGCCGGGCACATCCCAGTTGCCGGCCAGGATCTGCGGCGTCACCCCGCGCTCAAGCAGGGTCATCACCGGCACCAGGTAGGCGCTGGTGGACGCGGTGTTCTGCAGGGCCAGGCGATGCCCGCGCAGGTCTTCCACACGCTGCAGCGCACTGTCGCGGCGCACGAAGAACACCGTGTGGTACTCGCGCACGCCGCTGCGCTCGGTCAGCAGCAGCGGTTGCGCACCGCTGCGCAGGCCCAGCGCTACCGCGGTCCCGGCCGTTTCCGTGACCCAGTCGACCCGGCCGCGGCGCAGATAGCTGGCCATCTGCTGCGGATCGCGCGCCATCAGGATCCGTCCTTCGCGGATGCCCACGTCGTGCATGCGGGCCACCACATAGTCCAGCAACGGTTGCAGCTGTTCGTAATGCGCCTTCGGGTTGTCGCTGATCCGCCCCAGCACCAGCACCGGGTCGGGCGCCGGCGCAGCATGCGCCATCCCGGCCAGCAGCACCCAGGCCAGGCTCAGCAGTCCCCCCTGCATTGCCTTCCGCAGACCCGACAGCACGATTCATCCCCCAGGTAATCGCGACAGACTACCTGAAAAAATGAGAACTTCGTCAGCCCTGCGCATCCTTCGGCTGCGCCAGCCGGGCCATGCGCTGGGCGTCGGCCAGGATGCCGCGCAGCAGGCGCACTTCCTGCTCGCTGGGCTCGGCGCGCAGGAACAGGCGGCGCAGCTTGCGCATGGCCGATTCGGGCGCCCGCCCCTTGTGGAAATCGATCTCATCCAGGGTCTGCCCCAACTGGCCGAAGAAGCTCTCCAGCTGTTCATGGCTGGCCGCCTGTTCGCGCAGGCCTTCTTCAGCCTGTACCACCGGCTGCTGGCCCAGCAGGCGCATGCGCGTTTCATAGGCCAGCACCTGCACCGCTGCGGCCAGGTTGAGCGAACTGAACGCCGGGTCGGACGGAATATGCACGGCGGCGTGGCACAGCTGCAGCTCTTCGTTGGTCAGGCCGGTGCGCTCGCGGCCGAACACCAGCGCCACCTCGGCGCCCTGCCCGGCCTTGTCCACCGCACGGGCGGCGGCATCGACCGGCAGGAACTCTTCCAGCTGCACCCGGCGCGCGCGGGCCGTGCAGCCCAGCACCAGGGTGCAGTCGGCAACGGCCTCGGCCAGGGTGGACACCACGGGCGCGTCACCCAGCACGTCTTCGGCACCGGCCGAGCGGCGGAAGGCCTCCTCGTCCAGCGGCTTTTCGGGGGCGACCAGCACCAGCCGGGCCAGGCCCATGGTCTTCAGGGCGCGCGCGGCGGCCCCCATGTTGCCGGGGTGCTGGGTGCCAACAAGGACGAAACGGATGCGGGTGGCGGCGGGAAACTGGGACATGAACAGGGAAAAGGTCGAGCTGGACGAAGACCAATGGTAAACTGTGCGGCCGGCCACTGCGCCGGACCCGCTCTTTTCCCCCGCCAGCCCTTCTCTTCTGCCTTTCCGGGAGCCCACGCCATGCAGAAACCCGCCGTCACCGTCATGGTCAAGGCCGCCCGCCTCGCCGGCAACGTCCTGTTGCGCAACATCAACAAGCTCGAGGCGCTGAATGTGGTGCAGAAGGGCCGCATGGACTACGCCAGCGAAGTCGATGCCGATGCGGAAAAGGTGATCGTCAAGGAACTCAAGCGCGCCTACCCCGACTACGGCATCTTCGGTGAAGAAGGTGGCGTGCAGGGCGAGCGTCGCCAGATGTGGGTCATCGACCCGCTCGACGGCACCAGCAACTACCTGCGCGGCGTGCCGCACTACTGCGTGTCCATCGCCTTGGTGGAGAACGGCGAACCGACCGACGCGGTGATCTTCGACCCGCTGCGCAATGAACTGTTCACTGCCAGCCGCGGTGCAGGCGCCGTGCTCAACGACCGCCGCATCCGCGTGGCCGACCGCAAGGACCTGGAAGGCACCATGATCCACACCGGCTTCGCGCCGCGTGAGCGCAGCCGCGCCAGCGCACAGCTGAAGGCGTTGGACGCACTGCTGGTGCATGCCGAAGACGTGCGCCGCACCGGTTCGGCCGCGCTGGACCTGGCCTACGTGGCCTGCGGCCGCGCCGATGCCTACTTCGAAGCCGGCGTGAAGGCCTGGGACGTGGCCGCTGGCCTGCTGCTGGTGCGCGAAGCCGGCGGCAAGGTGTGCGACTTCAAGGGCGCCACCCTGGGCCGCATGGACAACCGCGGCCCGGACACCCACCAGATCGTAGCCGGCAACCTGAAGGTGGCCGAGGCCCTGCAGAAGGTGCTGGTGAACACCGCCTACGCCGCCGAGTTCGACGCGAAGTTCTGAGCGTCCACGTAACGCGATTCACTGAAACGGCACCTGCGAAGGTGCCGTTTTCGTTTGTGTAGGCGGCGATGTGTCATGGATCTACACGCTGCCAGGTACGGGCGGCTGTGGCTCTTGACCTTGACGTGGGTCCGCCTTGTAGCGAGCCGAGCACCGCAGGGGAACCAGGGGCGAAGAGGCGCGGGTGTCTGAGCGCAGCGAGTTCCGCGCCGTCCCCTGGGTCACCGAGGAGCGCAGGGAACCGTCGTGCGCAGCACGGCGGCTCGCGGATGGCGGCGTGTTTCTTTGGTTACTTTCTTTGCACGAGCAAAGAAAGTGACACCTCTCCGCAGGCGCGGAAATGATCCGCCGGACATGACCCGGCACTACCGACGCATACATTGCCGCAAACAAAAACGCCCGGCGCGGGGCCAGGCGTTCCTGCACTACCTTGAAAGCCGAGGCTTACGCCACCGTCGAAGCCCGCAGCGCGGCAATGCGCTCTTCCAGCGGCGGGTGGCTCATGAACAGCTTCTTGGCGGTCGAGCCGGCAATGCCGAAGGCGGCGATCTGGCTGGGCAGCGTGCTCTGGCCATGGTTCAGCTGCAGGCGTTCCAGCGCGGCAATCATCTTCTGGCGACCGGCCAGCGATGCACCACCAGCGTCGGCACGGAACTCGCGATGGCGCGAGAACCACATCGAGATCATGGTGGCGAACAGGCCAAACACCATCTCCAGCACGAACACGATGATGTAGTACGCAAAGCCACGGCCGCCGCCTTCGCGGTTGCCCGACAGCGCGCTGTCGATCACACCACCCACCACGCGGGCCAGCACGATCACGAAGGTGTTCAGCACGCCCTGCAGCAGCGCCATGGTGATCATGTCACCGTTGGCCACGTGGGCGATCTCGTGGCCCAGCACGGCCTCGGCCTCGTCTTCGCTCATGTTGTGCAGCAGACCGGTGGACACCGCCACCAGCGCGTTGTTGCGGTTGGCACCGGTGGCGAACGCATTGATTTCCGGGCCGTCATACACGGCCACTTCCGGCATGCCGATGCCGGCGGCCTTGGCCTGGCGTTCAACGGTGGCCAGCAGCCAGCGCTCGGTCGGGTTGCGCGGCTCGGTGATCACCACCGCGCCGGTGGAGCGCTTGGCCATCCATTTGGACAGCAGCAGCGAAATGAAGGAGCCGCCGAAGCCGAAGATCGCGGCCATCACCAGCAGGCCGCTCATCTGGCTGGGATTGACCCCCAGCAGCGACATCACGATGCTGGCCAGGATAAGCACGGCAAAGTTCGTGGCTAGAAAGAGTGCGATGCGGGTGAACATGGGAAATTCCGGCTCGGAAGGGGTCGATATCTGCCAATTTGCGGTGCAGTCAGCTTGAATTCAAGCGCCAACCTGACCGACGATTCAGCCAGCATGACCTCCCCCATTCCCTGCGGCCGCTTTGCGCCCTCGCCCACCGGCCTGCTGCACCCCGGTTCCCTGCTTGCCGCCTTCGGTAGTTGGCTGCTCGCGCGCCACGCCGGCGGCCTCTGGCGGCTGCGCATTGAAGACGTGGATCCGCCGCGCACCGTGCCAGGTGCCGCGCAGGCGCAGCTACGCACCCTGGCCGATTTCGGCCTGGCCCACGATGGCCCGGTGCTCTGGCAGAGCGAGCGCAACGCTGTCTACCAGGCCGCGCTGGATGTGCTGCTGGCCAGCGACCTGGCCTTCGTCTGCCACTGCAGCCGCAGCGATCTGGCAGCCAGCGGCGGCATCCACCACCGCTGCGTGGCCCGCACGCCGCGACCGGACCCGGCCGTCCGCTTCCGGGTGCCGCCGGGCAGCGTGGTCCGCTTCATCGACGGCCTGCGCGGCCCGCAGCAGCAGGACGTACACGCCGAGGTTGGCGATTTCGTGCTGCGCCGCGCCGACGGCTGCTGGGCCTACCAGCTGGCGGTGGTGGTGGACGATGCCGCACAGGGCGTGACCGAGGTGGTGCGCGGCGCCGACCTGCTCGATTCCACCGCCCGCCAGATCCTGTTGCAGCAGGCCCTGGGCCTGGCCGTGCCGCGCTACTGGCACCTGCCGCTGCTGCTGGATTCACCGGGCCACAAGCTGTCCAAATCGCTGGCGGCCCTGCCGGTGGACAGCGCGCGGCCGCTGCCAGTGCTGCGCCAGCTGTGGGCACTGCTGGGGCAGCCGCCGGCGGCGCTGGACGACTGCGCAGACCTGCACACGCTGCTGCAGGCCGCCCGGCACGCCTTCGATCCGGCGCGCCTGCCACGGCAGGACATCCTGCTGGCCGACGGCGCACTTTCCGCGCCGATGTTGCAGAATCCCCTTTCCCCCACCTGAAACCCGGACAGCATTCCATGACATCTCGCGTCGCACTGGTCACCGGCGGAACCGGCGGCATCGGTACCGCCATCTGCCAACGCCTGGCCGACCAGGGCCACCGGGTCGCCACCAACTACCGTGACGAAGCCAAGGCCCGCGCCTGGCAGCAGGCCATGACCGCGTGCGGCTACAACGTGTCGATCTTCCCCGGCGATGTCTCCGACCCGGCCAGCGCCGAGGCCATGGTGCGCGCGGTGGAAGCCGAACTGGGCCCGGTCGAGATCCTGGTCAACAACGCCGGCATCACCCGCGACACCACCTTCCATCGCATGCGCGCCGAGCAGTGGCACGATGTGATCAACACCAACCTCAATTCGGTGTTCAACGTCACCCGCCCGGTGATCGAAGGCATGCGCCGCCGCGGCTGGGGCCGGGTCATCCAGATCAGTTCGATCAACGGCCTGAAGGGCCAGTATGGCCAGGCCAACTACGCCGCGGCCAAGGCCGGCATGCACGGCTTCACCATCTCGCTGGCACGCGAGAACGCCGGCTTCGGCATCACCGTCAACACCATTTCTCCGGGCTACGTGGCCACCGACATGGTGATGGCCGTGCCCGAAGAGGTGCGCGCCAAGATCATTGCCGACATTCCCACCGGGCGCCTGGGCAAGCCGGAAGAAATCGCCTATGGCGTGTCGTTCCTGGTAGCCGACGAGGCGGCCTGGATCACCGGCAGCAACCTGGACATCAACGGCGGCCACCACATGGGCTGGTAAGCCGCGCAACCCGGGCGACCGCGCCGCTCCGGAGCGGTCGCTGCGCGCTCATGCTGCGCAGCACGCAAACCCTTGCTGCGCAACATGATCGGCGTGCAAAGCCAAGCCCGGCGGGGGCTGGGGCGGTTGCCAAGGCTTGTGCACTGCGCCATGCTGCACATCTACTGTGACGAGTACCGCTTCATGGCTGCGACCCGCATCATCAAGAAGTATCCGAATCGTCGTCTGTACGACACCGAGATTTCCAGCTACATCACCATCGAAGACGTGCGCCAGCTGATCCTGGATGGCGAGGATTTCGAGGTCCGCGACGCCAAGAGCGGCGACGACCTGACCCGCTCGGTGCTGCTGCAGATCATTGCCGACCAGGAACAGGACGGCGAACCGATGCTGTCCACCCAGCTGCTGAGCCAGCTGATCCGCTTCTATGGCGATTCGCTGCAGGGCTTCATGGGCAACTACCTGGAACGCAGCATGCAGGTCTTCCTGGACCAGCAGCAGCAGTTCCGCCAGCAGATGGGCAACCTGCTGGGGCAGACCCCGTGGGCGATGATGAACCAGCTGACCGAACGCAACCTGGAGCTGTGGCAGGAGTTCCAGCGCAACATGGGCGCCGGCTTCGGCGGCCCGCGCCCGGGCGGCACCGGTACCGGTACCGGCAGCAAGCCGAACGAGGGCGGTGCCAGCACCGGCACCGGCGGCAAGACCCGGCGCTGAGTCCGGCCATCGGCTGCAACGAAAACGGCGCGCCCCTGGCGCGCCGTTTTTGTTGCAGCCGTCGTTGCCGCGGCATCCACGCGTGGCGTGGATCTACCGCTTGCACCCCGTGCACACGCGCTCGACCTTGTAGCCCTTGGCCTTCAGCTTTTCCACCACGCCATCGCTGCCCAGCAGGTGCAGCCCGCCCACCACCACCAGGGTGCCACCCTGCCCGGCCTGCAGGTACGGCACCAGCTTGGGCACCCAGGCGTCGTTGCGGCCGGTGTTGATGCGCTGGTAGAGCTGCGGGTACTGCTGGCGCATCTCCACGGCCATCTTGTTCCACAGCAGGCGCTCATCGCCACGGCGCCAGGCATCGTGCAGCTGGCGCGCCTGCGCATCACCCTTGGCCACCTCGTCCAGCGCCTCGGCCAGCATCTGCCGCTGTTCGGTGGCGCTCATGCCGTCCAGCATGCTGATCTGGGTATCGATGTCTTCCAGGCCCGCGGTCCTGCGCCCGGTCTTCTGCGCGCGCTCCATGAAATGGCGGTCCAGGCCCAGCGCCGGGTCCAGGCCCATCTTCTGCATCTGCCCGACCGAAATGGTCAGGCCCACGAACCAGGCCTTCATGCCCTGCAACTGCGCCAGCGGCAGATTGTTGCTGGCCGCAAACGCCTGCAGCTTCTGCCAGGTCGCCTCGTCCAGGTCACGCTTGAGCTCGCTGCCGTCGGTGCGGGTGGCGGCCTGCACCATGCGGCTGGCCAGCTGCGGCGATTGCATGTCTTCCGGTGACAGTTCGAACACCACGCGCTGCGAGGCGTCGAAGGCCTTCTCGACATCGGCCGACAACGGATAGTCCTGCGCAGTGAGCAGGTGGAACGAGCCGAGCAGGTACAGCCGCGCATCACCGGCGCCGGTCACCTTCCACAGCAGCGGCACCGGCGGCTTGCTGGCGCCGCTCTCGGCAGGCGCACCGCGCGCGGCCGCCAGGGGCGCAACGGCACAGGCCAGCAACAGTGCAGCATTTCGCAACAGGGTTCTGATCGACATGGTCAGCCCTCTCCCGGGGGCAGGTGGTAGGCCTTCTCGCCCGCATCCACGCGCAGGTCCATCCGGTTTTCCGGCGGCGACAGCGGACAGGTCGCGAAGGCGGTGAAGGCACAGGGCGGGTTGTAGGCGTGGTTGAAGTCCAGGGTCAGGCTGCCGTCCGCGGCGGGCGCGGCGGTATCCAGGTAGCGGCCGGCCGGATAGCTGCCATGGCCGCTGGTGCGGTCGGCGAAGATCAGGAACAGCGGCTGGCCCGGTTCACCGATCGCTTCCAGGCGCCATTGCCGTCCGTCACGCTCGAACTCCACCGCCCCTGCATTGGGCATCTCGGTGGTCAGGCCGGTGATATCGACGATGGGCAGGGTCTTGCCGGCCGGGTGGGCGATGAACCGCGCCGGTACCTGCCACTGGGTACCGCCCGGCCAGTACTGCAGGCCGGCGAAATCGCGCCGGGCCACCGCATCGGCGTGCTTCACCCGCAGCGCGTCACGCGGGCCACGGCGGATCAGGCTCAACTGGCCCTTGCCGCCATCGAAGGCCAGCAACGTGGGCTGCGCGTCCTTGTCGGTGTCCATGCGGATGCGGCCCCGCACCGGCTGACCCTCATGGGTCACGTCGGTGCCGGCTTCGGGGGTGAACCACCATTGGCTGCCTTCGCGGCGTAGCAGGCCCAGCTTGGCCGGGCCCACCGCCAGGCGGATGCCACTGGTGGCACCGCTGCCGATGAAATGCGACTTGTTCTGCAGCCAGTGCAGGCCCACCAGCGCGGTCCAGCCATCGGGCCGCACCAGATCCTGGTAGCGCTGCACCCGCCACTGCTGCTGTTGCGCGGCAAAGGCCGGATCTTCGGCCTGAACCGGCGCCGGCGCGGGGGCCGGACTGCAGGCTGCCAGCGCCAGGGCGACCAGCAGGCCGCCCGCTCCCCAGTAACGCATCGATGCTCCCCTCCAGGTAGCGCGGCTCAGCGGCCGCGCAGGAACCAGCGGTCGATCTCCGCCAGCGAAAAACGGGCCCAGGTCGGCCGGCCGTGGTTGCACTGGCCGGATCGCTCGGTGATCTCCATGTCGCGCAGCAGCGCGTTCATTTCCGGCACGGTCAGGCGCCGGTTGGCGCGCACCGCGCCGTGGCAGGCCATGGTCGACAGCAGTTCGTCACGCGCACTGGCAATGCGCCGGCTCTGGCCGTGCTCACGCAGATCGGTCAGCACGTCGCGCAGCAGGCCCTCCGGCTCGGCATTGGCCAGCAGTGCCGGAATGCTGCGCACATGCAGCGCGCCCGGGCCGGCACGGGTCACTTCAAACCCCAGCGCGGCCAGCGTTTCCGCTTCGGTTTCAGCGGTATCGGCCTCGCGCTCGCCCACGGCCAGGGTAATCGGCACCAGCAACGGCTGCGACTGCAGGCCGATGCCGTCGTGCGCATTCTTCAGCCGTTCGTAGCCGATGCGCTCGTGGGCGGCATGCATGTCCACCACGATCAGGCCTTCGGCGTTCTCGGCCAGGATGTAGATGCCGTGCAACTGGGCGATGGCGTAGCCCAGCGGCGGCACGCCGGCATCGGCACTGGTTACCGGCAGGCCGTTCTCGCTGGGCATGGGCGGCAGCGCGCCGCTGCGCTCGCCCGCACCGGGTGCGGCATACAGCGCGGCGTAGGCGGCTGGCGCATCGGCCACCTGCAGGCCCAGCGGCTGCTGCGGGCGCCAGCCGGAGAAACCACCACCGCCACCGCCCGAACCGGGCGCGGGGCCGCGCACCAGGCCAAAGCCCGACGCCCCGGCACTGGACAGCACCGGCCCACCCGCGGGGTCTACGGGGTGGGCCGCACCGGCACCGATCTCCTGCGCGGACACGCCGGCGCGGGTATCGGCCAGCGCGTCTTTCAGCGTGCGGTAGACGAAATCGTGCACCAGCCGCGAATCACGGAAGCGCACCTCGTGCTTGGCCGGATGCACGTTCACGTCCACCCGGGTCGGGTCCAGTTCCAGGAACAGCACATACGCCGGCTGGCGGCCGTGATACAGCACATCGCCGTAGGCCATCTTCACCGCATGCGCCACGCTGCGGTCGCGCACCGAACGGCCGTTCACGTACAGATACTGCTGGTCGGCGCTGGCCCGCGAATAATGCGGCTGCGCGATCCAGCCGTGCAGTCGCAGGCCGGCACCGCTGTGGTCCACGCGCACCGCCTGGGTGGCGAAATCCTCGCCCAGGGTTTCCGCCAACCGCGTATCGGAGTACAGATCACCCGGCTTGTAGCGCCGCGATGCCTTGCCGTTGTGGGACACGCGCAGCTCGACATCGGGCCGTGCCAGCGCCAGCGAACGCAGCCATTCTTCGATATGGCCCAGTTCGGTGCGCTCGGCGCGCAGGAACTTGCGTCGTGCCGGCACGTTGTAGAACAGTTCGCGCACTTCCACCGTGGTGCCCGGCGCATGCGCGCGCGGGGTCACTTCACCGATCTTGCCGCCTTCGATCTGCAGCGCCGAACCATGTTCGTCATGCGCGCGGCGCGAGGCCAGGGTGAAGCGGCTGACCGAGGCGATGGACGGCAGTGCTTCGCCGCGGAAGCCCAGCGTGGCCACCGATTCCAGATCGTCCAGATCGGCGATCTTGCTGGTGGCGTGCCGCGATACCGCCAGCGGCAACTGTTCCGGCGCGATGCCGCTGCCGTTGTCGCGGATGCGGATCAGGCGCACGCCGCCCTCTTCCAGATCGATGTCGACGCGGCTGGCGCCGGCATCGATGGCGTTCTCGACAAGTTCCTTCACGACCGACGCAGGGCGTTCGACCACTTCGCCGGCGGCGATCTGGTTGATCAGGATTTCCGGCAACGGCCGGATCGGGCGCGGATGAGCATCAGACTTCATCCAGCGATGATAACGGAGGCACACGTCCGCCGGGCACGGCCCGGCGCTACCGGTCGCGCAAACCGCGGGTTACTTGCTGCCGCCGGCCATGGTGGCGGCGGCGTCGATCTCGGCCTGGGCGCGGGCGGCGTACAGCGTGCCCGGCGGCGGCTGGCGGCTGAAGAAGGTGTGCACGCCATCCAGCACGGCGCCGGCAACCTTGCGCTGGTACGCCGGGTCGGTCAGGCGGCGCTCTTCGTCCGGGTTGGAGATGAAGGCCGTTTCCACCAGCATGGCCGGCATGTCCGAGGTACGCAGCACCGCGAAGTTGGCCCGCTCGATGTTCGGCTTGTGGTTGTTGCCGATCCGCTTCAGGCCGCCCAGCACGTGCCCGGCCGCGTCTTCGGATGCCTTCATGTAGCCACTCTGGGCCAGGTCCAGCAGCACGTTGGCCAGGGTGCCTTCGGTCTGCTGCAGGCGCACGCCGCCGACAAGGTCGGCCGCGTTTTCCTTGTCTGCCAGCCAGCGCGCACGCTGCGAGGACGCGCCCTTGGTGGACAGCACGTAGACCGACGAACCGGTGGCCGAGCGGTTCTCCGCCGCGTCGGCGTGAATCGAAATGAAGATGTCGGCCTTGTTCGCACGCGCCTTCTGCGCACGCATCGGCAGCGGGATGAAGACGTCGCTGTCGCGGGTCAGGAAGGCCTTCAGGCCCGGCGTTGCGTTGACCTGGCGCGCCAGTTCACGCGCAACCGCCAGGGTCACGTCCTTTTCGCGCTTGCCGGTCGGGCCGATCGCGCCCGGATCCTGGCCACCGTGCCCCGGGTCGATCGCCACCACCAGTTGGCGCATACCGGGCTGCATGCGGATACGCGAGGCATCGCTGGGCATGGCCGGGCGCGGCGCCTCGGTGGGAGCTGCAGGCGTCGGCGCCGGTGCGGCCGGCGTGCTGACCACGGCGCGGGTCGGCTGCCCGGCCAGAATGGCGGCTGGGGAACCGGCAGGCGGTGTACTGGCGGCCACGGTGCCCGCTGCAGCGACCTGTGCCGGCGTGGTGGTGGGTGCGGGCGCCGGTGCCACCGGAGCCGCCGCACTGGCGCTGGCCTGCTGCTGCACCTGCGCGGTCAGCAGCGCGGTGGCGCGGGCCGCATCGCCGCGGGTCTGCGCGCTCTGCGCTGCATGCGTGGGCGCCGCCGCCGGGCTGGCAACGGGAGCCTGCGCGGACGGCGCACTGACAACCGGTGCGGCACCGTCACCCGGCCACTCGATCACCAGCTTGGATTCATTGCCTTCGCGCTGCATCTGCGGGCGGAACGGCGCGACCGATTCGGCCAGGTCGAAGACCACGCGGAAGGTACCGGGCACCGGCTGGCCGGTACGCACGGCCGTAACCACGCCCTGTGCGGCCGGCATCTTCAGGTTGCGCACCGCGCTGGAGTCGGGGAAATCGACCACCAGCCGGTTCGGCGAGGACAGCGACAGGGTCTTGTAGCCGCCACTGCCAACCAGGGCGATCTCGGCACGGGTGCCGGTCGAACCGGTGTTCAGCACCACCTGGCGAACCTCGCCCGCCCACGCAGCCGCGCTCGTCAGACCCAGTCCGACGGCGGCACAGATGGCGATGAGACGGTTCCCCAGGCGCATGGCTCAGGATTCAATCACCGCGCTGAACGGAATGCAACACCTTTTTCCTTAATAATCCGTAACCTGCCGATGTTTGTTCTCGTCAGGCGACAGAAATGGCCTGCAAGTCGCCCCCATCGGGAAGCCGATCCAGCCACTCCCGGCCTGCGTCGCTGACGCCGGTGAGACGGACGCGCCGGCCATGGCCTTCGATTTCCAGCGCCACCACCAGGTCAGTCGGCGGCAGCGCACCAGCGCCGCGCTCGGGCCATTCCACCAGCCACAGCACCGCACTGCCCTCGTCCAATCCCAGGAAATCCAGCTCGCCGGCCTGGCCGATGCGATACAGGTCCAGGTGCCAGGCCTCGCCACCGCTGGCCAGCGGATAGCGCTCGACCAGGGTGTAGGTCGGGCTGCGGATGGCCCCCTGCACGCCCAGTGCACGCAGCAGCGCGCGAGCGGTGGTGGATTTGCCCGCCCCCAGGTCGCCACGTAGTTCAACCACCGCCTGCGGCGGACGGGTCGCGGCCAGCCACTGGCCCAGCAGGTCGGTGGCCTCGGGATCGGCCAGGAAGAATTCAGTCATCGGGGGTGTTCCGGGTTGGCCAGCCGCCGCAGGGGCGCCAGCAGATCAGTAGGAAGCAGGCCGCGCGCACCATCGGCCGCCGCGGCATCGCCGGCCAGGGCATGCAGGAGCGCACCGGCCGCCGCCGCGTCGAAGGCGCACAGCCCCTGCGCGCGCAGGCTGGCAATGATGCCGGTCAGCAGGTCGCCCATGCCACCCACGGCCATGCCGGGGTTGCCCGCGGCGATCAGGCGCGGCGTCTGCCCCGGCGCAGCAACAATGCTGCCGGCGCCCTTCAGCACCACCACGGCGTGATAACGCTGCGCCAGGGCCTGCGCACTGCCGGCACGGTCGACCTGGATGGCCGCGGTAGTGGTCTCCAGCAGGCGGGCTGCCTCGCCGGGGTGCGGGGTCAGGATGGCGTCGGCAATGCTGTGCGGGTCCTGGGCCAGCAGGTTCAGGGCATCAGCGTCGATCACCAGCGGCTTGCCGCCGGCCGTTACCCGCGCAAACAGCGCGCGCGCCCAGTCGTCCTGGCCCAGGCCCGGACCGATCGCCACCACGCCGGCCCGGCCCAGCAGCGCCGGCAGCGCGTCACCGTCTTCCAGCGCATGGGCCATGGCTTCGGGCAGGCGGGCCAGCAACGGGCCCACGTGATCGCGACGGGTGCCGATGCTCAACAAGCCCGCACCCGCGCGCAGGGCGGCTTCGGCGGCCAGGGCGATGGCGCCGCCACTGCCATGGTTGCCGCCCACGCACAGGACGTGGCCCGAATCCCCCTTGTGTGTGTTGGCCCGCCGCGGCGGCAGCAGCGCCGCCAGGCGATCAGCCGTCCAACATTCAGCGGCCGCTTCCACGCCCTGCCAGGCCGCCTTGGGCAACTGCAGCGCCGCCAGGGCGTGTTCGCCCACATGCTCCAATGCGCTGCCGGTATACAGACCGCGGTGCGGCACGATGAACTGCAGCGTCAGCGCGGCATGCACCGCGACACCGGGCACGCTGCCACGGTCGGCGTCCACGCCGCTGGGCACATCCAGTGCCAGCACCGGTGAGCCCTGCGCGTTCAACGCGTCGATCAGCGCCTTGGCCACGCCTTCCGGCGCACGGTCAAAGCCCAGGCCGAACAGGGCATCGACCCAGATATCGGCGTCAGGCAACGTTCCGTTGAACTCGGCCATGGCGCCCCCGACGGACTTGAAATCCGATGCGGCGCGGCGAGCCAGCAGGGTGCCCGGCGGTCTGCCCGGCTGGGTCAGCACGCTCACCCGGCGCCCGGCCAGCTGCGCATGGCGGGCCAGCACCAAGCCATCGCCGCCATTGTTGCCACTGCCCACCACCACGCCCACATGCAGCGCCTGCGGCCAGTGCCGCAACAGGCGCTGCCAGGCGGCCAGCCCGGCCTGGGCCATCAGCTCCCAGCCGCCATCGCCGGCGAGCGCCGACGCCTGCGCATCGAGCGCACGCGCGGCAGCGGAATCGAACAGATCGGCAAGGTTGGCCATGCGGAGATTTTATACTGGTGCGCATGTCCCCTGCCCCTGCCCCCCTCGATCCGGCCCTGGCCGTGCAGCGCATCCGCGATCTGGCGCGCGCGCACGGCTTCCAGCGCTGCGGCATTGCCGGCATCGAGCTGGGCGAGGATGAAGCGCACCTGGCCGATTGGCTGGGCCAGGGCCTGTACGGCACCATGGACTGGATGGCCCGCCACGGCACGCTGCGCGCCCGCCCCGCTGAACTGCTGCCCGGCACCGTGCGGGTGATTTCGGTGGGCATGGATTACAGCCACAAGGACGACACCGAAGCCTGGGCGACCCTGGCCGACCCCGGCCGCGCCTACGTGGCGCGCTACGCGCTGGGCCGCGATTACCACAAGCTGATGCGCAACCGGCTGCAGAAGCTGGCCACCCAGATCAACGATGAAGTGGCGCCGCTGGGCTACCGCGTCTTCGTCGATTCCGCACCGGTGCTGGAACGTGCGCTGGCGCGCAACGCCGGGCTGGGCTGGATCGGCAAGCACACCTGTCTGATCGATCGCCATGGCGGCTCGTGGTTCTTCATCGGCGAAATCTACATCGACATTCCGCTGCCGATCGACGCAGCGGCCACGGCGCACTGCGGTACCTGCACGCGCTGCATCGACGTGTGCCCCACCCAGGCCATCACCGCGCCGCATCGACTGGATGCACGTCGCTGCATTTCCTACCTGACCATCGAGCACGACGGCGCCATTCCCGAAGACATGCGGCCGCTGATCGGCAACCGCATCTATGGCTGCGATGACTGCCAGCTGGTCTGCCCCTGGAACAAGTTCGCCAAGCGCACCGACGAAGCCGATTTCCGCGTGCGCAACAACCTGGATACCGCGCGCCTGGACCAGCTGTTCGCGTGGGACGAAGCGGAGTTCCTGCGCCGTACCGAGGGCAGCCCGATCCGCCGCAGCGGCCATGAACGCTGGCTGCGCAATATTGCCGTGGCGCTGGGCAATGCGCCGGCATCGGCCGAGGCACTGGCCGCACTGCATACCCGCGCCAACGATCCCTCGCCCGTGGTGCGCGAGCACGTGCAGTGGGCCCTGGCCCAGCACGGCGCAGCCTGACGTGCGATCCTGAGCCCCCGTTCCACCCGCCACGCGCCGCATCCATGCAATCTCGCAACAACGACATCCTCACCCCCAGCCAGCTCAACACGCTGGCCCGCGATCTGCTGGAAGGCAGCTTCCCGGCCATCTGGGTGGAGGCAGAACTGGGCAGCGTGGCCCGTCCCGCCTCCGGGCACCTGTACTTCACCCTGAAGGATGCACGCGCGCAGCTGCGGGCTGCCATGTTCCGGATGAAGGCGCAGTACCTGAAGTTCGTGCCACGCGAGGGCATGCGCGTGCTGGTACGCGGCAAGGTGACGCTGTATGACGCGCGCGGTGAGTACCAGATGGTGCTCGACCATATGGAAGAGGCCGGCGAAGGCGCCCTGCGCCGCGCGTTCGAGGAACTGAAGGCACGGCTGCAGGCCGAGGGGCTGTTCGACCCCGCGCGCAAGCGGCCCATGCCCGCGCACGTGCAACGCCTGGCGGTGATCACCTCACCCACCGGTGCCGCCGTGCGCGACGTGCTGAGTGTGCTGGCGCGGCGCTTCCCGCTGCTGGAAGTGGATCTGCTGCCGACCCTGGTACAGGGCGGCAGTGCTGCCGCGCAGATCACCCGGTTGCTGCAGGCCGCCGATGCCAGCGGCCGCTACGATGTGATCCTGCTGACCCGTGGTGGTGGTTCACTGGAAGACCTGTGGGCCTTCAACGACGAGGCGCTGGCCCGCGCGATCGCTGCCAGCGGCACGCCGGTGGTCTCGGCCGTCGGCCACGAGACCGACTTCAGCCTCAGCGATTTCGCCGCCGATCTGCGCGCACCCACCCCGTCGGTGGCCGCCGAGCTGCTGGTGCCGGACCAGCGCGAACTGGCCCTGCGCCTGCGCCGCAGCGCGGCGCGCATGGTGCAGCTGCAGCGGCATACGATGCAGCAGGCGATGCAGCGCGCCGACCGTGCGCTGTTGCGTCTGAACGCGCAGAGCCCGCAGGCGCGACTGGACCTGCTGCGCCGCCGCCAGGTGGACCTGGGCCGACGCCTGCATGCCGCGTTCAATCAACAGCAGGAGCGTCGTGCGGCGCGCCTGCGCCATGCCGCGGCCGTGCTGCGCGCGCACCATCCGCAGCGCCAGCTGGACGAGATGCAGCGGCGCCTGCTCGTATTGCGCGGGCGTCCGCAGGCCGCATTGCAGCGGCTGCTGGAACGCGATGCCCTGCGCCTGCGCGGGCTGGCCCGATCACTTGAGGCGGTCAGTCCGCTGGCCACCGTGGCGCGTGGCTACAGCATCCTGACCCGTGCTGACGACGGCGCGCTGGTGCGGCAGGTCGACCAGGTGCAGCCGGGCGATGCGCTGCAGGCCCGCGTGGGCGACGGCGTGATCGACGTACAGGTCAAGTGAGGGGTTGTCCGGCAGGGCTGCGCCCTGCACCCCTGTAGAGTCGAGCCATGCTCGACTGAAGCAACGGCAACGTCAACGTCAACGTCTAGAGCCTGCATTCCGTGGGATGGCGGGGCGGTGTCGGATTGCGGGGACGCCGCAAGTACGTCCGTGTAGGCTTGGCAGCCGCATCCATGCGGCTGACACCCCGCAATCCGACACCGCCCCACCTCTGACAGATTCCCGCGATCTGTCGGAATGGCATGGGGTCGGATCCCGTTGCGTAGCAACGGGCTCTGACCCCAGAATTCTTTTGGATATCTGACAGATTCATCCACGCATGGCGTGGATCTACTGTGTCGACCAAGGTCGACACCTACCAGAGCAGAACACCGTGTCAAAGGCGGCTGTGGGTAGGTGTCGACCTTGGTCGACACGTCTGTCAGATGTCGAATGATTCATCCACGCATGGCGTGGATCTACTGTGTCGACCAAGGTCGACACCTACCAGAGCAGAACGCCGTGTCGAAGGCGGCTGTGTGTAGGTGTCGACCTTGGTCGACACGTCTGTCAGATGTCGAATGAATCATCCACGCGTGGCGTGGATCTACTGTGTCGACCTTGGTCGACACCTACCAGAGCAGAACACCACCCCGCCATCCCCAGGAAACCCGCCTTTGACGTTGCCGTTGCCCTGGCTTCCAGCAGGTGCAGGGCTGCAAGCCCTGCCGAACACCCCCTACCGGGCCTGCTCGCAGAATTTCTGCCGGTACTCGAGGGCCTTGGGCATCAGCGCCTGCAGGTTCTGGATGCGGGTGCCGGGATTGGGATGGGTCGACGAAAACTCCGGCGGCGACTGGCCACCACTGGCCTGCCCCATGCGCTGCCACAGCGGAATCGCCTCGCGCGGGTCAAAGCACGCCGCCGCCGCCAGCATCAGCCCCACTTCATCGGCCTGCGTTTCGTGGCTGCGAGCGTACGGCAAGAGATAGCCATAGCCCATCGCCGACATCATCATCTGTTGCTGCTGCGCATCCATGCCGCTGGCCGCACCGGCCATCTGCCCGATCTGGGTCAGCTTCTGCTGGGCCATGCGCTGTGCACCATGGCGCAGCAGCGCATGGGCGATCTCGTGCCCCATCACCACCGCCATGGCATCGGTCGTGCGCGCCACCGGTACCAGCCCGGTGTACACGGCCATCTTGCCGCCGGGCAGACAGAAGGCGTTGGCCTGGTCACTGGGAATGACGTTCACTTCCCACTCGAAATCGCGGGAGAAGTGCCCCGGCTGCAACCCGTGTTCCTGCGCCAGCGCGGTTTCCACCACGTCCACCTTGGCGATCAGGCGCTGGGCGATGGCGCGGATATCGCGCGAGATCTGCGCGTTGGGGTCCAGCGGACGCTCCTGCGCCAGGATCTGCTGGTAGGCCTGCAAGCCCAACGCACGTTCTTCGCTGGCATCCAGGCTGCTGTCGATCAGCACCTTCTCGCCGGTGTACGGGTCCACGGTGCGGTTGGAAAACCAGTAGTACGCTGCATAGCCGGCAGCCAGCAGCAGTACCCACCAGCGGATGTTGCCGAACAGGCCGCGCCGTGGCGAGCCCTGTTGCGGCGAGCGGGAGAAGGGATCGTTGCGCATCGGCAGGTCTTCCGGCGGACCCCGCCGGCCGGCGGGCACGCTGCAATCTTAGTGCCACGCCGCCTGCGCGGGGTGAAACAGGCGCATCAGATGCCGCGCACCAGGCGGAAGCCGATGCGGGCGTTGGTGGTGTCCGAATCCTGGGATTGCCGCCACGCCGCACGGGTCTGCTCGGGCGCGTTGGCCCAGTTGCCGCCACGGATCACCCGCGCACGGCAGCCCGGGTTGTACCAAGCCACGCCATCGGACGGCGCGCGGCGATAGCTGGAATGCCAGCAATCGGCCACCCATTCGCTCAGGTTGCCGCCCATGTCGTGCAGGCCGAAGGCATTGGCCTGGAAGCTACCCACCAGCGCCGGCCCCCACCAGCCATCGCCATAGCCCACGAAGGCGTTGTGCCAGTGCCGGCCTGAAGGGGAAACATCCTGGCTGCCGGTGTAGTTGCCACTGCCGGCAGGCGGCAGCCCAGCATCCCCCCAAGGGTAGCGGCCACTGCCGCCGGCCCGCAGGGCGTACTCGAACTCGGCTTCGCTGGGCAGGCGGTAGGCGCGGCCGGTCTGCTCGGACAGCCAGCTGGCGTAGTTTTCCGCATCGCGCACGCTCACGTGCATCACCGGCGAATTGCCCATCGCGCGACTGCCATCGTAGTCCGAGCGCCAGTCCACGCCGCTGCGGCGGATGAAGTTGCCGCTGCGCTCGTCATACACCACCGAGTGGCCGCGACGGGTCGCACGCGGGCGCGCGTTGGTGGCCTTCACGAAACGCTCGAAATCGGCGACGGTCACTTCAGTGATCGCCATGGCAAAGCCACGTTCAAACCGCACATAGTGTGACGGTCGCTCGGCGTCGCTGGCGCCCGGCTCGGTGTCACCGGCGCCCATCTGGAAGCCGCCATGCGGCACCACGATCATCTGCGGCCCCCGCCCGCCATCCCGCAGGGGGTCGCTGAACACCTGCCCGGGGCGGAAACTGCCGTAGTGGGTGGCCAGGTCGATGCGTTCGCGCAACTGCGCGACCACGGCATCGCCCGGCAAGGCGATGCGCAAGGCCTCGGCCAGCTTTTCGCGGGCCGGCTTCAGGCCCTGCGGCGTTTCCAGGTCGCGCAGCCCGCCGTCACGCAACTGCACCAGGGTCGCGGCGCGGATCTGCTCGATGCGCTCGAAGGCATCGGCGATGGTCGGCGACGAATCCCGCACCTTGCTGGCTTCGGCCAGCCAGGCCCCGGCGGAAGCAAAATCACGGCTGCGCGCGGCGTCTTCGGCACGCCGGATCAGCGCGCTTTCGGCGGCGGCCAGGCCCTGTCGGGCACGGCGGTTGTTGGCATCCAGCGCCAGCGCCTCGCGGAAGGCCGGAATGGCCCCGTCACCGTCCTCGCCCACCCGGCCGGCGCGCAGATCGTCCTCGCCCGAGCGGTTGTAGGCCACCACACGCTGGGCGGTCTCCACCCGGCTCTGCAGCGCGCGTACCTTCGGGTCATTGGGTGCCAGGGTCAGCAGCACCAGCGCCTGCCGCCCTGCCTCGGCCAGTGCCTCGCGCTGCTGCAGCGGCCGCGCCAGCAGGGCGTCGGCCTGCTGCTGCAGGCGCTGCCGAGCACGCTGCAGGCCGGCGCGGGCCGCGCGGTCGTCCGGGGCTTCTTCCTGCACCGCCAGCCACAGCGGAATGGCCGCCTCGCCGTCCTCGTACAGCCGCCCGTCGCTGAACGCCTGCTCGGCGGCACGGCGCAGCTGCGCCAGCGTTCGCCCCTGCCGATCCACCCGTACCGGGGTCCAGCGCTGCACGTCCTCGCTGGCATCCTCGCCGGCAATGGTCACCGTGCCCTTCGCCGCCGCAACAGCCGTGTCGTCCACCTTGGGCCGCGGCCGTTCCGGTTCGCCGGCCGACGGGCTTGCAGGTGGCGACGGCGTACACGCGGCCAGGGCCAGGCCCAGGGCGGTACACAGCGCAATCGGCAGGGCAAAACGCAAACGGAGGCTCCTTCGGTACGGGTGCGCACCGACGTTAGGCTATTCTCCCCTGCCTGAGCAAACCCGAGTAGCAGGCCCCCACCCGTGGCAATCTGGATCACCACCCCCGCCGAGCTGGACGCCTACCGCCAGCAGCGCCCGGCCCGTATCGGCCTGGACACCGAATTCATCCGCGAACGCACCTTCTGGCCGCAGCTGGCCCTGGTGCAGATGGCCGTGGGCAACGACATCCTGTTGATCGATCCGCTGATTCCCGGCATGCCCGAAGCGCTGGCGCCGTGGCTGACCGATGAATCGATCATCAAGGTCATGCACAGCGCCAGCGAAGACCTGGTGGCCTTCAAGTGGACCTGCGGCGTGCTGCCCCGGCCCTTGTTCGACACCCAGATCGGCGCGGCGCTGGCCGGTATCGGCGGTGGCATGGGCTACCAGAAGCTGGTGCAGGAAATCACCGGGGTAACCCTGGCCAAGGGTGAAACGCGCTCGGACTGGATGCGCCGCCCTCTGTCTGAATCGCAGTTGCAGTATGCCGCTGACGATGTCGAGCATCTGTTTGCCCTGCACGATGCGATCGAAGCCAAGCTGCAGGCGCTGGGCCGCCGCCAGTGGCTGCAGGACGATGCCGAACGCCTGCTGGCCAACGTTGCCAACGATGAAGACCGTTGGCCGCACCTGGGCATGCGCGCGGCACAGTTCCTCGATGCGGCCGCGCAGCGCCGCCTGCTGCGTCTGCTGCGCTGGCGCGACGTACAGGCCCGCAGCAGCGACCGCCCGCGCAGCTGGATCCTGGACAACGAACTGGCCGCCACCCTGGCACGCACGCCGCCTGCCGACCTGGCCGCGCTGGGCAAGCTGTTCGAGCAGTTCCCGAAAGCGCCGCGCAAGCTGACCGCCGCCGTCTGGCAGGCGCTGGAAACGCCGCTGCCCGATGAGGCCGAAGCACCGCTGGCCGTGCAGGCCACCGACGCGGACAAGAAGACCATCAAGAAGCTGCAGGATGCGGTGGCCGAACGCAGCCGCGAGCTGGGTCTGGCCGATGGCGTGCTGGCCTCGCGCAAGCACCTGGAAAGTTATCTGGAACGTCGCCAGTGGCCGGCTGCGCTGGCCGGCTGGCGCCAGCAGGAACTGGAAGCCCGCCTGCAGGCCCTGCTGCCTGCATGACACGCCGCCGCGCCTGACCGGCGCGGCACACCGCATCACACGTAGCCGGCCGCCTTCAGGCGCGCCCAGCGCTGCGCACCAATCGCCTTGCGCATCGCCGGCAGCGGGTCCACCGCGCCGGTGTTGTCGGCCACCGCCACCACGAAGTCGTCGGTGGTGTGCAGCACGGCGCGCTGTTCCGGCGCATCCAGCCACGCCGCCACCCGCGTGAGCAAGCGCATTGCCGAGGTGGTACTGCCACGCAGCTCCATCAACCGGCCATGGCGCTTGCACGCGTCCAGCAGGGCCGGATCGTCGAACCAGCACTCATCCTCGTCGCGCTGGCCGGCACGCATCTCGTCCGGTGCCCACAGGTAGTAGGCAACGTCCTCACCGCGTTCAAGCACCGCCTGCCGGTAGGACTGGCGCCCCCAGGTGATGAACGGTGGCCAGGCCGAACTGAAATCGCCATCGGTGAAGCACAGCAGCAGGCAATACAGCGGCTCGTCGCGAGGAATCAGCGGCAACTGCGTGGCGATGGCCTGCATCAGCCGGGGCTCCACATCGGCAGCGGCGGCGGCCAAGGTTTCGCCGCGGCGCGGGCGCTGGTACTGCAGCCGCTGGCTGCCGGTGGGTGTGCCGTCCTCATGCAGATACTGCAGTTCGATGCGGTCCAGGACGCCGGCCTCATCGTAGCTGTAGAAATCCTGGCACCACCAGGTCGGGCGCCCGTCCTCCCAGTTGCGCACCACCACGCGCAGCAGCACTTCGCCGTCCCAGTGGTAGGCGCTGTCATGGCCGCGATGGCCAACGGTCAGCTCAGTGTTCTGCAGGCGCCCGCGGGGTTCATGCCACGCGCGGGCCGAGGCAATGCGCCCACCGCGGTAGAAGCTCAGGCTGTGCCGCTGCTCGTTGCCATGCAGCCACACGGTGGTACTCGCCCCGTTGTCGGCCACAGCAATCACGATGCGGTCCTGCGCGTCGAACCCATGGTGCACGTGCGCATCCGGGTCCGCCTTGGCATCGTCCAGCCAGCGACTGCGGCGCACGCCATACTTTTCGGCCATGAACGGCGCGTCGTGCGCCATGTCACCGCTGGCCCAACGCCAGCGCACTACCTGCGCCCGGCATTGTTCAATCAGGGTCTCGGCGGCGCGAGCATCGGCGTACTGCTGGTACAGCGTCTGGATCATGGTCGAGGTCCGTTCAACACAGCGCGGCAGCCTAGCATGCAGCGGCGGCTTGCCAGGCCTTCCCAACGAAAAACGGCGCTCCGAAGAGCGCCGTTCTCGTTAACCGATCAAGCAGGCCTTACCAGTTCATGTTCAACGAAACACCCACGGTGCGCGGTTCGTTGTAGACCGCGGCCATGTAGTTTTCGATCACACCCTTCAGGTTCTTTTCGTTGGTGATGTTGCGCGCGAACAGCGCCACTTCGTAGGCACCGTAGTTGCCGGAGTAACCCAGCTTCAGGCCACCTTCGAAATCACCCTTGGAGTTGAACTCCTGGCTGTCATACAGCACGAAGCTGGTGTAGCCCTGCTTGTTCCAGTCGGTGGACACGAACATCGTGCCCGCGTCGCTGACCGGCATGTCGTAACGCGCGGCGAAGTTGATGTTGTACTTCGGCGCGTTCGGCAGCGGGTTGCCATCGATCTGGGCGAAGGTGTTGGCGCCGACCTTGATGGTCGGGTCGTTCACCGTACACACCACCTGGCCGTTCAGGCCGCAGACCTGCGCATACACGCGCTTGTCCTGGATCTCGCTGTGCAGCAGGCTGACACCGGCGCTCAGGGTCAGGTTCGGAACCGGGCGCAGTTCCATGTCCGCTTCGAAGCCGTAGGCCTTGGCCTTGTCGGCGTTGAACAACACGCCGTTGCCGTCCGAATCGTTGCCGTTGAGCTGGATGTCGTTGACCGTGTAGGTGAACGCGGTGGCATTCAGGCGCAGGCGGTTGTCCCACAGGCTGCTCTTCACGCCGGCTTCCCAGGACAGGATGGTCTCCGAGTCGGCGGTGGTGAAATCAGCGTTGAACACGGCCGAACGGCCCTGGATGGTCGGGCCGCGGAAGCCACGTGCAACCTTGGCGTAGACGCTCACGTTCGGGTTGAACTGGTACATCGCGCTGACGTCCCAGCTCGGGGTGGTGTCGGACATCTTCACATCCGTACGGCCCTTGTAGGTCACCACGCCGGCGGCGGTGTCGGCGGTCTTCAGCAGGCGCGTGTGCTTCTCGTCGCGGGTCTGGCGCAGGCCGGCGGTCACGCTGAACTTGTCGGTGAAGGCGTAGCTGAGCTGGCCGAAACCGGCCCACGAGGTGTTCTTGTTGCGCAGGCGCACCCAGTTGTTCGGGTTGCGCGCCGCGCCCTGCAGGAACCAGCCGCGCTGGTAGAAATCGGTGGTATCGCTGCCGTTGAAGTAGAACGCACCGGCCTGCCACTGCAGGGCGCTGTCATCGTGGCTGGCCAGGCGGAATTCCTGGGTCCACTGGTCCAGGTCACGGATCTGCCCCATCGACTGACCGTAGCCATTGGCCACGCCATTGAACGGGAAGTCCGCCGCGGCGCCACCGTCGGTATCGCCACGGCTGTAGCCGGAGGTGGTTTCGTAGGCGGTGATGGAGGTGAAATCGACCGCGCCGAAATCGTAGATCGCCTTCACCGAACCGCCGTAGGTCTTGTAGGCCTGCGGGTTGTTGTCGGCTTCGTCGTAGGCCACCTTGTCGCGCGGCACGTCGGTCTGGTTCGAGCCCTTGGTCAGCGCACCGCGCAGGAACAGGGTCGAGGTGCCGTCGTAATCGCGGGCGTGGGCCGAAGCCAGGATCGAGAACTGGTCGCTGGGCTTGAGCAGCAGCTGCGCACGCACGTTGCGGTCATCGAAGCCGCCCATGGCGTTCTTCTTCGGGCTGACCGTGCCGTCGGCGCTGGGGCCACGGTAGGTGTTGTCCACGTAATCATCGCGGTGCTGGTACAGCGCCGACACGCGGAACGAGGCGATGTCATTGATCGGGCCACCGAAGCCGCCATCGACCGACACGCTGTTGTAGGTGGCGTAGCTGGCGCTGACCCGGCCGGTGTACTCATCGGTCGGCTTCAGGGTGTCGAACTTGACGATGCCGGCGGTGGTGTTGCGGCCGAACAGCGAGCCCTGCGGGCCGCGCAGCACTTCCACCTGGTCCACGTCGTAGACCGGGTTGGACTTCAGCACCACGTGTTCCAGCACCACGTCGTCCTGGATGATCGACACCGGCTGCGAGGCACCCAGGTAGAAATCGATGTTGCCCAGGCCGCGGATATAGAAGCGCGGGAAGATGCGGCCAGTGGTGGTTTCCGCATACAGGCTGGGCACGCGGCCGGACAGCGCCAGCAGGGTGTCATCGCCGCCAGCGGTGAAATCACGCATGCGCTCGCCCTGCACCACGCCCACCGACACCGGCACTTCCTGCAGGTTCTGCTCGCGGTGTTCGGCGGTCACGGTGATCGTGTCCAGGCCGGTCGGGGTCGGTGCGCTGTCCTGCGCGGCGGCGCCGAAGCTGGCGGCCAGGGCCAGGCCGGCACAGGCCAGAGCCAGCGGGTGGCGGCGGAAGGAAAGCGAGGAAGACGACATGCCCGTCGAACGACGGGAAGCGATATGGGAAGGCATCGAAAGCTCTTGGGAGACGTCCGGGCGGCCTGCGCAAGCCGGGCGGTAGAGGGGGAACCACTGCGCAAGCGCCCATTATCGCCCGAATTGTTACGATTTCGTTGCGCATCCCGTCGCAGTCCGCGTCCCGCCCGCTGCGGCAAAGTGCACCGATGGAAGGCGGCAGCCTGCGCCACCGCCTTCCGGCCCCACCTTCCCTTACGCCGTGGCCAGTGTCGGGCGCCGCTGCAGCACGAAACGGCCGGCGGCGTCCTGCAACGCGTGGGCCTGTTCGCTCATGGAACGGGCCGAAGCGGACGCCTCTTCCACCAGCGCGGCGTTCTGCTGGGTCACGCCATCCATCTGCACGATGCTCTGGTTGACCAGTTCGATGCCCGCCGCCTGTTCCTGGCAGGCATGGGCGATCTCGCCCACCAGCCCGCCCAGTTCGGTCACCGAGGCAACCACGTTCTGGATGGTGCGCCCGGCATCGCCGGCCAGTACGTTGCCTTCGGCCACGCGGGCCACCGATTCTTCGATCAGCCCCTTGATCTCCGCCGCCGCCAGCGTCGAGCGCTGTGCCAGTGCGCGCACCTCGCTGGCGACCACCGCGAAGCCGCGGCCGTCCTCACCGGCGCGTGCCGCTTCGACGGCGGCATTCAGGGCCAGGATGTTGGTCTGGAAGGCGATGCCATCGATCACCGTGATGATCTCGGCGATGCGCCGCGAGGCCGCATCGATCTGGCCCATCGTCGCTTCCATCGCGGCCATGGCCGCGCCCCCGCGCCCGGCCACCTGCGCCGCCTCGGTCGCCAGGCGGTCCGCGCGGCGTGCGTGGTCGGCGTTCTGCCGCACGGCCGAGGTCATTTCCTCGATCGAGGCGGCAGACTCTTCCAGGTTGGCAGCCTGCTGTTCGGTACGGCGGGACAGATCATCGTTGCCGGCAGCGATTTCCGCAGCGGCCGTGCTGACCGCAGCGGCGGCCTGCTGGATGCGGCCGACGATGCCGGCCAGGGCGCCCACCGTTGCATTGGCATCCTCGCGCATGCGCGCGAACACCCCCTGCGACTGCCCGTCGATGCGGTGCCGCAGGTCACCTTCGGCCAGGTTGCGCAGCAGGCCCGACAGCGCCAGCAGGTTGTCATCGGCAGTAGCCATCACGCTGTTCAGGCCCTGCACCATCTGCTGGAAGTCATTGGCGAAGGCCTGCGCATCGCCGCGCACGCTGAAATCACCGCTCGCCGCCGCCGCAACCAGGCGCTTGATCTCGCCGTTGATGCCCTGCAGCTTGCCGCGCACGCCGTTCAGCGCCTGCGTGATCGCCGCCTGTTCGCCGGGCAGTACGTCCATGGTCTGCTGCAGATCGCCTTCGGCGTAGCGCTGGACCAGGGCCACCATGCGCTGCTGGGTCTGCAGGTGCGCCGCCACCAGCGCGTTGGTGCCGGCCACCATGGCGCGGAACTCACCCTCGAAGGCCTGCTCGTCGATCCGGTGGCTGACCGCGCCCGCCGCATGGCGTTCGCTCATGGTGGCCTGCGCCTGCAGGATCTCGCGCAGCTTGGCGCGCATCTGCTGCAACGACCCCAGCAGACGACCGACCTCGTCATCGCGGCTGCTGTCGATTTCGCGGTCCAGGCGCCCGCTGGCCACATCGCGGGCGACCTGCGCCGCTGCGGCCAGCGGACGACCCAGCAGGCGCCGCACCACCAGCACGATCAGCACGACCACGGTGGTCAGCGCCAGCACGGAAATCAGCGCGATGCGCAGCATCAGGCCATTCAGCACCTGTGCCAGCACCGATTCCGGCTCCAGGCCGATCACCAGCCATTGCCAGGCGCCGTAGCGCTGCGCCGCCGCGAACCAGGCCTGCTCGGCGCCACCATCGGCCGGGCGCAGATGCAGACGCGCCTGCGTGCTGCGGCCATCCAGCAGCGCCCGCAAAGCCGGCAGATCCGCCGCGGCAACGCGTTCCTGCAGCAGGCCACCTTCGCCATCGGCGGCGGCCAGCACGCGGCCATGGTCCTTGCCCTGGCGCGTGTCGACCACGATGAAGCGGCCCTCGCGGCCCAGCGTCGCCTCGCGCAGGCGCGTCTTCAGCGCGGCCAGGCCCTGCGAGTAGTCCTGCCCGACGAACGCGATGCCAGCCACGCTGCCATCGGCCGCCGGGATCGGCATGTAGTGGGTCATGTAATCGGTGCCGAACAGGTGTGCCGGCCCCGTGTAGCCCTGCCCCGCGCGCACCCGCGCATAGGCCGGGTTGGCGTGGTCCAGCACGGTGCCCAGCGCGCGTTCGCCCTGCGCGTTGCGCAACGAAGTCGCCACGCGGACGAAGTCTTCGCCGTCACGCACGAACACGGTGGCAACACCGCCGGTCGCCTCGGCGAAGCGATCAACCTCGGTCGATGCCGGGCCGATCACCTGCGTGCCCAGGCGCAGGGACGGCGCACTGCGGCCGGCCACGTCGATGGGCGCGGTGGCATCGGCCAGCGCCTCGCCCTGCGGCAGCATCGCGCGGAAGGTACCGGCGATGCGCTGGGTGCTTTCGCCCAGGCTGCGGTCATACAGCTGCACCGAATCGCGCATCAGCACCGTGCTGGTATCCAGGCCTGCAACCACGCGCTGCTGGTAGCTGTCCGCGGTATCGCGGTAGATCAGGATCGCCAGCGCGGCGAAGGCCACGGTGGTGATCGCCACCATCAGCAGCGCCAGGCGGGTTGCGATGGTCAGGGTCCGCTTCGGCGGCGAGGCGGAGAATCGGGATGCAGCCGGGGTCATCATCAGGGGGAATATCCGTGGAAGGGAGCGCGCGAGGCGCACCCTCTTAACGGCACCGTTCTGGTCCTCTTTACGCCACCCGGCTTAGCCGCTTCAGGTTATTGACAGCGCCAAGCCCTTGATTCACAAACCCCGTTCAGCTTCATTGGGGCCCGACACGGCCAGCACGGTACGCGGTCCGCGCAGGCCGTCTGCGCCCAGCATGGTCACCGCCAGCAGATGGTCCAGGCGGATGCGCTGCTCGCCGTCATCGGCGTCCAGCAGCAGGAATTCCTCTTTGCCAGGCGTGCTCAGTGTGGTCCGCGCGCGGGCCACGAAGGTGCGGCCATCGGTCAGTTCCACCTGCAGCAGGGCGCGGTGCAGGCAGGCGATTTCCAGTACGTCGTGCAGGTCGCACGCGATGGGACGGTAGTCGGTCATGGGGCGTCTTCCGGCAGTCAAGGCGCCCAGCCTGCCACGACTGCCGCCCACGCGGCTTGGCAAGCCCCCGGCGGCGGCGCTACACTGGCTTCGCCGTGGGGCCATAGCTCAGCTGGGAGAGCGCGTCGTTCGCAATGACGAGGTCAGGAGTTCGATCCTCCTTGGCTCCACCATTTTCAGAGAAGCCCGCAGATCCCAGTGATCTGCGGGCTTTTTCTTTGGGCACGGACTGCCGGGACCGATAGGATGAGGGTACCCGCGGCGCGGAGCGCCACATGCAGGAAGGGGTCCCATGGACCATGCCTCGCTATCCGATCCACATCTGATTTCAACCCTCATTCCCGGCTGGAAGGGTCAATACATTCCCAGCTACGTCGCTGACGTCACTCATGGGCTGGGTCTTGAACAGGTGCGGCTGCAGGGAAGTCAGTTGCTCGTCGTTCTGCGCCTTCGCGAACTGTCTTACGACGGCATCCGGGAGAAGATCAGGATCGTGTCCGGGCACCGGGAACTGACGCCGCGCGCGTGGCCAAGGACGCGGCACTCCGCTGGCTTGCACAGCGCAGCAGCGAGGTGCGCCCCTACGGTTGCTGGCGCCCGATGCAAGATCAGCAATCATGGCCATCAGCAGCTAGGCTGTGGGAGGGCGTCCCTCTCTCCTCCTATCTGGCAGGCCCCTGGGACGGTACGGGGTACTGCGCGATCGAGGTCGCGGCCGCCATCCTGCCGACCGCACCCGCCGATCCCATCAATCCTGCGCTGATCCAACAGATCGACATGCACGAACTCGCGGACTGGTTCGCAGACGTGGGCCGCGCCGCGCAGACGACGCCGTCCGCGTGACCCTGGCTGACTGAGCCTCGACCCGCCGATTTCCGGCTCAACCCGGCTCCTGGCCCCCATCCTTGCGTTGTGGTCGCCGCGTGTTCTCGTCATGCACCTTCTGATCGTTCTGGCCAGGGCGGCGCTTGGCCACGTCGTCCTGGTGCTGGTCCTGGCGGCTTTCCTGGGTACCGGCATCCTTTTCGGCGGCTGAAGGCGTGCGGGGAGTAGTCATGGCGGGCTCCGCACCGGCACCGTGCCGGGCTTGCACGACCACCCTAGCGGCGCGGCCGTGAGTCCATGGTCGCGCTGCCGCGAGCGGCGCGTGCATACCCTGGTATGAGCGGCGGAAACCAAGGCGCAATGGGCAACCCGTCGCTACCGGCCGACGATGGCGCTGCCGATGCAGAACCCACCGCGCGCCATCCCATCCCGCCAGGAGCCCGCCATGTCCTCCCTGCCCCGCCCCGAACCTGCGCATGCCCCGCTGCCGCCGGGAACGCCCGCCCCCGACTTCCGCCTGCCCGCCACGCCCGACCAGACCGTCACCCTGGCAGAGCTGCGTGGCCGCCCGGTCATCCTTGCCTTCTATCCCGCTGACTGGAGCCCGGTCTGCGGCGACCAGATGGCCCTGTACAACCAGTTGCTGCCCGAGTTCCAGCGACAGGGCGCGCAGTTGATCGGCATCTCCGTGGATGGTGTCTGGTGCCACGCCGCGTTCGCCGAACAGCGCCACCTGCATTTTCCGCTGCTGGCTGATTTCGAACCCAAGGGCGCCGTCGCCCGGCAGTTCGGTGCCTATCGCGAACACGATGGGGTCTGCGAACGCGCGCTGTTCGTGATCGATGCGCAGGGCATCGTGCGCTGGAGCTACCTGTCGCCACTGGGCATCAATCCCGGTGCCGATGGCATTCTGGATGCCTTGTCACGCCTGCCGCGCACGGCGGCAGCGGAGGTGACCCCATGAGCCGCCTGCACGTTCCCGTCAGTGCCAGCGACCATGCCAGTGGCCCGGCCGATGCGGCGGTCACCCTGGTCGAATATGGCGACTACCAGTGCCCGTACTGCGGCCAGGCCTACCCCATCGTGAAGGCCCTGCAGCAGGCATTGGGCGATTCGTTGCGGCTGGTGTTCCGCAACTTCCCGCTCAGCGAAATGCACCCGGATGCCTTGAATGCCGCGCGCCTGGCCGAAGCCGCGGCCGACGCCGGACACTTCTGGAGCGCCCATGACCTGCTGTACGAACGCCAGGGTGCGCTGGCGCCGCACGACCTGCAGCGCTATGGCGAACTGCTGCAGTTGCCGCCGGAACGCGTGCGCGCCGCATTGGCCGGCGCCGACGATGCACGCATCGAGGCCGACTTCATGGGCGGCGTGCGCAGCGGCGTGAATGGCACGCCCTGTTTCTTCATCAACGGCGTGCGCCACGATGACAGCTGGGACTACGACACCCTGCTGCTGGCGCTGCAGCGCGCGATGTGATTCTGCAACAACTGCCCAACCGCCGCGTGCAGGCGCCTACGGCTCAGGCCTGCACGCACTCGCGTACCGCGAACGGGTGTCCGCAGGCACTGCATTCGGAATGACCGAAGGCCAGTTCCAGCAGCTGTTCGGCGCGGATATCGCCATCGCCGCGCACCTGCTGCAGCAGCCACTCCTCGGCCACGCCCACCGGTTCACCGGGCAGCAGCGCCGACGTCGCCGACGGGGCACCGAATACCGGATCCTCATGGCAGACATACGGGCTTTCAACATCCAGCGTGCAGTACAGGTCGGCCGAACAGGCCACGCACTCACCCACGAGCTCGCCCTCGGCAAGCCGGTCCAGGTGCTGCGACCAGGCTTTTTCACCACTCAGCCCCAGCCACGCCTGGCGCAGCCAGCCACGCGGGCCATGCCCATCCCCGGACAGCGGCACCGCCTCCCTGCCACTGCCCTGCAGGCGCTTGAGCACCTTGCTGCGCAGCGCCTGGATGACATCGCCGTGCGGCGCCAGGCCCGGGTCGCCCACGTCCGAGCCGGCAACGATCGCACCGGCCAGCAGCAGCGCGTCATCACCGTCGCTGCGCCCGGTCTGCCGCGCGATTGACAGCAGCACCGGCAGCGCAGCGTGGCTGGCAGGGTAGACCGTGCCCTGGTGGCACAGATGCGACCAGATGTCGTTCCAGTCCTGCTGGTGCTGCGGGTCCATCAGTGCGGCCAGCAGTGCACCCGCTTCAGAGGCGTCGCCATAGGCACACTGCAGCGCGCCCCAATCGATGGCATGAACGTCGGCGGTCCTCGGCATGTCCTTCGCTGGTCGATGTGGTACGCGGCCCAGCATGCCCGATCATCGGGCCGATTGGACAGCGCGCTTGTAGCTGCAACCTACGCGCGGCCACAATCGGCACATCCACCGACGCACAAGGAAGCGCCATGAATCGCCCCGCCCTGTTGGCCTCACTGCTGGTCCCACTGGTGCTGACGACCGGCTGCGCCCATCGCCTGGCTGCCGCGCCGCCGGTGCCCGGCTACATCGGCAACTACGAAGCCGTGCGTGCCGCGCAGGACGATCCAGCGCGCGGCATTTCCGGCACCTTCGCCATGAGCGTGCAGGCCGTCGGCAGCGACGATGGCCGCATCTACCTCAACAGCGAACGCGACTACCGGCACCCGCTGAACATCACCCTCAGCATGGATGCCGCGCTGCGCCCCGCACTGGAAGAAGCGCTGGGCCTGAAGCTGGACTACCTGCAGAACCGCCGCCTGCTGGTGGGCGGCACCGCGCGCCGGGTCCGCATCGACTTCATCAATGCCAACGGCCAGCCCAGCGGCAAGTACTACTACCAGACGCAGATCAGCGTCAGCGATCCACGACAGGTGCGTTTCGCACCGTGAGTACGCTTGGCAGCGCACTTCGGGCGCTTGATTTCGACGCCGCCGACGGCAGCATCGGCCTGGGTGAGCTGCCGCTGAGGATCGGGCCGACGCTCACGCTGGCACAGGCATGCGCGGGTTTTGCCGCGCTGCTGCAGCACAGCCGCGACCTCGGCAACGGCTACCAGTGGCTGCACCTGCACGCCCTTCAGCTGCAGGGCGTGCCGGCGGCAGTCGCCCTGTGCTTCCACGGGCAGGCGCTGTCGATGCTGTCCATCGGCGTGCAGCTGCCCGGCGCGCCGATGGAAGACGGCTGGCCCACCCAGGCCGCCATCGATGCCGAAGTCGCGTTCATGCGCCGCGCCTTGGCCAAAGCACTGGGACGCCCGCTCAACGCCGGTCGCGCCCGTTTCGACTGGGGCGAGGCCTGGGCGGTGTTCGACCCGAAGGGCTTCATGGCCAGCAGTGGGTTGTCCTACCGCTAGTGCACCGCCCTGCCCGGCCGAATCGCCTTGGCAGGCTCAATCAAGCTTCACCACCCGCTTGCCGAAGCTGCGCCCCTGCAGCAGGCGGAAGCCCGCATCCCCCGCCCACCGGCGGCCTGCATTCCGCCGCGCACGCAGGATCAAGCACTTGCGCGCGCGCAGACGGCAATGTGAAGGTTTTTTGCCAAAACGCTTGCCGAATGCGGTCTACCTCCGTAACATGCGCGTCCTCGGCAGCGACCTCGCTGCAACGAAACAAGTGGCCGAGTAGCTCAGTTGGTAGAGCAGGGGATTGAAAATCCCCGTGTCGGCGGTTCGATTCCGTCCTCGGCCACCACTTTCGAAGGCCTGCAGAAATGCAGGTCTTTTTTTTCCAGATACAGGGCCGAGTAGCTCAGTTGGTAGAGCAGGGGATTGAAAATCCCCGTGTCGGCGGTTCGATTCCGTCCTCGGCCACCATGTATGAAGACCTGCAGAAATGCAGGTCTTTTTTTTTGCCCGCGCGCGGTTGACGAAACATTTACACCGCCGTGCATCGCGCCGCCTACGCTCGGGGTTCCCTGCCGGAGCCCGCCGATGCACCTGCGCCCTGCCCTGCTTGCCTGCCTGTTGCTTATTACTACGCCCGCTGCCCTTGCGGCCGAACCGGTGCGCGCGGTCGATGCGCTGGATATCGATCGCTATGCCGGCCAGTGGCACGAAATCGCCCACCTGCCGGTGTCGTTCCAGAAGAAGTGCGTGGCCGACATCACCGCCACCTACGGCCTGCGCCAGGATGGCCGCATCAGCGTGCGCAACCGCTGCCGCACCGGCGAAGGCGACTACCTGCAGGCCGATGGCGTTGCACGCCCGGTGGCCGGCCAGCCCGGGCAGCTGGAAGTGCGTTTCGCTCCGGACTGGTTGAGCTGGGTGCCGCTGGTCTGGGCCGATTACTGGGTGATCGCCCTGGACCCGGACTACCAGTGGGCCGTGGTCGGTGAACCGGACCGCAAGTACCTGTGGATCCTGTCGCGCGAACCGCGCATGGACCGCGCCCTGTTCGAGCAGTTGAAGGCGCGGGCCGAGCAGATGGGCTACGACCTGGCGCCGCTGCGGATGATGGCGCCCCTGGTTGAGACCGCATCGCCCTGAGCGTGGCGGTGACCGCAGCGCGCCATCTTCACGCGCTACCCTTGTGAAGGTCGCCAGCGGCGATCCATTCAACCATACGCCGTAGTATGCTTACTCCACGCACTGCTCCCAGAGGACCTGCGCCCATGCTCCACCGCTTCCGTATCGCCTTGATCATCCTGTGCACCCTGGCCCTGGCTGCTTGCAGCGATGGCATCGTCAAGCGTGTTTCGGAACCGGCGGCCAGCCTGCAGCAGTTGACCGTGCGCGCCGACGGCGGCTGGACCGTGGCCCTGCGCCTGCAGAACTTCAGCTCCATGCCCATGACCTTCGATGACGTGGCCCTGGCACTGACCGTCGGCGACACCGAGGCGGGCACCCTGCAGGCCCGCCCGGCCATTTCCATCGGCGGGGTGTCGGCCGATGTGGTCACCCTTGAATTCACCCCCAGCGCCGCCGCGCGCCTGGTGGTGGCCGACGCGCTGGCCGGCAACCGCACCCTGGCCTACAGCCTGAAGGGCACGGTCGCGGCCACGCCCGAAGACAAGAAGCAGCGCAGCTTCGATATTTCCGGCCGCAGCACCCTGAACCAGGCCCCCGGCCTGCCCGGCGTGCTGCGCTGAGTCCTTCCCTGCCGCGGCGCCCGTCGCCGCTCCCCGTTCCCTGATCGAGACGTACCCGATGAGCAGCTATACCGCACCGCTTTCCGACCTCCGTTTCGCCCTGCACGACGTGCTCAAGGTGGAACCGCTGTTCGCCCGCCTGGGCTTCACCGACGCCACCGCCGACGTGGTCGATGCCGTGCTGGAAGAAGCCGGCCGTTTCAGTGCCAGCGTGCTGGCGCCGCTGAACAGCGTGGGCGATGAAATCGGCTGCGTGCTCGACCAGGCCAGCGGCGAAGTAACCACCCCGCCCGGCTTCAAGCAGGCATACGACCAGTTCGTGGACGGCGGCTGGACCGGCCTGACCGCATCGCCGGAACTGGGCGGCCAGGGCCTGCCGCACACCCTGGGCGTGCCGCTGAATGAAATGATCAACGCCGCCAACCTGGCCTGGGGCAACTTCCCGCTGCTCTCGCATGGCGCCATCGAAGCGCTGAAGCAGCACGGCGAAGCGTGGCAGCACGACGCCTTCCTGAAGCCGCTGATCGAAGGACGCTGGACCGGCACGATGTGCCTGACCGAACCGCACTGCGGCACCGACCTGGGCCTGCTGAAGACCAAGGCCGAGCCGAACGCCGACGGCAGCTACGCGATCACTGGCACCAAGATCTTCATCACCGCCGGCGAACATGACTTGACCGAAAACATCGTGCATCTGGTGCTGGCCAAGCTGCCCGACGCACCGGCCGGCGCCAAGGGCATCTCGCTGTTCGTCACCCCCAAGTTCAAGGTCGACCGCGACGGCAATGTCGGCGAGCGCAACGCACTGCGCTGCGGCTCGATCGAGCACAAGATGGGCATCAAGGGTTCGGTCACCTGCGTGATGAACTTCGATGGTGCACAGGGCTATCTGGTGGGCCAGCCGCACAAGGGCCTGCAGGCCATGTTCACCATGATGAACACTGCGCGCCTGGGCGTTGGCCTGCAGGGCATCGGCCTGTCCGAGCGCGCCTACCAGAACGCGCTGAAGTACAGCCGCGAGCGCCTGCAGTCGCGCGCCCTGAGCGGGCCGAAATTCCCGGAAAAGGCCGCCGATCCGATCCTGGTACACCCGGACGTGCGGCGCATGCTGCTGACCATCAAGTCGCTGGTGGAAGGCAGCCGCCTGCTGGCCCTGCATGCCGCCACCCTGATCGACGTGGCACACAGCGCCGACGATGCGGCCGAGCGCGAGCGCGCTGACACCCTGGTCAGCTTCCTCACCCCCATCTCGAAGGCCTGCCAGACCGAATGGGGCATCGAGAACACCTACAACGCGCTGCAGTGCTTCGGTGGCCACGGCTACATCCGCGAACACGGCATGGAGCAGCTGGCGCGCGACGCCCGCATCACCACGCTGTATGAGGGCACCACCGGCATCCAGGCGCTGGACCTGATCGGCCGCAAGACCGCCTCCAGCCAGGGCGCCGGCCTGAAGCTGATGCTGGCCGAGATCGAAGCCTTCGCCAAGGAACACGAAGGCAACGAGGCCCTGGCCGAGTTCATCGGCCCGCTGCGCGCCAAGGCCGCCGAATGGGGCAAGCTGACGATGGACGTACTGCAGCGCGCGGCCGGCAACCCGGACGAACTGGGCGCGGCCAGCTACGACTACCTGTTCTATTCCGGATACGTGGTACTGGCCTACTGGTGGGCACGCAGCGTGGCCGCCGCCGATGCCAGCGCACACGGCGCCGCCTTCGCCCAGGGCAAGCGCGAAACCGCACGCTTCTACTTCGCCCGCGTGCTGCCGCGCACCCTCAGCCACGCCGCCGCCATCCAGGCCGGCGCCGCCCCGCTGATGGCCATGGACGACGAACGCTTCGGCGCCTGAGCCCTTGGGGTCAGAGCCCTTTCCCTGCGGGAATGGGCTCCGACCCCGACCGCGCCCCGCGGCGATTGGATCTGGGGTCAGAGCCCTTTCCTGCGGAAAGGGATCCGACCCCGGCCCGGCAGCCCCCGACCCTGTGTCTGGAGAAAAGCCCCCTTTTGTTAAAGGGGGCGCGCCGACAGGCGCGGGGAATAGGTGGAATGCGCGGACCTGAATCATTGCAATTCGGGCATCGCCCAACGGGCGATACCCAAATTGCAATGATTCAGGTATAAGCTGTTTTCCCGATGGAGACAGACACTACACGCTTGGGTCTGATCGATACCGGAGCCTCGTTTTCTGCTCCGGGCGCCGAAGCATCGCCCAACGCAGGCACCCTGCACCGCCCGGGAACGGTCCGGCTGCTGTCCCTGGACGCCCACGGCCGTGTACTGGACTGGATCACCTGGCAGGACGCAGCCTGTCTCTACGCCCGCGACGCCGTGGCCTGGACCCTGGGCGATCCCTGCCTGCATATCCACGGTGGCACCAACCGGCTCAGCGGCACGCAGAGCGGCATGGACCTGCACCCGATCATCGCCGCACGTGGCCACGCCCGTTCGCGCGCCATCGACCCCACGCCGAACCTGACCAACCCGGCCCTGTTCGCCCGCGATGCACACCTGTGCCTGTACTGCGGCCAGCAGTTCAACCGTCCCACGCTTACCCGCGACCACGTCATTCCGCTGTCCAAGGGCGGTCTGGACTGCTGGGAAAACGTAGTCACCGCCTGCTTCCACTGCAATTCGCGCAAGAGCGACCGCACCCCGCAACAGGCCGGCATGCCCTTGCTGGCAGTACCGTACCGGCCCAGCTGGATCGAGCACCTGATCCTGTCCAACCGCAACATCCTGGCCGACCAGATGGCCTTCCTGAAGGCACAGTTGCCCAAGCGTTCCAAGCTCAGCACCTGAACACCGCCACCGGCAGCCGTCACTGTCCTGTCACGGATAGCGGCGTTTGCTTGCCCCACCCCCGATTGAGGGCGAAAATGGCCGTTCAGAACAAGTGCGAACACGATGATCGACTCTGCCCGCTATCCCCGCCTCGCGCGCATCCGCACCCCGGATGACCTGCGCACGTTCGACGAATCCGAGATGCGCGCGGTCGCCGATGAACTGCGCGCCTACCTGATCGAATCGGTGGGCAAGAGCGGTGGCCACTTCGCCGCCGGCCTGGGCGTGATCGAACTCACCGTGGCGCTGCATTACCTGTACAAGACCCCGCACGACCAGCTGGTCTGGGACGTGGGCCACCAGACCTACCCGCACAAGATCCTCACCGGCCGCCGCGACGAGATCCACACCGTCAAGCAGAAGGACGGCGTCGCGCCGTTCCCCAAGCGCGAGGAAAGCGAGTACGACACCTTCGGGGTCGGCCATTCGTCCACCTCCATTTCTGCGGCGCTGGGCATGGCCATCGCGCGCCAGGCCGCCGGCGATGAACGCCAGGTGGTGGCGGTGATCGGCGATGGCGCCATGACCGCCGGCATGGCCTTCGAAGCGCTGATGCACGCCGGTGGCATGGACCCCGAACCGAACCTGCTGGTGATCCTCAACGACAACAACATGTCGATTTCCGAGGCTGTCGGCGGGCTGACCAAGATGCTCGGCCGCGCCACCGGCAGCCGCACGCTGAACGCACTGCGCGAAGGCGGCAAGAAGATCCTGGGCGACAAGAAGAACAATCCCGCGCGCTTCGTCAAGCGCTGGGAAGAACACTGGAAGGGCATGTTCGTGCCCTCCACGATGTTCGAGGAAATGGGCTTCCACTACACCGGCCCGATCGACGGCCACGACATGCCGGCCCTGCTGTCCACGCTGAAGACGCTGCGCGCCTCCAAGGGGCCGAAGCTGCTGCACGTGATGACCACCAAGGGCAAGGGCTACGAGCCCGCCGAAGGCGACCAGATCGGCTATCACGCCGTGGGGCCGTTCGATCCGGACAAGGGCCTGGTGGCCAAGGCCGGCGCCAAGAAGCCGACCTACACCGATGTGTTCAGCGACTGGCTGTGCGATGCCGCCGCCGCCGAACCGCGCCTGTACGGCATCACCCCGGCCATGCGCGAGGGCTCGGGCCTGGTGCGCTTCAGCAAGGAATACCCGCAGCGCTACTTCGACGTGGCCATCGCCGAGCAGCACGCGGTCACCCTGGCCGCCGGCATGGCCACCCAGGGCGGCAAGCCGGTCGTGGCGATCTATTCCACGTTCCTGCAGCGCGCCTACGACCAGCTGGTGCACGACGTGGCCATCCAGGACCTGGACGTGCTGTTCGCCATCGACCGCGCCGGCGTGGTCGGCCCGGACGGTGCCACCCATGCCGGCAACCTGGACCTGAGCTTCCTGCGCTGCGTGCCGAACATGGTGGTGATGGCACCGTCTGACGAGGCCGAATGCCGGCAGATGCTCAGCACCGGCCTGCAGCACCCGGGCCCGGCCGCGGTGCGCTACCCGCGTGGCAGCGGCACCGGCGTTGCCGCCGGCACCGATCTGTCCACCTTGCCGATCGGCAAGGGCGAGCTGCGCGTGCAGGGCAGCCGCATCGCGCTGCTCGCCTTCGGCAGCACGGTTCCGGCCGCCGAGCAGGTGGGCCGCGAACTGGGCCTGAGCGTGGTCAACATGCGCTTCATCAAGCCGCTGGACCGCGAGCTGGTGCTGGCCATGGCCGCCCAGCACGACGGCCTGGTGACGATTGAGGACAACGTGGTGGCCGGCGGCGCCGGCTCGGCCGTGGGCGAGCTGCTGAATGCAGAAGACGTGCTGCGCCCGATCCTGCACCTGGGCCTGCCCGATGCCTTCCAGCACCATGCCAGCCGCGAAGACCTGCTGGCCGAGGCCGGGATCGACGCGGCCGGCATTCGCGCGGCGGTGCTCAAGCGCTGGCCGCAGTTGGCCAATGGCGCGGCGCCGTTGAGCGCGGCCAGCTGAGTAGATCCACGCCATGCGTGGATAAGGGGTAGGATTCCTTTCCGCAGGAAAGGGCTCTGACCCCAACCTCGACGCCCCGGTAGACCCACGCCATGCGTGGATGGCCGCCCTCAGCCGTAGCTGATCGCCTCGACAAATGCGCCGCTGGCTTCCACGCGCACGGCGGCGCGCTGGCCGGTGTCGGTGAAATGCAGGCGGGCCAGGGTTTCGGCGAAATCAAAGGCGCGTACGCCATCACGGAACCCGATCGGTTCGGGCCTGTCCGGGTGCAGCACGCGCCACTGGCGCTGCTCGCATTGCAGTCGGATCAACATGCGTTGCTCACTCCTTGGAACAGCGTATGAAACCGCGACGGAGGCGGGCCCTTCCTGGGCCGGGCAGCGACGCGGGCCGGGGCGTCCATGACGCCCCGGTTGCCGACAATACGATGAAAAAACTGTGATCGCTATCAGATTTTTCTGATTCGCTCGCGATCCGGCACGCGCGTCAGTTCACCTGGAACTGCGCCCGGCAGCCATCGCTCACCCAGACCCCGCGACGGTCCCAGCCCCAGCTGCGGCCTTCAATGCAGGCGCTGCGCGATTCCTGCCGCACCAGGCGCACGCCGCGGCGCACCCGCGCATCGCAGTACTGCTGGCGATGATCGTTGGAATGGCAGGCAATCACCTGGCCGCCGCCGTTACCACCGCCCCAGCCATGGCCGCCGCCCCATCCACCGCGGGATTCACCGACGAACTCGGCACGGCAGCCGCGGGTCACCCACACGCCCGACCGCGACTGGCCCCAGGTATCACCTTCCACGCAGGGCGAGCCGGACAGCTGGCGGATCAAGCGCGCCCGCCCGTCCAGACGGCATTCGTTGCTGCGGCCCTTCACCGACTCGCAGCGCACGATGCCACTGCTGCCGCGATCGTCGTAACGCTCGTCGTAGCCATAGCGCTGGGCCTGCGCCGTGCCGGCCAGCGCCAGCAGGGGCAGCAGAGCGCCCAGCGTCCAACCACGCAGTTCCTTGCCCATCCACCTTTCTCCACCTGAATACGATGGAGCCAAGCATCGGGGATTCGGCCCGGCGCGCACAGAGGGGGAAACGGCAGCGGTTCCTGATGCGTTCAAACAACCGAACGCGACCTGACCGCCCGCTGGCCCGCTCAGTGCCCGAAGCGCAGGGCGTCGACCGCGCTGCCCAGCGCGGCCACCCGCACCGTGCTGCTCTGGCCGGTCCGGTGGTGGTGCTCGCTGGCGTGGGCGGCGGCCGTGTCGAAGGCGACTGCGCCGCTGTCGAAGGCCTGCACTTCCTGCGAGCGGGGATCGATGAACGACCAGCGCTGGGCGTGGCATTGGACGGTGATGACCATCTCGAGCTCCTGCAGTTGGAAAATCCAGGTCGGGGAACCCCGACCGGTGCTATGGGGGATACGGTAGCCAGCGGTTCCGGGGACGCCTATCAGATTTGTCCGAAAAATCCGTACGCAAAGCGCGGGATGGCGGCCCCGTCACATCCCTGAGGACGTTTAGTGAAGAAAATTCGTGACCCTTGTCACGAAGTCGCAGTCGTTTCACACTATCCTCACCAACGGGGGCCCCTTCCACATGCGCACCTTGCTTTCCACCCAGCGTTCCACGCTGCTGAAGTTCTATTTCGTTGCCTGCTACGTCGTGCTGATTGAAGAACTGCTGCGCGCTTCGTTGACATAAGCGCTTGCCGATTGGCTTGAAAGCGCCTGAAAATGACGCTTTCAAGCCTAGGGCCATCACCATGCGTCTCGCCTTGCTGATCCCAGCGCTGTGCGCGCTGCTGGTGGCCTGTGCGCCGCCATCGACCACCCCGGCCGAAAACACCGCCGCGCCGCCGGCACCCGCGCGGGTAGGTGGCGATCGCGACGAGCACGGCTGCATCGGCTCGGCCGGCTACCAGTGGTGCGCGCGCAGCCAGCGCTGCGAACGCCCGTGGGAACTGGCCCAGGCACAGGGTCTGGCCAACACGGCCGAGGCCATCGATGCCTGGTGTGCCGCGCCGCCGCGCCCGGCCCGCCCCTGACAGCAGCCCCCCACGAGATTCCCGATGACCGAATTGTCCCCCCTGCCCGCCTTGGCCCCGGGCCGCTACCGCCACTTCAAGGGCGGCCTGTACCAGGTCGTGGATATCGTGCGCAGCAGCGAAACCCTGGAACCGATGGTGCTGTACCGCGCGCTGTACGGCGAAGGCGGACTGTGGGTGCGGCCCTACCCGATGTTCGTCGAGCAGGTGCCCGGCGCCGACGGCCCGCAGCCGCGCTTCGCCCGCATCGGCGACTGATCGCCGCGACCTCACGCGCTGCGCACGGGCGCGCCGCGCATGCTGCAGGCGACTTCCTGCCGGATCGCCCTGCCCATGCGCCGCCTCCTGATTCCGTGCCTGTGGCTGCTGGCCATGCCGGCCCTGGCCGACGAACTGCCGGCCTTTGATCGTCCCGGCCTGGGCTTCGGCACCGATACGGTGCCGCGCGGCGCGCTGGCAGTGGAAGTCGGCCTGCCCACCTGGCAACGCGACCGCGACCGCGACGGCGTGCGCACCCGCTCGCTGGCGGGCGACGTACTGTTGCGCACCGGGCTTTCAGAGCACCTGGAACTGCAGGTGTCGACCACCCCATGGCAGCGCCAGAGCGTACGCAGCGCAGACCTGCCGGCGCAGCGCCAGCACGGCAGCGGCGATACCCAGCTTGCCGTGAAGTGGGCCGGCCCAGGCAGCACCGAGCGCACCGCGTGGGCGCTGCTGGCCAGTGCCGTGGTGGCACGTGGCGATGCCGATTTCAGCGATGGACGCCAGTATGCGCTCGCGCTCAGCGTGGAACAGGCGCTGGGCGAACGCTGGAGCGCGGCGCTGTATGCCAGCCACCAGCGTGGCGACGGCGAGCGCAGCACCACCTGGTCACCCAGCCTGTCGCAGGCGGCCACTGACCGCCTGAGTCTGTTTGTCGAAGCCGGCCTGACCCACAGCCGCGGCGCACCGGACCAGCGCGTGGCCGGTGCGGGGATCACCTGGATGCTGCGCCCGCGCGTGCAGCTGGACGCCTCCTTCGACGCCGGCCTGGATGCCGACAGCCCGGATCTGCAGGTGGGCACCGGTCTGGCGGTCTACTTCGACTGACCCGCACGGCGGTGCGGCGATGCCGCGCGGTATCATGCATACCGTCCAGTCGGTTTCTTCCGTATGTCCGCCCCTTCTCCCCGTATCCGCCGCAACGCGCCGGACAGCGTGCGCCAGGCGCTGCTGCTGTGCACCGCCCGCCTGATCGCCCAGCACGGCTTGGCTGCGCTGACCGTGCAGGACGTGGCCGATGCCGCCGGTGTCAGCAAGGGCGCGCTGTTCCACCACTTCGCCAACAAGCAGGCCTTGATCGACGCTGCCCTGGCCGCACTCACCGACGACTTCGAAGTGCACGTACGTTTCCTGCTCGAGCAGGATGACATCGCCTATGGCCGCTTCAGCCGCGCCTATGTGCGCGCCTGCTTCGATCACCTGCTGCAGCAGGAACAGGCCAACGATATCGGCCTGAGCCTGGCCCATCTGCTTGAACCGGCCCTGCTGGCGCACTGGCGTGCGTGGATGCGGCGCCTGTTGGCCGAATTCCCCGCCGAGGCGTGCGACGCACGTCTGTACGCCGCACGTTGCGTGGCCGATGGCTACTGGGCCACGGCTTACGGGCAACCGCTCGGCGAGGAAGAGCGCCGCAGTGCCCTGGCCATGGCGCAGGAAGCACTGAAGCTGTGCCGCTCGCCGTCGGAGACCCTGTCGGCGGCAGCCTAGGCGACCTTCTTGGCCACCTTCATGCCCAGCACGAACAGGATCACGGCGATGATGATGCCGGCCCAGAACAGGAACTTGGCGATCCCCACGGCCGCACCGGCGATGCCGCCGAAGCCCAGCACGCCGGCAATCAGGCCGATGATGGCGAAAATGATGGCCCACTTGATCATGTCAAACCTTTCCCCTGCGGGGCGTTCATTGGTGTGATCAGGCTAGGCAAACGCCGATGCCAGGTACGTGAACAGGCCGCACCTGCAGCGTGAAATCGCCGCGGCTCAGCGCGGCCGGAAGCGCAGCAGGGCCACGGCGAACGCCAGGAACACGGTGCCCACCAGGCGTTCGAACCAGCGCTGCGCGAACGGCCTGGCCAGCCAGCGGCGCAGGCCATGGCCACCGGCGGCGTACATCACATACCAGAACAGTTCGCAGCCAGCGAAGGTGGCCACCAGCACCGCGTACTGCATGCCCTGCGCACGTGCCGGATCGATGAACTGCGGCAGGAATGCTGCGGCGAACAGCAGCAGCTTGGGATTGCTCAGGCCCACCAGCAGGCCGCCGCGGAACACCGCCGCGTGGCCGTGCACCAGCGCCGGCAGCGGCGCGTCGCCAGTGCTTTCGGCACTCACCTGCAGGCTGTCACGCCAGGCCTTGATGCCCAGCCAGGCCAGGTAGGCCACGCCCAGGTAACGCAGTACGTCGAACACCAGCGGCGATGAGCGCAGTACCGCACTCAGGCCTGCTGCCGACGCGGCCAGCACCAGCAGCATGGCCAACAGGCAACCGGCCATGGCCGGCACGCTGCGGCGGAAGCCCAGCCCGACACTGCGGCCGAGGATGTGCAGCATGTTCGGACCGGGTGTGCCACACAGCACGAATACGGTGGCCAGGAACCACCACCAGGTTTGCAGTGCCATTGCTGTTCTCGACGCGGGAAGCCCACCAGCTTAAGGGTTGGCGCCGCGCGGCAGTACGTACAGCCCGGGGCGTGATCGACGGTTACAGAAGGCAGCCGGCAGGCGAGGGCCGGTCTGTGCTGCAATGCGGCTTCCAGCACGGAGACACGCATGAAGACCTTGGGCCTGATTGGCGGCATGAGCTGGGAAAGCTCGGCGCAGTACTACCGCCTCATCAACGAGGATGTCCGCCAGCGGCTGGGCGGCGCGCACTCGGCGCAGCTGCTGCTGTGGTCGGTGGATTTTGCCCGCATCAAACAGCTGCAGCACGACGGCGACTGGGACGCGCTGGGCGCGGAGATGATCGACGCCGCCCGCCGGCTGCAGGCAGGTGGGGCCGACCTGCTGGTGGTCTGCACCAACACCATGCACAAGCTGGCCCCACAACTGGAAGCGGCCTGCCCGCTGCCGCTGCTGCATATCGCCGATCCGACCGCCAACGCCATCCTACGCGCCGACCTGCGCACGGTCGGCCTGCTCGGCACCGCCTTCACCATGGAAGAAGACTTCTACCGCAAGCGGCTGAGCGAGCGCTTCGGGTTGCAGGTGCTGGTGCCGGACGCCGACGACCGCCGCGACGTGCACGACATCATCTACCGCGAGCTGATTGCCGGCGTGGTGAGTGAAGCCTCGCGGCAGCGCTATGTGGAGGTGATCGCACGCCTGGTGGCGCGCGGCGCCGAAGCCATCATCCTGGGATGCACCGAGATCATGCTGCTGGTACGGGAACAGGACAGCCCGGTACCGCTGTTCGATACCACCACCCTGCACGCCCGTGCCGCGGTGGACGCCGCGCTGGCCGACGCTTTGTAGCGTCGAGCGAGCTCGACGCTACGGCGCCTGGATTTCCAGCGCCGTTTCCAGCCACTCCATCACGGCGGGCGAATCGCACAGGAAGAACAGCGCATCGCCGCTGCGCGCTTCGGTCAACAACCGGTACACGCTGATGGCCACGCCGGACTGGCTGGCAATGAACACTTCGCCACTGCGCGGGCCCTCCACCTGCCGTGACAGGTGCTGCAGGGCCCGGCGCGCGGCCACGGTGTCGGCTGGCTCTGCCTCGCGGCTCAGCTCGACGCCGCGCAGGCCCCAGGACACGAACACGCGTTTGCCCTTGAACGTGGTGTCCAGGACCTGCACGCCGGCCGTGCCTTCGCCGGCCGAGCGATGAATGACGATACTGCTGATCAACGCAACCCCCTGTGGTCGTCGTGGTCCGCACACCGCCTGCACGCCACTACGCCGCAACCCGGGGCTGGAAGCTCCAGCCCGCTGGCGCGGCGAAGAACGCGAAGGAATACCGATGCGATCGGATGTGCGGATGATGATACGGGAAGTACCCGAGCGTATGGGTCTGCACGCTGAACGGCAGGCGGTTACGCGCGTTGGCCTGTCCGCTCGGCCAGGCACGCGCCCACGCGCGTTTCCAGCAGCGCCATCAATGCCGGCTCCATGCAGGCGTAATCGTCAGGAATGTCCAGGCAGTGCAGCGGCGTGTGCAGCAGCAGACGCGCGAACTGCGCGTGCAGGCGATGCTGGTGCTTGGCTTCCATCACGAAGATCACATCGGCCCAGCGCAGATCCTGCACGCTGATGGGCCGCGGTGCATGCGGACTGGTGCCGGCCGAGCGCGCGTTGAAGCCCGGCCGCCGTCGCCAGATGGCTTCGGCGGTGGGGCTGCGCAACTGGTTGCGGCTGCAGACGAAGAGCAGGTTGATCATGGCTGCTCCAGCTGCTGGCGCACGCTCTGGATGGGATAGACGAAGCCCAGTTGCCGTGCACGCGCAAGCTTTGCGCTGCGCAGGTACATCAGCTTCCAGTTCTTTTCGGGCTTGATCAGCGCCACGCGCGTTGCGCGATCGCCGCCATGCAGGCGCGCCGTGGCACGACGCCAGGCGCGGTTTCGGGGGTGGTACATGCAGTGTTCTCGTAAGGACCGGGGTCAGCAGCCGCGGTGATACGAGTGGCGCGCAGCATACACCGGCGCAACAAAAAAGCCCACGCTGTGATGCGCGGGCTTTTCGGTTCATTGCAGTAATGGTCGGGACGGCCGGATTCGAACCGACGACCCTCTGCCCCCCAGGCAGATGCGCTACCAGGCTGCGCTACGCCCCGACTGATGCTGCAATGTGCCCGCCTGTGTGGCGGGCCGTGAAGTATAGCGGATTACTTGGAAAAAAGGTTCAGCGTCGCAGCAGTTGCAGCACTTCTTCCAGTTCCATCCGCACCTGCTTGATGATCTGGTTGCTCAGCGCCGATTCCTCGCGCGCATCCGGACCGTCCAGGCGCAGGCGCGCGCCGCCGATGGTGTAACCCTGTTCGTACAGCAGGCTGCGGATCTGCCGCACCATCAGCACGTCGTGGCGCTGGTAGTAGCGGCGGTTGCCACGGCGCTTGGCCGGCTCAAGGCTGGGAAATTCGGTTTCCCAGTAGCGCAGCACGTGCGGCTTGACGTCGCACAGCTCGCTTACTTCACCAATGGTGAAGTAGCGCTTGGCCGGGATCGGCGGAAGTTCGCGGTTACTGCCCGGATCCAGCATAAGCTTCCACCCTCTCCTTGAGCTTCTGGCCCGGACGGAAGGTGACCACCGTACGGGCGGAAATGGGAATTTCCTCGCCGGTCTTGGGGTTGCGACCCGGGCGCTGGCTCTTGCGCCGCAGATCGAAATTACCGAAGCCCGACAGCTTCACCTGACGTCCCTGTTCCAATGCTTCACGCAGCACATCGAAAAACGCGTCGACGAATTCCTTGGCTTCCCGCTTGTTCAGACCGACTTCGTCGAACAACTTTTCCGCCATCTCCGCCTTGGTCAATGCCATTGCCTGCTACCCCCGAGTGCTGCCCGCTCAGCCGCGGATCCGGGCGTGATGTTCACGCTCGATGGCAGTGACCGCCTCGGCCACCACCGCTTCCACGTCGCGGTCCGTCAGAGTGCGCGACTTGTCCTGCAAAATCAAGCCCATAGCGAGACTCTTGAACCCCGGCTCGACCCCCTGCCCGACGTAACGGTCGAACAGGTTCAGCTCGCGCAGCAGCGGCCCGGCGGCCTGGCGGATGGTGGCAGCCAGGTCGCTCCAGGCCACCTGTTCAGGCACCAGGAACGCCAGGTCGCGGCGCACCGCCGGGAACCGCGACAGCTCGCCGGCCCGCGGCAGTGCACGGGCACTGAGCGGCTCCAGGTCCAGCTCGAACGCATAGACATCCACTTCGATGTCCATGGCCTTGGCCAGGCGCGGGTGGATCTGGCCGATCCAGCCGATCGCCACGCCGTCGCGATGGATCTCGGCCGAACGGGCCGGATGGCCGAACGGGCGCTGTGACGGACGGAATTCGAGCACCGCGCCGCTGGCGGCCGCCAGCGATTCCAGGTCGCCCTTCAGATCATGGAAGTCGACCTTGCGGGTCGGCAGGCCCCACTGCACGGCCTGCGCATCGCCACACACGGCGGCGGCCACGCGCGGGGTTTCCAGCGGGGCCGGCTGGCCTTCGCCGTCCTGCTGGGCGAACACCCGACCCACTTCGAACAGGCGCACGCGCGCCAGCTGACGGGCGGCATTGCGGCCCAGGGTGGCGACCAGGCCCGGCAGCAGCGCCGGGCGCATCACCGCCAGCTCGGCCGACAGCGGGTTGGCCAGCGGCACCAGGCTCTCGCGCAGCTGCCACTGGGTCAGCAGGGCATCGTCGACGAAGGCGAAATTCAGGGTTTCCTGCAGGTCGCGGGCGATCAGCTGGCGGCGCACGCTCAGCACGTCCAGCTGGGTCTCGGTCGGCATGGCCACGCGTGCAGCACCGCCCGGCAGGGTGGTCGGAATCTGCTCGTAACCGTGGATACGGGCCAGTTCCTCGATCAGGTCTTCTTCGATGGCGATGTCGAAGCGGCGGCTCGGCGCGGTCACCTGCCAGCCTTCGCCGGCCGCGGTCACGCCCATGCCCAGCGCGCGCAGGATGCGCTCGACTTCGGCGTCTTCAATGGTGATGCCCAGCACGCGGGTGATGCGTGCGCGGCGCAGGGTGATCGTTGCCGCCTGCGGCAGGTCCGCCTGGTTGACTGCCTCGGTGACCGGTGCCGGGGTACCGCCGGCCAGATCCAGCACCAGACGGGTGGCGTACTCGATGGCGGTGCGCGGCAGTGCCGGGTCCACGCCACGTTCGAAACGGTGACCGGCATCGGTGTGCAGGCCCAGCTTGCGGCCGCGGCCCATGATGGCGGCCGGGGCGAAGTGCGCGGCCTCCAGGAACACCGCGGTGGTGTCGTCGGTCACGCGGGTGTCGAAGCCGCCCATCAGGCCGGCCAGGCCGACCGCGCGGTCAGCATCGGTCACCACCAGGAAGCTGTCGTCCAGCACCGCATCGCGGCCATCGAGCAGCTTGATCGTTTCATTGGCGCGCGAACGGCGCACGCCGATGCTGCCCTGCAGGGTGCCCAGGTCGTAGGCATGCATCGGCTGGCCCAGTTCCAGCATCACGTACTGGGTGATGTCGACCAGCAGCGACACCGGGCGCACGCCACTGCGGCGCAGGCGCTCGGCCATCCACAGCGGGGTCTTGGCGGCGGCATTCACGCCTTCGATCACGCGGCCCAGGTAGCGCGGCGCTTCAGCGCCGGCAGCAAGGGTGATGGCGAGTTCGCGGCTGCCAACCGGGGCAATCGCCTCGGCGGCGAACGCCAGCACTTCGCTGCGGGTGGCGGCGGCCACGTCGTAGGCGATGCCGCGCACGCTGAAGCAGTCGGCGCGGTTGGGGGTCAGCTTGATCTCGATGCTGGCGTCCGGCAGGCCCAGGTACTCGACCAGGGTCTGGCCGACCGGCGCGTCATCGGGCAGTTCCAGCAGGCCCGAGGCATCGTTGTCCAGGCCCAGTTCCTTGGCCGAGCACAGCATGCCGTTGGATTCCACGCCGCGCAGCTTGGCCGGCTTGATCTTCAGGTCACCGATCTGCGCGCCGACCATCGCCAGCGGCGCAACCAGGCCCGGGCGCGCGTTGGGCGCACCGCAGACGATCTGCAGCAGCTCGCCCTGCCCCGCATCGACCTTGCACACCTGCAGGCGATCGGCTTCGGGATGGCGCACGGCCTCGACGATGCGTGCCACGACCACGTGCTGCAGATCGTTGCCGAGCGCGGTCACCTCTTCCACTTCCAGACCGATGGCGGTCAGCACCGCGCTCAGTTCATCGCGCGAGGCGGAGGTCGGGACGTGGCTGCGCAGCCAGTTTTCGGAGAATTTCATGGTGTCACCCTGGTGGGCCCGGCGCATGCGCCTGGGCCTGCGAATTTAGGAGCAGTCGATTCAGGAAAAGTCGAGCAAGCTCGACTCTACGGGCCGGCGCTTACGCGAACTGTTTCAGGAACCGCACGTCGTTTTCGAAGAACGCGCGCAGATCGTTCACGCCATAGCGCAGCATCGCAAAGCGCTCCACGCCCAGACCGAAGGCGAAGCCGGTGTAGCGTTCCGGATCGATGCCCACGTTGCGCAGCACGTTCGGGTGCACCATGCCGCAGCCCAGCACTTCCAGCCAGCGGGTGCTACCGTCGGGCTGCTGCCAGGCAATATCCACTTCCGCGCCCGGTTCCACGAACGGGAAGTAGCTGGGGCGGAAACGCATTTCGAAATCGCGCTCGAAGAACGCGCGCACGAACTCGGCCAGCGTGCCCTTCAGGTCGGCGAAGTTCGAATGCTCGTCCACCAGCAGGCCTTCCACCTGGTGGAACATCGGCGAATGGGTCTGGTCGCTGTCGCTGCGGTACACCTTGCCGGCGGCGATCATGCGCAGCGGCGGCTGGTGCTGGCCCATGTAACGCACCTGCACACCGGAGGTATGCGTGCGCAGCAGGCGGCCATCACCGAAGTAGAAGGTGTCGTGCATGGCGCGCGCCGGATGGTGCGGCGGGAAGTTCAGCGCTTCGAAGTTGTGCCAGTCGTCCTCGATTTCCGGCCCTTCGGACAGCTCGTAGCCCAGCCGGCCGAAAATGCCGGTGATGCGCTCCAGGGTGCGGGTGATCGGGTGCAGGCCGGCACGGTCGCCGTTGCGGCCCGGCAGGGTGATGTCGATGGCTTCGGCGGCCAGGCGCGCATCCAGTGCGGCGTTCTCCAGCACGGCCTTGCGCTCGCCCAGCGCGCTGGACAGCGCGTCACGGGCCTGGTTGATGGCTTCACCGGCGGCCTTGCGCTCTTCGGCCGGCAGGGTGCCCAGCTGCTTCAGCTGCGCAGTGATGCTGCCACTCTTGCCGAGCAGGGCCACGCGCAGCTGTTCCAGCACGTCGGGGCTCTGTGCGGCGGCCACGTCGGCCAGCGCCTGGGTGGTGAGGGATTGGATGTCGCTCATGGGGGGCCGGAACTCCAGTCGGTCTGCCATCGCGATGCGCGAAGGGCCGACCCCTGTCGCCACCGCCGGTCCCCGCAACGCGCGCCTGCGGCATTGCCGGAACCCAAAAAAGAATGGGGAAGGACTTGCGCCCTTCCCCATGCATTGCCTCTACCTGACACCGTTCACCGTGAACGGAAACGGCATCGGGAAGGACTTATGCCGCCAGTGCGCCCTTGGCCTTTTCGGCCAGCGCAGCAAAACCGGCTGCGTCGTGCACGGCGATATCAGCCAGGACCTTGCGGTCCAGGGTGATGCCGGCCTTCAGCAGGCCGTTCATGAAGCGGCTGTAGCTCAGGCCGTTGATGCGGGCAGCCGCATTGATACGGGTGATCCACAGCGAACGGAAGTTGCGCTTCTTCTGCTTACGGCCGATGTAGGCGTACTGCTGTGCCTTGATGACGGCCTGCTTGGCAACGCGGAAGACCTTGCGACGGGCGTTGTAATAGCCCTTGGCCAGATCCAGAATTTTCTTGTGGCGGCGACGCGCCTGTACGCCACGCTTAACTCGTGCCATTTTTCAGTTCCTCAGAGGTAAGGGAGCATACGATCCAGACGGCCGGCGTCTTCTGCACGGACGTGGTTCGTCTGACGCAGGTTACGCTTACGCTTGGTCGCTTTCTTCGTGAGGATGTGGCTACGGTTGGCGTGGCCGCACTTGTACTTGCCCGAGGCGGTCTTGCGGAAACGCTTGGCCGCTGCCCGGTTGGTCTTGATCTTGGGCATTGCAATGTCCTTGATGGGGGTGACCCTGGTTTCTGACTGATCTGGCGGTGGCCATTGCCACTCTTTCCGTCCTGCCATGATCGGCGTACGACCCGTCCTGGGTGGGTCGAGCCGGGCATGATACAGGCAAATCCGCCCCGCCACCAGCCCTTTCAACCGTTTCCGTACCTTGCGGCAAAAGCAAAGGGGCGCCCGCGGCGCCCCTTTACCCTGAACCGTTCAGCCAGGCGCCCCGAAGGGCGGCCTGCCAGGCCTCAGGTCTTCTTCTTCGGCGCGATCATCATCACCATCTGGCGCCCTTCCAGACGCGGACGGCTTTCGATGACGATGTCCTCGCCCAGATCGGCCTCGATGCGGTTGGCCATTTCACGACCCAGTTCCTGGTGGCTCATTTCACGGCCACGGAAACGGATGTTGACCTTGATCTTGTCACCGTCTTCAAGGAAACCACGCATCTTGCGCAGCTTGATCTGGTAGTCGCCCTCGTCCGTGACCGGACGGAACTTCACTTCCTTGATCTCGACCTGCTTGGTCTTCTTCTTGGCCTCGCTGGCCTTCTTCTGCGCTTCGAACTTGAACTTGCCGAAGTCCATGATCTTGCAGACCGGCGGATCGGCCTGCGGCTGGATTTCGACCAGGTCCAGGCCTTCATCTTCGGCCATGGACAGCGCTTCGTCGCGCGACAACACGCCGATCATTTCTCCGTCACTGCCGATCACGCGGACGCGCGGCACACGGATTTCCTGATTCCTGCGGTTCTGTTTGTTGTCAGGGGTGCTGATATTACGTTCTCCCAAGGGTATCGAACCGGCCCGGGTGCCTATGCCCCCGGACCGGACCTTTGCTTACGCGCCCTCGGCCTGCAGCCGCTCGATGAAGGCCTGCAGACTCATGCTGCCCAGGTCTTCGCCAGAACGCGTACGCACCGCCACAGCCCCATTTTCCTTCTCGCGGTCACCGATGACCAGCAGGTAAGGCACGCGCTGCAACGTATGCTCGCGGATTTTATAGCCGATCTTCTCGTTACGCAAATCCGAGCTGACGCGGAAGCCTTGCTCCGCAAGGGTTTGGGTCACGCCCGTGACGTATTCAGCTTGGGCATCGGTGATATTGGCCACCACTACCTGGGTCGGCGCCAGCCAGGCCGGGAACTGGCCGGCGTGGTGCTCGATCAGGATGCCCAGGAAGCGCTCCATCGAACCGACGATGGCCCGGTGCAGCATGACCGGGTGCTTCTTCTGGCTGTTCTCGTCCACGTACTCGGCACCCAGGCGGCCGGGCATCATGAAATCGACCTGCATGGTGCCCAGCTGCCAGGTGCGGCCGATGGCGTCCTTCAGGTGGTACTCGATCTTCGGGCCGTAGAAGGCACCCTCGCCCGGCAGCTCCTGCCATTCCACGCCACAGCTGGACAGCGCCGAGCGCAGCGCGCCTTCGGCCTTGTCCCAGGTGGCGTCGTCGCCCAGGCGCGATTCCGGACGCAGCGCGATCTTGATCTGGATCTCGTCGAAGCCGAAGTGCTGGTACACCGCCAGCGCCTGCTGGTGGAACGCGGTCACTTCCGATTCGATCTGGCTTTCGGTGCAGAACACATGGCCGTCGTCCTGGGTGAAACCACGCACGCGCAGGATGCCGTGCAGCGCGCCGGACGGCTCGTTGCGGTGGCAGGAACCGAATTCACCGTAGCGGATCGGCAGGTCGCGGTAGCTGTGCAGGCCCTGGTTGAACACCTGCACGTGGCCCGGGCAGTTCATCGGCTTGACCGCGTAGGTGCGCTTCTCCGATTCGGTGAAGAACATGTTGTCCTGGTAGTTGTCCCAGTGGCCGGACTTCTTCCACAGGCTCACGTCCAGGATCTGCGGGCAGCGCACTTCGCCGTAGCCGCTGCTGCGGTAGACCTTGCGCATGTACTGCTCGACCACCTGCCACAGTGCCCAGCCCTTGGGGTGCCAGAACACCAGGCCCGGCGCTTCTTCCTGCAGGTGGAACAGGTCCTGCTGCTTGCCGATGCGGCGGTGGTCGCGCATTTCGGCTTCTTCGATGCGCTTGATGTAGGCCTCGAGCTGCTTCTTGTCGGCCCAGGCAGTGCCGTAGATGCGCTGCAGCTGTTCGTTCTGCGCATCGCCGCGCCAGTACGCGCCGGAAATGCGGGTCAGCTTGAAGGCCTTCAGGAAGCGCGTGTTCGGCACGTGCGGGCCGCGGCACATGTCCACGTATTCCTGGTGGTAGTACATGCCCATGGCCTGGATGTCGTCGGACATATCCTCGATCAGGCGCAGCTTGTAGTCCTCGCCACGCGCCTTGAAGATCTCGATCACTTCCGCGCGCGGGGTCATCTTCTTGATGACGTCGTAATCCTGGGCGATCAGCTCACCCATGCGCTTTTCGATGGCGGCCATGTCTTCCGGCGTGAACGGGCGCTCGGAATAGATGTCGTAGTAGAAACCTTCGGCAATGACCGGGCCGATCACCATCTTCACGTCCGGGTACAGCTGCTTGACCGCGTGGCCGACCAGATGGGCGCAGGAGTGGCGGATGATTTCCACGCCCTCCTCGTCCTTGGCGGTGATGATGCGCAGGCTGGCGTCCTTGGCGATCACGTCGCTGGCATCGACCAGCACGCCATCGACCGAACCGGCGATGGTGGCCTTGGCCAGGCCGGCGCCAATCGACTGGGCGACGTCCATGACGCTGACGGGGTTTTCGAATTCGCGGCGGCTGCCGTCGGGAAGGGTGATGTTGATCATCGATAGGGCTTCGTGCGGGGCCCGCGCTGCGGGCTGGAATGCAGTCCCGGGCGGACGCCCGGGCAATAAAAAAGCGCCACGAGGGCGCCTGGAACAGGGCCTTCGGGGGCAGATCAGCGATGGGCGGTGGTAGTGCTCATGTCGCACGCTCGGCCGGCGCATGGGCGCGGGCCACCTTGTTCCAGAGGGTCAGGCACTGATCTTAAACCAGCGCACGACAAAGCCCAAGCGCCTGCGCGCTGGACTGAATGGGACCTGCTGGCGGGGTGAAATAGCAATGATTACCATGTGCGGTCGGCGCAGCCGATGCCCGCCCGCCCCGCTTGCCCAGGACCCCGTGATGCGCCACCCGCCTCGACCGGCCGTCGCCGGCCCCGCCAGTGTCCCGCAGCTGTCGGTCCCGCGCCAGCACGGGAGCCGCCGATGATCACCGTGGCTCTGTCCAGCCTGGGCTTCTGCAGCCTGGGCCTGCTGGCGTCGATGTTCTCTGCCGTGGCCTTCTACGCCGCCTCGCCGCACTGCCGCTGGCCGCGCCTGCGCCGCGCCGGGCGACTGGGCCGGCAGATCGGCCTGGTGGCGGCCGCTGCCGCGCTGTGGCTGTGGATGGCCGAACTGGGCTTCGCCACCGGACTGGTGGTAATGCTGTGCGCGTGGATTCTGACCGCCCTGCTGCTGCCGGCGCTGGCCGCCTGGCACCGGCCCGGCGTGGAGCCGCGCTGATGTGGATGCGCGCCTTCGCTGGACTGCTGGCCGGATTCCTGCTGGCCGCCGCGGCCACCGGCCTGTTGACCTGGCTGCCGCCCGGGCCGTGGACCAGTGCGCTGGTTCCAGGCCTGATCGCCTTCGTGCCCCTGTGGATGCTGGCGGCGTTGTGGGCCTTCAGCTTCCGCTCGCCCACCCGCGCCTGGCTGGTCCTGTCGGCGTGCGCCGCCGCCGGCTTCCTTGCCCTGTGGCTGCTGCGCCTGACCGGCGCGGTGCAGTGAGACTTCCCGCATGAAATTCAGTTCGCAGACCCTGCGCACCTTCACCACGCTGCATACCTGGGTCGGCCTGGTGGCCGGCTTCGGCCTGTTCGTGGCCTTCTACGCTGGCGCACTGACCCTGTTCCACCACGATCTGCCGCTGTGGCAGACACCGGGCGCCGCCTCGGCCCTGCCGGCCGGGCTGGACGATGCGCAGTACCTGCTCGATGACGTGCTGGCCCAGCACGCCGAGGCCCGACGCCATGTCGGCATGACCTTCCCCGGTGACGACCACCCGCGGCCGCTGGCCTATTGGCAGGCCGGCGATGGCAGCTGGCGCTATGCCTGGCCGGGCCACACCGGCGGCAGCGCCACGCCGCCACAGACCGGCCTGGCCGAGCTGGTGAACGAGCTGCATTACAGCCTGGGCCTGCCGGTGGCCGGCCTGTACGTGATGGGCATCGTCAGCCTGCTGTACGGCATGGCCCTGCTCAGCGGCCTGGTCATCCACCTGCCCAAGCTGCTGGGCGATCTGTTCGCGCTGCGGCCGGGCCGCAACCTGAAGCAGATGTGGCAGGACGCGCACAACGTGATCGGCGTGCTCAGCCTGCCCTTCCATCTGATGTTCGCGGTGACCGGCGCCCTGCTGTGCCTGGTGTTCATCCAGATTGCGCTGCTCAATCCGCTGATCTACGACGGCAAGGCGCTGCAGGCGGTGCCTGCGGCCATGGATACGGCGCCGGTGCGCGAGGCCAGCGGCGTGCCGGCCGCGCCGGGCAGCCTGCGCCTGCTGCATGCGCGCGCCGTGGAAGCGGCACGCGCACAGGGCGTGACCGATTTCGAACCGGCGTACCTGAAGCTGGCCAACGGTGGCGACAGCCGGGCCACTATCGAGATCACCGGCGAATCCAGCGGCACCCTGGGCCCGCTGGGTTCGGTCGCGCTGGACGTGGCCAGCGGCGAGGTCCTGGCCACCCAGTTGCCGGGGCGTCGCGATGCCAACCACGCCACGCTGAGCGCGGCCTATGCCCTGCACTTCGGCGAATTCGGCAACGGCGTGGTGGTCTGGCTGTACTTCCTGCTGGGGCTGGGCGGCGCGTTCCTGTTCTATTCGGGCAACCTGCTGTGGATCGAATCGCGGCGCAAGCGGCGCCAGGTCGAGCAGCCGCGTTCGGGGGTGAACATGGCGCGGGCGACGGTGGGCGTGTGCATCGGCCTGTGCGTGGCAATCTCGGTCGCCTTCATCACCGCGCTGGTGCTGGAACGGGTGGCCCCGGCCAGCGTGGACCACGGTATCCGCTGGGCCTGCTTCGGCACCTGGGCGGCGTGCGCACTGTGGGCGGCACTGCGTCGCCCGGCACAGGCCGCGCGCGAACTGCTGTGGGCCGCGGCGATCAGCACCGCGCTGGTACCGGTGGCGCATGGCGCGCTCAACGGCGATTGGCTGTGGCTGGCCGCCGGGCGCGGTCACTGGCCGCTGTTCTGGATCGACGTGGTGGCCCTGGCCATGGCCGCCGGCTTTGCGCGGCTGGCAGTGGCCAGCCAACGCCGCGCCCGCAGCGGCGACCCCAACAGCGTCTGGGCGAATGGATGAAACCGTCGGGCATGGCCCGGCGCGCCACGCCTCGCCCCGGTGGCGTCGAGCTTGCTCGACTGCTGTTGCATTCGATACACATCGCGCCAAGAGCAGTCGAGCAAGCTCGACTCTACAAAGGCGGGTTTGTGGCCCACACGCATTACACGGCATATCGGGTCCGGGGCGCGGCCCGGCGCTACCGGTCATCCGGCGTCGGGATAACGACTGACTTCGATCAGGTTGCCGTCCGGATCGCGGAAGTACACCGACTCGATCGGCCCCAGCGCGCCGGTCCGTGCAACCGGCCCCTCCTCCACGACAACGGCCTGTGACTGCAGATGGGCCAGTACATCGGCCGTTGCCACGCGCGTGACCAGGCACAGGTCGGCACTGCCCGGCATGGGTTGTGCGGCATGTGGCTGCAGTGGCGCACTGGCAGGGTGGAGATTGATCTTCTGCTGGCCGAACTGCAGCGCCGTGCGGCCGGCACCGAAGCGCACGACGTCCATGCCCAGCACGCGCTGGTAGAAATCGCAGCTGTGCTCGATATCGGCAACGGTAATGACCAGATGGTCGAGGCGGTCGATGGTGATCATGCCCGCAGCTTAGCGCGACGGCCGCAGGTCCGATGTGCGCGGTTGGGCCGCTGGCCTTGCGCCATTCTGCCGGGCATGGCCCGGCGCGCTACGGCTCGCCCCGGTAGAGTCGAGCTTGCTCGACTGCTGTTGCATTCGATACACATCGCGCCAAGAGCAGTCGAGCAAGCTCGACTCTACAAAGGCGCGTTCGTGGCCCAGAAGCATCAGACGGCACGCCGGGTCCGAGGGCGCGTCCATTCGCTGCCGGGGCGGCTCAATCGCCGACGCGGGCCTTCTGCCACGGCGATGCCCCGGTAGAGTCGAGCTTGCTCGACTGCTGTTGCATTCGATACACATCGCGCCAAGAGCAGTCGAGCAAGCTCGACTTTACAAAGGCGCGTTCGTGGCCCAGAAGCATCAGACGGCACGCCGGGTCCGAGAGCGCGATCACCACAAGCGCCGGCTCAATCGCCGACGCGGGCCTTCTGCCACGGCGATGCCCCGGTAGAGTCGAGCTTGCTCGACTGCTGTTGCATTCGATACACATCGCGCCAAGAGCAGTCGAGCAAGCTCGACTCTACAAAGGCGCGTTCGTGGCCCAGAAGCATCAGACGGCACGCCGGGTCCGAGGGCGCGTCCATTCGCTGCCGGGGCGGCTCAATCGCCGACGCGGGCCTTCTGCCACGGCGATGCCCCGGTAGAGTCGAGCTTGCTCGACTGCTGTTGCATTCGATACACATCGCGCCAAGAGCAGTCGAGCAAGCTCGACTTTACAAAGGCGCGTTCGTGGCCCAGAAGCATCAGACGGCACGCCGGGTCCGAGAGCGCGATCACCACAAGCGCCGGCTCAATCGCCGACGCGGGCCTTCTGCCACGGCGATGCCCCGGTAGAGTCGAGCTTGCTCGACTGCTGTTGCATTCGATACACATCGCGCCAAGAGCAGTCGAGCAAGCTCGACTCTACAAAGGCGCGTTCGTGGCCCAGAAGCATCAGACGGCACGCCGGGTCCGAGGGCGCGTCCATTCGCTGCCGGGGCGGCTCAATCGCCGACGCGGGCCTTCTGCCACGGCGCCAGCATGGCATTGAGCAGGCTGGCCTGTTCGTCGTCGCCGGTCAGCTCCCACATGAACACGCCGGCCAGGCCCTGCGCACGCGCGAACTGCGCGCGCAGGCCGATCGAACGCGGGTCTTCGTAGCTGATGAACACCTTCTGTTCGGCGTTGTACAACCAGGGGCTCTGTGCCTGCGGCTGCCAGTGCTTCGCCCACCCGGGCTGGTCCAGATAACGCGCCTTGATCACCCGCCAGTCGCCGGCATCGGCCGGTGCGCTATAGGTCTGGTACAGGCCGTCGGCGGCATCGCCGGTGACCTTGAAGCCGCGACCATAGAACGGCACGCCCAGCACCAGCTTGTGCGCCGGCACGCCGTGTTCGCGGTAGTACTGCACCGCGCCGGCCACGTTGTTCCAGCGCCGCAGTTCCGGTGCCAGCGGGTCGGCCGGCACTTCATGCAACGGCGCATTGAAGGTGGACACCGCCGAGAAGCCCGTGCCCATGTCATAGCTCATCAGGTTGATGAAATCGAACACCGCGGCCAACGCCGGCAGGTCATAGCTCGCCGCCGGGTCGTAGGGCCCATCGGTCTGCAGGCGACCGGCGGCCAGCGCCGCGGTCAGCAGCATCGGCTGCCCTGCCTTGCGGCCGCGCGCATCCAGCGCCACGCGGAAGGCCTGCGCCAGCAGGGTCAGATTGGCGCGATCCTGCGGGCGATGGGCCAGCTCCTTCGGTCCACCGCTGACCGGGAATTCCCAGTCGATGTCCACGCCATCGAAGCTGCCTGCATGGCGTTCGAAGAACAGCGCCATGCATGAATCGACCAGGCGCTTGCGGCTGGCCGCGGTCAGCGCCGCGTCGGAGAACCCGCCCGCGCCCCAGCCGCCGATCGAGATCAGCGTGCGCAGGTGCGGATGGGCTTTCTTCAGCTCGGCCAGTGCGGCGAAGTTCTGCGGCGCTTCCGCGCCGACCGTGCAGCGCCCGTCCTCGATGGTGGAGAACGCGTAGAACAGGTGGGTCAGGCGCTCGGCCGGAATGCGCGACACCGGGTAGCGCTCGGCCGAGCCACCGGGATAGTACGCGCCGAGAACAGGCGGCTGTGCGGGCGCGGCCCATGCAACCGTGGGCAGTGCGCCGGCAATCAGCACGGCAAGGACGGCGACGGACTGGCGGAACATGGAATCTCCCGGATCAATGACGCAGCCACGTTAGCAAACGCTTGGCACTGCAGCGCGGATGTCCGGTGATGTCGTCCGCTGGACATGCGCGGGTTGCCGCGAGCAGCCAGAGGCGGGGCCGGCCCGCGCAGAAAACCGGTCACTGCAGGACAGCATGCGACCCGCCTGCGCTATGGTGGCGCTGGAATTTCAACGGCACATGGACATGACCGCAGACCACCCCACAGACGGCGAACTGCTGGACGACAAAAACCTGGAGAAGCTGCAGGCACTGGAAGCGCGTGCCTATGCAGCGTTCGACGACGGCGACCTGCGCTATGCAGCCAGCCTGTTCGGCGAACTCGTCGAACAGACGCCCGAGATTTCCCATCTGCACTACATGCGCGGATTGGCCCACAAATACCTGCGTGACTGGCACGCGTCGCTGCGCGACAACCTGCAGTCGGAACAACGGCGCGATGCGTTTGACGAAGCCACTGCGTGGAATGCCGCTATTGCCGCGACCGGCGCCGGCGACTGGGTTGAAGCACGCCGGCAGTGGAACCGCTGTGGCATCACCCTGCCGGAAGGCGAAGGCCCGATCGAAGGCAACTTCGGCGTGGCCTGCGTACGCCTGGCGCCCTGGTCGGACGCCGAAGTGGTGTACATGACGCGCATCGATCCGGTGCGGGCACGCATCGACAACGTTCCACTGCCCGAAAGCGGCTTCCGCTTCGGCGACATCGTGCTGCATGACGGCGCATCGACCGGCCATCGCACCTACGGCGGACAGGACGTGCCGGTGTTCAACGCCATGCAGCGCCTGCAGCGGTCGGACATGGCGACCTTCACCGTGTTCGTGCACTGCGATTCAGCCGATGACATCGCTGCCCTGGAGGCGATGACGCTGCCTGGCATCGGCATGGTCGAGGACTGGACTGCCAACATCCGTCGGTTGTGCCGCCGCTGCAGTTACGGCACCCCGCACCAGCACGACAGCGAGGCAACGCCAGCTGATGACGGCACCTGGAAGCGCGAGCGCGATCTGGGCGTCGCCGCGCAGGGTCGGGCTGCGGTGGAGAAGCTGCTGGCAACGTGGACGGCGGCGGGGCCGGGGCGCGTGCTGGAGGCCATCGAACAGCGCGAGCAGTCGCTGAGTGATCCCGCGCCGGGCCAGGTCTGGTGGCTGGGGGAGGACGCGTAGCGTCGAGCTTGCTCGACTGCTGTCGGCGCAATCTCAAGGGCAGTCGAGCAAGCTCTACGCTACCTGCAGAGGCCCGCCACACCGGGCTTTCAGAATTCTTCAGCCGGATTTCCAGCACTTCAGACGGCACGCTGGCCGAATCAGGGCTCCCTTCAACGGAGCCTTGCCGATGCGCACGATCACCCTTCTCGTCCTGCTGCTGTGCACCACCCTGCCCTGCACCGCAGCCCCCTTGGATACGGCGCGCCTGAAGGCGCTGGAACAGGCCATCGCCAGCGATGAGCTCAAGCAGGTGCGCAGCGTGCTGCTGCAGGTCGAAGGCAAGGTGGTCTACGAGGGCTACTTCAACGGTGCCGACGCGCAGACCCTGCATGACGTGCGTTCGGCCAGCAAGAGCGTGACCGCACTGCTGGTCGGCGCGGCCATCGGCCAGCACCGGCTTCCGGGCGTGCAGGCCCGCGTGTACGACTACTTCCCGGCCTACACCGCCAGCCACAGCATTGACCCCCGCCTGCGCGCCACCACCGTGCAGGACCTGCTGACCATGAGCAGCCTGTGGGAATGCGACGACGAGAATCCGTTCTCGGCCGGCAACGAGGAACGCATGTACGTGGGCGAACGCTGGCTGGACTTTGCCCTGGGCCTGCCGGTGAAAGGCTTCGCGCCGTGGATGCAGCGCCCGCAGGACAGCCCGCACGGCCGCGCGTTCGCCTACTGCACCGCCAATTCCTTCGTGCTGGGCGCGGTGCTTGAACAGGCCACCGGGCAGCCGCTGGCCGACTTTGCCGCCACTGCGCTGGAGCGCCCGCTGGGCATTACCGAGCGCCACTGGAACCGTTCACCGGAAGGCATCGGCATGGGCGGCGGCGGGACCCGCTACCGCAGCCGCGATCTGGCCCGGCTTGGGCAGCTGGTGCTCGACCGGGGCCGCTGGCAGGGCCAGCAGCTGGTTCCGCAGGACTACATCGAGGCGATGGTGCAGGCGCAGGCGACCACCTCCGATGGCAGCGATTACGGCTACCAGTGGTGGGGCCTGAAACTGGACGCGCAGGGTGCACCGCGCACGGTGTGGGCGATGTCCGGCAACGGCGGTAACTACGTGTTCGTGCTGCCCGAGCAACGCGCGGTGGCGGTCGTCACGACCCAAGCGTTCAACCGCAGCTTCGCCCACCCGCAATCGCGGCGCATCCTTACCGAGTTCCTGCTGCCGGCGCTGCACTGAGGCTGGCCAGGTCATCTGGCCGCCAGGCGGCGGCCAGTACCTGCGCGCGCTGGCGGGCGATGTCGGTTTCCAGGCGCTGCAGCAGTGCCGGCCAGCCGGGTGCGCCGCGCAGGGGCACGAACAGCGGCGTGGTACGCAGCCAGGCCACGTCGCGGAAACCGTCGTCGACGGCCTGCTGTAGTGCCGCCACGGCGTGGTCCGTCTGGCCCAGGGCCTGCAGCAGCAGCGCCCGCTCGATGGCGGCATCGGGCCAGCCATCCCCTGCCCCTGCCTGGTCACCCAGTTGCTGCAGGCGCTGGCTGATCCATGCCGCCTGCGCCGGTTGCGCGCCATGCAGGGCCGCCAGGGTCTGGCCGAGCGACTGCTGCGGCCGCAGTTGCCGGCCCAGCTCGAAGGCCTGGGCCGCTGCTGCGGGGTCACCGGCCAACAGCGCCAGTTCCCCCTGCAGGCGGCGCAGCTGCGGGTGCGGCGTGCCACGTGCCAGGGCTTCGTCCAGCGCCTGCCGCGCCTGCTGCGGTGCGCCGGCCAGGTACAGGCTGCGCGGCCAGGCGATGTTCGAAAAGACATTGTCCGGGTACAGCTGGAAGTTGCGCGCGTGACGCTGCCCCGCCGCCTGGGTGAAGCCGAGCAGTTCCAGTTCGCGCGCGACCTGTACGTCACGGAAGCGCACGCGTTCGGGCGCCTTCAACGACAGGTTCTGGCGCAGTGCGGTGGCCAGCTCGCCGCGCTCCTGCTGCAGGTAGGCCAGCGACGCGCGGCTGCGTTCGTCGCCAGGGTCCAGCTCGATGGCGTGGCGGTAGCCGGCCATGGCCTGGCGCATGTCACCCAGGCAATCCTGCGCGTAGCCCCAGAGTGCATGCGTGGCGGCCTCGCGCGGCGCGCGCCGGCGCTCCTGCTCGGCCAATGCCAGCGCCTCCCTCATCTGCGCAGGGCTGCCATTGAACAGGCAGCCCTGCGCCGACAGCGCGCGTGACAGGCCGCGCCGGGCCGGTGTGGATTCCGGATCGGCCTGCAGGGCCTGCCGGTACAGACTGATCGCCCGTTCGTTGTTGCTGGCCTGGCCGATGCCGGCGTAATAGTCGGCGCGCTGCAGCAGCGACTGCGCGGCGCCTTGCGGCGCAGGCCGTGACCAGAACAACAGTCCGACAGCGACCGCCAGCAACGCGGCCATCGAGGCGAACAGCGCGGCCCAGCGGCGCCAGCGGGCGCGCGGCGTGGGGGCCTGGACCGGCAGCGGCGGCGCACACAGCTGGTAGCCGCGCGCGCGCACCGAGCGGATGTAACGGGGATTGCGGCCGTCGTCACCGAGCGCCTGGCGGAGCAGCTTCACCCGCTGGCTGATCGCGTCTTCGCCCACCACGGCCGGCGCCCATACCTGGGCGGCCAAGGTGTCGAAATCCACGACGTCGGTGCCATGGGCCAGCAGCACGTCCAACAGGGTCCAGCTCAGGCCGCTGACGGGCAGTACCTCGCCGTCACGACTGACCCGTTGCGACGGGCGATCGATCTCCAGGTCGAGCAGGCGCAGGCTGTCCATGGCCGCAGCATAGCGGCAAGAACGGGGCGGAGCGCAGACAAAGAAAAAGCGGGCCGAAGCCCGCTTTTTCATGATTGCGATGCCAGCGGTGGGGTGTCAACCAAGGTTGACACCTACCGGGGTGGCGGCGGTGGGGTGTCAACCACGGTTGACACCTACCGTCATCGACCGGAGGTCGATTACTCGGCGCTGGCGCCTTCGCCTTCTTCCACGGCCTTCATCGACAGGCGGATACGGCCCTGCTTGTCGACTTCCAGCACCTTGACCTTGACCACGTCGCCTTCCTTCAGCACGTCGCCGACCTTCTCGACGCGATCGCTGGAGATCTGCGACACGTGGACCAGACCGTCCTTGCCCGGCAGGATCGTGACGAACGCACCGAAGTCCATGATCTTGGCGACCTTGCCTTCGTAGATGCGGCCCGGCTCGACGTCCGAGGTGATCTGCTCGATGCGGGCCTTGGCGGCCTGGGCAGCGATGGCATTGACCGAGGCGATGACGATGGTGCCGTCGTCCTGGATGTCGATCTGGGTGCCGGTTTCCTTGGTGATGGCCTGGATGGTCGAACCACCCTTGCCGATCACTTCGCGGATCTTGTCCGGGTGGATCTTGATGGTCAGCAGACGCGGCGCGTAGTCCGACAGCTCTTCGCGCGGAGCGGTCAGGCCGTGGGCCATTTCGCCCAGGATGTGCAGACGGCCAGCCTTGGCCTGCTGCAGCGCCTGCTTCATGATCTCTTCGGTGATGCCTTCGATCTTGATGTCCATCTGCAGGGCGGAGATGCCCTCAGCGGTACCGGCCACCTTGAAGTCCATGTCGCCCAGGTGATCTTCGTCACCCAGGATGTCGGACAGGACGACGAAGCGATCGCCTTCCTTGACCAGACCCATGGCGATACCGGCCACCGGGGCCTTCACCGGCACGCCGGCGTCCATCAGGGCCAGCGACGAGCCGCAGACCGAGGCCATCGACGAGGAACCGTTCGACTCGGTGATTTCCGAGACGACGCGGATGGTGTACGGGAAGGCTTCCAGCGACGGCATGACAGCCAGCACGCCGCGCTTGGCCAGGCGACCGTGGCCGATTTCACGGCGCTTCGGGCCCATCATGCGGCCGCACTCACCCACCGAGAACGGAGGGAAGTTGTAGTGGAACAGGAAGTTTTCCTTGTACTCACCGGCAACGGCGTCGATGACCTGGCCGTCACGGGCGGTGCCCAGGGTGATGGTCACGATGGCCTGGGTTTCGCCGCGGGTGAACAGCGAGGAACCGTGGGTACGCGGCAGCACGCCGGTCTTCACGGCGATCGGGCGGACGGTGTCCAGCGCACGGCCGTCGATGCGGACCTTGGTGTCCAACACCGAGTCACGCATGGTGCGGTATTCCAGCTCGCCGAATTCCTTCGACAGCTCGGCCGGGTTCCAGCCCTCGGCGGCCACGCGGCCAGCCAGGCTTTCGACCACGTCCTTCTTGATCGCCGAGATGGCGTCGCGGCGCTGCAGCTTGTCGCGCACCTGGAAGGCTTCGCCCAGGCGCGGGCCGATGGCTTCCTTCAGGGCGCCGATCAGCACGTCGTTCTTGGCCGGGGCTTCCCAGGTCGACGGCTTGGTGCCGGCTTCGACGGTCAGCTCGTTGATCGCGTTGATGACCTTCTGCATTTCGCGGTGACCGAAGGTCACGGCGCCCAGCATCACTTCTTCGGACAGCAGCGCGGCTTCGGATTCAACCATCAGCACGGCGTTGGAGGTACCGGCGACGACCAGTTCCAGCTGCGAGTCAGCCAGTTCGCTGACGGTCGGGTTCAGGATGTACTCGCCGTTCTTGTAGCCGACCTTGGCAGCGCCGATCGGACCCATGAACGGGGTGCCGGCCAGAGCCAGGGCAGCCGAGGCGCCGATCAGGGCCGGGATGTCGCCGTCCACGTCCGGGTTCAGCGACATGACCGTGGCGATGATCTGCACTTCGTTCTTGTAGTCTTCCGGGAACAGCGGGCGGATCGGACGGTCGATCAGGCGCGAGATCAGGGTTTCCTTCTCGGTCGCACGGCCTTCACGCTTGAAGAAACCACCCGGGATACGGCCGCCGGCGTAGAACTTTTCCTGATAATCGACGGTCAGCGGGAAGAAGTCCTGGCCTTCGCGCGCGCTCTTGGCGGCGACGGCGGTGACCAGCAGTACGGTGTCGTCCATCTTGACGATGACGGCGCCGCTTGCCTGGCGGGCGACTTCGCCGGTCTCAAGCGTGACGGTGTGCTTGCCGTACTGGAAGGTTTTGGTGATTTTTGCCACGGAGGGTGTCCTTGGGGATGCTGTCTGCGAATTGGACCGTCGGCGACCCTTGCCGCCTGCGGGTGGCCGGATCGTTCCGGCCTGAATCGGGGATTGCGGTGCTACAAAACAAAACCGCGGCGCATCGCTGCGCCGCGGGGGATTCGTTGCTTAGCGACGCAGGCCAAGCTTTTCAATCAGGGCCTTGTAACGCTCGACGTCCTTCTTCTTCAGGTAGTCGAGCAGGCTGCGACGGCGGTTGACCATCTGCAGCAGGCCGCGGCGGCTGTGGTGGTCCTTCTTGTGGGTCTTGAAGTGGCCGGTCAGCAGCTCGATGCGGGCGGTCAGCAGGGCGACCTGCACTTCCGGGGAGCCGGTGTCAGCCGAGCTGCGCTTGTTGTCTTCAATGACCTTCTGGGTGTCGATCGACATTTCTTTTTTCTCTGTGATGCGTGGCCGGCAGGAACGCGCTTCGCGCACCGCCAGGCTCGCCGTGGACTACGAGGATGAAACCTGCCGGAGCAGGCTGCCGGAAAACGGCCGCGAAATTGTAACGGTCGGGGCCCGGCGGAACAAGGACCGGGGCTGAATGCGCCCCGCCCCGGTTACAGGTTGAAGCGGCGCTGCGGCGCCAGCAGGCCACCGGCATCCACCTGTCCCAGGCCCTGCGGGGTGCCATCGGGCCCGTATACGGCCACCAGCCCCGGGGGCCAGGCGGCATCGCGCTGGCGCTGCCCGACACAGAAGCGGTGGGCCTGTTCGGCATCCAGTTCGACCCGGGGGTACTCGGCCAGGCCGGCCGCCAGCGGCAGCAGCAGCGCCTCCATGCCGGCCTCGTCGCCGGCCTCGACCATGGCGCGCAGCTGGTCCAGGGTCACCATCACCGGATCACGGAACGGTTCGACCCAGAGCCGGCGCAGCGCACTGATATGCGCGCCGCAGCCCAAGGCCTCGCCCAGGTCACGGGCCAGGCTGCGGATGTAGGTGCCCGAGCCGCAGGTCACGCGCAGGCGCAGGCGCTCGGGCTGCTGCTCGAGCACCTCGATGGCATGCACCTGGACCTCACGCTCCGGGGCTTCGATGGCCTCGCCGCGGCGGGCCTTCACATACAGCGGCTCGCCGCCCTGCTTCAGCGCCGAATAGATCGGTGCGCGCTGGCGGATGCTGCCGGTCAACGGGGCCAGCGCGGCCTGCAGGGCGTCGGCGCTGATGGCCGGCACCGGGCGCTGCAGCAGCACCTGGCCTTCGGCGTCATCAGTGTCGGTGGTCTGGCCGAGCACGACCTCGGCGTCATAGGCCTTGGCAGAGCCCAGCAGCAGGCCAGCGATCTTGGTCGCTTCGCCAAAGCACAGCGGCAGCAGGCCGGTGGCCAGCGGGTCCAGGCTGCCGGTGTGGCCACCCTTCTCGGCACGGAACAGGCGGCGCGCCACCTGCAGGGCGGCGTTGGAGCTCATGCCGGTCGACTTGTCGAGCAGCAGGATGCCATCCAGACGGCGGAACTGAATTCGGGTCATGACGTTGATGTCGGCGGACGCCGCCGGTAGCGCCGGGCCATGCCCGGCGTGCGCGCAATGCGCGGTTATTCTTCGTCGCTCTTGCGACGCTTCTCTGCGGCCAGCGTATCGGGCAGGTCGCGCAGGATGTTGTCGATGTGCTCACCACGATCGACCGAGTCGTCGTAGTGGAAATGCAGCTCAGGCACGTGGCGCAGCTTCATCGCCCGGGCCAGGTCCATGCGCAGGCGATAGCCCAGCTCGCGCAGGCCCTTCACTGCTTCGGCCGAACGTTCCGGCATCAGCGCGGTGACGAACACCTTGGCATGGGCCATGTCGCGGGTGATTTCCACGTCGGACACGCTCACCGAGGGCAACCCATGCTCGCGCACGGCGTTGTGCACCAGGGTGCCGAGTTCACGGCGCAGCTGGGCGGAGACACGGTCGGTTCGATGGAAGGTTTTGGGCACGCGGTCAGGCTCTTGATTTGAATGTGACCCGACCAAGGTCGGGCACTACCAGGGATGGTAACCCGACCAAGGTCGGGCCCCACCGGGTTGGCGGACCGGTCCGTGAAGACCGGCCACCTTGCAGCATTACAGGGTGCGCGGCACTTCGATACGCTCGAAGCACTCGATCTGGTCACCCGGCTTCACGTCGTTGTAGGCCTTCACCGCGATACCGCATTCGGTACCGTTGCGGACTTCCTCGACGTTTTCCTTGAAGCGGCGCAGCGATTCCAGCTCGCCTTCGAAGATGACCACGCTGTCGCGCAGCACGCGGATCGGCTTGTTGCGCTTGACCACGCCCTCGATGACCATCGAGCCGGCAACGGCGCCCAGCTTGGAGCTGCGGAACACGTCGCGGACTTCGGCGATACCGATGATCTCTTCGCGGATTTCCACGCCCAGCAGACCGGAGGCCACCTGCTTCACCTGGTCGATCACGTCATAGATGATCGAGAAGTAACGCAGATCCACGCCGTTGGATTCGATGATGCGACGGGCCGAAGCATCTGCACGCACGTTGAAGCCGATGACGGTGGCCTTCGAAGCGGCCGCCGAGTTGGCGTCCGATTCGGTGATGCCGCCCACGCCGGAGTGGATCACGTTGATGCGGATGTCTTCGTTGGACAGCGCGACCAGTGCCTGGCTCAGCGCCTGCACCGAACCCTGCACGTCGGCCTTGATGACCAGGTTGAGGACCTGCTGGCCCTCGCCCTTGCCCAGGGTCGCCATGATGTCTTCCATGCGGCTGCCAGCGGTGGCCACCAGGCGCGATTCACGGCGCTTGGTCTCACGCTGCTGGGCAACGTCCTTGGCCAGGCGCTCGTCCTCGACCACCACGAAGTCATCACCGGCTTCCGGCACGCCGGACAGGCCCAGGACCTGCACCGGGATGGACGGGCCAGCGAATTCCGGCTGCTTGCCGGTTTCGTCGAACAGCGCACGCACGCGGCCGTACTGGATGCCGCACACCAGGTAATCGCCCTTCTTCAGGCGGCCCTGCTGCACCAGCACGGTAGCGACCGGGCCACGGCCCTTGTCCAGCGACGATTCGATCACCACGCCCGAGGCGCGGCCTTCGTCGACGGCCTTCAGTTCCAGCAGTTCGGCCTGCACCGACACGGCGTCCAGCAGGTCGTCGATGCCCAGGCCGGTCTTGGCCGAGATCTCCACCATCTGGATGTCACCGCCGAACTCTTCGGCCACGACCTGCTCGGACAGCAGCTCGTTCTTGACGCGCATCGGGTCGGCGCCGGACTTGTCGATCTTGTTGATCGCCACGATCAGCGGCACACCGGCCGAGCGGGCGTGCTGGATCGCTTCCTTGGTCTGCGGCATGACGCCGTCGTCGGCCGCCACCACCAGCACCACGATGTCGGTCAGCTTGGCACCGCGGGCACGCATCGAGGTGAACGCGGCGTGGCCCGGGGTATCCAGGAAGCTGATGACGCCCTTGGGCGTATCAACGTGGTACGCACCGATGTGCTGGGTGATGCCGCCGGCTTCGCCGTGGGCAACCTTGGTACGACGGATGTAATCCAGCAGCGAGGTCTTGCCGTGGTCGACGTGGCCCATGATGGTGACCACCGGCGGACGCTGCACGGCTTCGCCCTGGTTTTCACCGGTCGAGGCCAGCAGTGCGTCTTCGGCGTCGTTGTCATTGGCACGGATCGCCTTGTGGCCGAGTTCTTCGGTCACCAGCGCCGCGGTGTCGTGGTCGATGGACTGGGTGATGGTGGCCATCACGCCCATCTTGAACAGCGCCTTCACCACCTCGCCGCCCTTCAGCGCGAGCTTCTGCGCCAGGTCGGCCACAGTGATGGTCTCGCCGATCGCCACTTCACGCACGACCGGTGCGGTCGGACGCTCGAAGGCGTGCGGACCGGCGTTGTTGCCGCCACGCGACATGTCACGACGGCCGCCACTCTGGTTGCGACCACCCGGACGACCCCGGTTGTTGCTGTTGTTGCTGTTGCCACGACGCGCACGGTCGGCCGCCGACAGATGCATCTGGCCGGCGAAGCGATCGCCCGGGCCACGCTCGTTGCGCGGCGCGTTGCGGTTGTTGCGGTCGTCGCTGCGCGGCGGCGGCGGCGCACTGCGCGGCGCAGCCGGAGCGGCGGCCGGCGTACGCGGCGGACGCGGCGCGGTTTCGTCGATCGGCGCGCGCTTGGGCTTGGTGGCGGCAGCCGCCTCGGCAGCCTTGGCGGCGGCCGCCGCTTCTTCGGCAGCCTTCTTTTCGGCCTCTGCACGTTCCTTGGCCGCAATCTCTTCCTCACGGGCACGGACGATGGCTTCGTCGCGCAGACGATCCTTCTCGGCCAGGGCCTGCTGTTCGGCGAGGTTGCGGGCGCGCGACTCTTCCAGCTTGCGCAGGATGTCGGCGCGCTCTTCGTCCGGCGTCATCGGGCGAGCACCATCCTTGACGTAGGTACGCTTCTGGCGCACCTCGACATTCACGGTCGTCTTGCTGCGACCGGAATTGACCGTCACTTCCTGCTGTTTCCGGCGGTTGAGGGTGATCTTCTTTGCAGACTGATCGGTCTCTTCCGGGGCCTGCTCGGGCTTGCCGTGCGAACGACGAAGGAAGCCCAGGAGCTTCACCTTCTCGGTGCTGGTCACGACCTGGTCGGGACCGCTGAACTTCATGCCGGCACCGGCCAGCTGTTCCAGCAGTTTCTCGACCGGTGTGTTGACCAGTTCGGCAAGCTTGCGGATGGTGGTTTGCTGCGACATTCGGATCCTATGATCTTGTGGGCGCCCCCCCGCAGATGGAGGTGGCGCGGATTCTACGCCCTGATCGGCTCAGGGCCCTGTTCATTGCCGGCTCATTCGCCGCGTTCCAGTCGGGCGATCTCCTCGGCACGCGCGGCCAGGATCAGCGCCGCGGCGCGCTCCTGGTCCAGCCCTTCAATGCCGAAGTCCATGACCTCGTCGGCGGCCAGGTCGGAAAGCTCCTCGCTGGTACGCACGCCGTGGCCGGCCAGCGCATACGCGGTGGCTTCGTCCATGCCCTTCAGGGACAGCAGGTCCTGCGCCGGCTGGCCGTCTTCAAGGCCTTCTTCGACTGCCAGGGCCTCATTGAGCAGCGCATCGCGGGCACGAGCGCGCAGCTCTTCGACGATGTCTTCGTCGAAACCTTCCACGGCCAGCAGTTCGCCGACCGGGACATATGCAATTTCTTCGACCGTGCCAAAGCCTTCGGTCACCAGGATGCCGGCGATTTCCTCGTCCACTTCCAGCTTGTCCATGAACAGCTGGCGGGCCGATGCCTGCTCGGCTTCCGACTTGGCGGTGACCTGGTCCTGGGTCATCACGTTCAGCTGCCAACCGGTCAGGCGGCTGGCCAGGCGCACGTTCTGGCCACCCTTGCCGATGGCCTGGGCCAGGCGGTCTTCGGCCACGGCCAGGTCCATCGAGTGCTTGTCTTCATCGACGATGATCGACTGCACTTCGGCCGGCGCCATGGCGTTGATGACGAAGTTGGCCGGGCTCTCGTTCCACAGCACGATGTCCACGCGCTCGCCATTGAGCTCGTTGGACACGGCCTGCACGCGCGAACCGCGCATGCCGATGCAGGCACCGATCGGATCGGTACGGGTATCGTGAGCCAGCACGGCGATCTTGGCGCGGTCGCCCGGATCGCGGGCACAGGCCTTGATTTCCACCAGGCCCTGGCCGACTTCCGGCACTTCCAGCTTGAACAGCTCGATCATGAATTCCGGTGCGGCGCGGCTGATGAACAGCTGCGGGCCGCGGGGCTCCGAACGCACTTCGGCCAGGTAACCGCGCACGCGGTCGCCGGCGCGCAGCACGTCGCGCGGAATGCCCTTGTCCTTCGGAATGAAGCCTTCGGCGTTGCCGCCCAGGTCCACGTAGATGTTGCCGCGCTCGGCGCGCTTGACCACACCGGTGATCAGCTCACCCACGCGGTCCTTCCACGCATCGACCACCTGCTGGCGCTCGGCTTCGCGCACGCGCTGCACGATCACCTGCTTGGCGGCCTGGGCGGCGATACGGCCGAAATCGGGGTTTTCGATCTGCTCTTCGATGTAGTCGCCGACGTCCACGCCTTCGGCTTCGTCGACGGCGTCCATCAGGCGGATCTGCCGGTCCGGCGACTCCATGACCACGTCATCGGCCACCACTTCCCAGCGGCGGTAGGTTTCGTAGCTGCCATCCTTGTGGTCGATGACCACGCGGGTCAGCACTTCCTCGTCGGGATAGCGCTTCTTCGCTGCCGAGGCCAGGGCGGCCTCGATGGCATCGAAGATCACTTCACGCGGCACGCCCTTTTCGTTGGCGACCGCGTCCACTACCAGCAACAGTTCCTTGCTCATTGGCTCACTCCGCGCGCGGCTTCTTTGCCGCCGGCTCGTTGGAAGAAGAATTCTTGTCCGTCTTCGGACGCTTCGGCGCCGGGCCGGTCGGCTTGCTCGGGGCCAGGCCCAGGGCAACCCAGTCCGGCATGATCCGGGCCTTGTCGATGTTGTCGGCCGAGACCACCACTTCCGTCTTGTCGACGATGAAGGTGATGGTGTCTGCGGCCTCGTCGGTCGCCTCGATGCGGCCCTGCAGGCGACGACGGTTGTCCTGCGGCAGCTTCAGCACGACCTTGGCCATTTCGCCCAGGTGACGGCCGAACTGTTCCAGGTTGAACAGCGGGCGATCAACGCCCGGCGAAGATACTTCCAGCGTGTAGTTGCCGCTGATCGGGTCTTCCACGTCCATCTGTGCGGACACTTCGCGGCTGACGCGCTCGCAGTCGTCCACGTTGATGATGCGCTCGGGCTGCTCAGCCAGCGGCACGTCGATGTAAAGACGCAGGGTTGCACCGCCGGGGGCCGGCAGATATTCAACGCCCAGCAGCTCCAGGCCCAGCGACACAACGGTCGGGGCGAGCAGATTCGCGATGTCGGTTGCCTTGTCGCTCACAGCCTGCCTTGATCTCTTGGTTGGGTGCCGGCCACGGCCGGCGGGGAAACATGACGCCCCGGAAACGACAAAGGGCCCGCAGGGCCCCTTTTCCGGAAAGACTCCGGTGACTGGATTCCGGTTGCAGCACCGTGTGTCAGCGAGCTGCGGCCCTCCTTCCGGGTCCGGACTCCCGATGGGAGACCGCCTTCAGGGGTAATGCTAGGCCGCTGATGATAGCGGTTGCACCGCGCTGGTGCAAGGTTCGGGCCAGGGGTCAGATCCCTTTTCCTCTGGAAAAGGGATCTGACCCCAACCCAGCGAAAACGACGCAGACCACCAAAGAAAAACGCCTTCGAAGCAGGACTTCGAAGGCGATCTCTTTACTTGGTAGCGGGGGCAGGATTTGAACCTGCGACCTTCGGGTTATGAGCCCGACGAGCTGCCAGACTGCTCCACCCCGCATCAGAAGCGGAATTATGAGCGATGACTTCAAAACATGCAAGCCTTCCCTCGTTCATCAAACCGGTTGGCGCCGATATGAAGTTGGTAGCGGGGGCAGGATTTGAACCTGCGACCTTCGGGTTATGAGCCCGACGAGCTGCCAGACTGCTCCACCCCGCACCGGAAGTGTTTGAACTGCTGCCCTGCTCTTTCGAGGAGGGCTACCGCAACGATGTTCTGGCTGAACCGCTGCAGTGACAACTCAGGCTGCGCATATTACACGAATCGCGCAGCTTTGTGTCAACTTTTATGCAAGATGCGCAAAAGCCTTCTGGCACCACAGCATGATCGGGTTCCAGGACAGGCCCAGGGCCAGCAGTGCCAGGGCGTTCACGCCCAGCACCACGCCCAGCACGCGGTCGTTGCTGCGCGGCATGGCCTCGCCCACCGGCTCATCGAAGTACATGACCTTGATGACACGCAGGTAGTAGAAGCAGCCCACCACGGCGCACAGCACGCCCAGGATGGCCAGCCACAGCAGGCCGCCGTTGATGGCAGCGCCCAGCACGGCCAGCTTGGTCCAGAAGCCCAGGAACGGCGGAATGCCGGCCAGCGACGCCATGATGCACAGCACCAGGCCGGCCATCCACGGGTTGCGGGCGTTCAGGCCCTTGAAGTCTTCGATGTTCTCGGCTTCAAAGCCCGCACGCGACAGGGCGATGATCGCGCCGAAGGCGGCGGTGGACATGATGGCGTAGGCCAGTGCGTAGAACAGCGCGGCGGCATAGCCCTGCGCACCGCCACCGGCAATACCCATCAGCAGGAAGCCGATGTGCGAGACGGTGGAGAAGGCCAGCATGCGCTTCAGGTTGCTCTGCGCGATTGCCATCAGGTTGCCCAGCACCAGCGACACCGCGGCCAGGCCGCCGATCAGCATCTGCAGCTCGGTGGACAGCGGGCCCACGCCCATTTCCAACAGGCGGTAGGCCATGCCGAACGCGGCCAGCTTCGGTGCCGAGCTGATGAACAGCGCGATCGGGGCCGGGGCACCCTGGTACACGTCGGGCAGCCACATGTGGAACGGCGCGGCACCGAGCTTGAAGGCGACGCCGGCGATCATGAACACCGCACCGGTGATCAGCAGCACGCGCTCTTCCGAGTGCGGGATGGCGTCACGGATGACATCCAGGTGCAGGCTGCCGGTGGCGCCGTAGATCAGCGACATGCCGTACAGCAGCAGGCCAGAGGCCAGCGAACCGAGGACGATGTACTTCATCGCCGCTTCCGAGGCCAGGCCGTTGTCGCGGTTGCTGGCCACCAGGGCGTAGGAGCACAGGGCCAGCAGTTCCAGGCCCAGGTAGACCATCAGCAGGCTGCCGGCCGAGACCAGGATCATCATGCCGGCGGTGCCGAACAGGATCAGCACCGGGATTTCGCCCTGGAACAGGTTGCGGTCACGCAGGTAGCGCCAGCCGTAGACCAGGGTCAGGCCGCTGAGCAGCACGATGCCGGTCTTCATGACGTCGGCCGCCGTGTCGCGCACGAACATGCCGTGGAAGACCTCGCCCTGCCCGCCCACGCCGGTAGCCAGCATGAACAGCACCACGGCCAGCGCCGCGAGCGAGAACAGATGGGTGACGATCTTGTTCCGGTTGCTGACGAACAGGTCGAGGATCATCAGGGCGAAGGCGCTGCCGATCAGCACCAGCTCGGGGGCGAGCGGTGGCAGGTCGGCGGCGGTCAATGGCAGCAGCGGCGAGGTGGTCATCATCAAATCCTGGAATTACAGCAGCTTGCTGGATGCGATCTGCATGGCCAGCTTGGCGATCGAGGGCTCCATCAGGTCGGTCAGCGGCTTGGGGTAGATGCCCAGAGCCAGCACGCCGACGGCGAACACGCCCAGCACCAGCCATTCGCGGCCGTTGATGTCCTTCAGTTCGGCCACGTGGCTGTTGGCCACTTCACCGAAGAAGATGCGCTTGTACAGCCACAGGGTGTAAGCCGCACCGATGATCAGGGTGGTGGCCGCGCCCAGGGCAATCCACGGGTTCCGCTGGAAGGCCGACAGGATGACCATGAATTCACCGACGAAACCGCTGGTGCCCGGCAGGCCTGCATTGGCCATGAAGAACAGCATGGCGAAGGTGGCGAACCAGGGCATGACATTCACCACGCCGCCGTAATCGGCGATGCGGCGGCTGTGCATGCGGTCGTACAGCACGCCCACGCAGGAGAACATCGCGCCGGACACGAAGCCATGCGAGATCATCTGCACCATCGCACCCTGCAGGCCCAGGCGGGCGGCGTCGGCGTTGCCGGCCTCACGCACCAGCCACAGTGCAATGAAGGTGCCCAGGGTGACAAAGCCCATGTGCGCGATCGACGAATAGGCGATCAGCTTCTTCATGTCGTCCTGCACCAGGGCGACCAGGCCGACGTAGATCACCGCGATCAGGGACAGGGCGATGACCAGCCAGGCCCACTCGTTGGACGCGTCCGGCACGATCGGCAGGTTGAAGCGCAGGAAGCCGTAGCCACCGATCTTCAGGGCGATGGCGGCCAGGATGACCGAACCGGCGGTCGGCGCTTCCACGTGCGCGTCCGGCAGCCAGGTGTGCACCGGGAACATCGGCACCTTCACCGCGAAGGCGATCAGGAAGGCGAAGAAGATCCACGTCTGCTCGGTGGCCGACAGCTGCAGCGCGTACAGGTCGGCCAGCTGGAAGCTGCCGCCCTTCATGTACAGGTAGATCAGCGCCACCAGCATCAGCACCGAGCCGAGGAAGGTGTACAGGAAGAACTTCAGCGCTGCGTAGATGCGGCGCGGGCCGCCCCAGACACCGATGATCAGGAACATCGGGATCAGCATCGCTTCGAAGAACACGTAGAACAGCATCGCGTCGGTGGCAGCGAAGATGCCGACGGTGACGCCTTCCAGGATCAGGAAGGCCGCCACGTACTGGTTCACGCGCTTGTTGATCGCGCTCCAGGCACCGATCAGGGCGAGCACGCTGACCAGCGTGGTCAGCAGGATCAGCGCCACGGCGATGCCGTCCACGCCCAGGTTGTAGCCGATGTTGTACGCCGGGATCCACGCGTGGGTCTCGACGAACTGCAGGGCATCGATGCCCGGATCGTAGCCGGCCAGCAGCGGCAGGCTTGCCGCGAAGGTCAGCAGCGCGACGCCCAGCGACGCCCAGCGGGCGGTCTGCGCATCACGGATCGCAAGAATCAGGGCACCGCCGATGATCGGCAGCCAGATGAGGACACTGAGTAGGGGCCAGTTCGACACGTCTTCTTATTCCGTACAGGTCATCAACGCAGGTAATGCATCAGCACGCCCAGCAGGGCAATCAGGCCGATGATCATCGCGAAGGCGTAGTGATAGAGGAAACCGGATTGGGTACGACGCAGCACGCCGGCTGCGACGTCCACAACACGTGCCGAGAGATTGACCACGCCATCGACGATGTTGCTGTCGATCCAGCGCGACACCTTGCCAAGCTTGACGCTGCCGCCGGCAAAGCCATCGATCCACAGCTTGTCGAAGCCGTACTTGTTTTCCAGCACCGACACCAGCGGGGCGAAGGTCTTGCGTGCCTTGCCCGACAGGTCCGGCTTCCACAGGTAGAACAGCGCGGCCAGCAGGAAGCCCGCCAGGGTCAGCCAGAACGGCGGCAGCATCATGCCGTGCAGCGCGAACGCCACCGGGCCATGGAACTCTTCACCCAGGAAGGCCACGGTGTTCTTGGCCGGATCGTAGAAATCGACGATGCCGGTGAAGAACGTGTTGACCTGGCCCTTGATGGCCGCGTGCGCGTGGTGGCCGGCCCAGTCGGTGCCATGCAGCATCGGACCGATGCTGAAGAAACCGATGGCGATGGACGGAATGGCCAGCAGGATCAGCGGCAGGGTCACCACCCACGGGGTTTCGTGCGGCTCATGCGGACCGTGGCCATGGCCGTGGTCGTCATGGGCATCGCCGTGGTGCGCATCAGCATGATGGGCATCGGCCGCGTGGTGATCGTCATGGCCGTGGCCATGGTCGTCGTGGTGCGCGTCACGGAAGCGCTCCGGACCGTGGAAGGTCAGGAACAGCAGACGGAAGCTGTAGAAGCTGGTGACCAGCACGCCACCCAGCACTGCCCAGTAACCGTAGGTGGCCACCCAGGTGTGCTGCATGTGGGCGTGGATCTCGGCCGCCTCGATGATGGTGTCCTTCGAGTAGAAGCCGGAGAAGAACGGCGTACCGACCAGGGCCAGCGTACCGATCCACATGGTGATGAAGGTGATCGGCATGTACTTGCGCAGGCCGCCCATCTTGCGCATGTCCTGCTCGTGGTGCATGGCGATGATGACCGAACCGGCACCCAGGAACAGCAGCGCCTTGAAGAAGGCGTGGGTCATCAGGTGGAACACGGCGGCCGAATAAGCCGACACGCCCAGTGCCACGGTCATGTAGCCCAGCTGCGACAGGGTCGAGTACGCGACCACGCGCTTGATGTCGTTCTGCACGATACCGATCAGGCCGGTGAAGAAGGCCGTGGTGGCACCGATGAACAGGATGAAGTTCAGCGCGGTCTGCGACAGCTCGAACAGCGGCGACATGCGGGTGACCATGAAGATACCCGCGGTGACCATGGTCGCGGCGTGGATCAGTGCCGAGATCGGGGTCGGGCCTTCCATCGAATCGGGCAGCCACACGTGCAGCGGAACCTGGGCCGACTTGCCCATGGCACCGATGAACAGGCTGATGCAGATGACGGTGGCGATCGACCAGACCACCGGCGCGCTCAGCAGCTGCATGCCGAACAGGGTGCCGTCCCAGATCTGCATCTTGGCTTCAGGGCTGGCCAGCACGCCGGCCTGCGAGAACACCTGCGAATAGTCCAGGGTGCCGAACACCCACAGCACGCCGGCGATACCCAGCAGGAAGCCGAAGTCACCGACGCGGTTGACCAGGAACGCCTTCATGTTGGCGAAGATCGCGGTCGGGCGCTTGAACCAGAAACCGATCAGCAGGTACGACACCAGGCCCACCGCTTCCCAGCCGAAGAACAGCTGCAGGAAGTTGTTGCTCATCACCAGGGTGAGCATCGAGAAGGTGAACAGCGAGATGTAGCTGAAGAAGCGCTGGTAGCCCGGGTCTTCTTCCATGTAGCCGATGGTGTAGATGTGCACCAGCAGCGACACGAAGGTGACCACCACCATCATCATGGCGGTGAGCTTGTCGACCATGAAACCGACGTGGGCCGAGTACTGGCCGACTTCGAAGAAGGTGTACAGGTTCTGGTTGAACGGCTGCGCGCCGCCCCACAGCAGCTGGTACAGCGTGTACATCGACAGGGCGCAGCTGATGGCCACGCCGAGGATGGTGACGGTCTGCGCGCCGAAGCGCTTGACCTGGCGACCGAACAGGCCGGCGATGATGCTGCCGAACAGCGGTGCAAGCACCACTGCGATCAACAGACTCTTGGAGAGAGTGATTTCCATCTGTGGATCAGCCCTTCAACGAATCGACTTCGCCGACATTGATCGTGCGGCGGGTACGGAACAGGGTCACCAGGATCGCCAGGCCGATGGCGGCCTCGGCAGCGGCGACGGTCAGGATGAAGAACACGAACAGCTGGCCGGACGGATCACCCAGCTGGCGGGAGAACGCAACGAAGTTCACGTTCACCGACAGCAGCATCAGTTCGATCGACATCAGCAGCACGATGACGTTCTTCCGGTTCAGGAAGATGCCGGCCAGGCTGATGGCGAACAGCACCGCGCCCAGCGCAAGCATGTGGCCAAGGGTAATCACGGCTGGGTCTCCTCGCCGGCGGCCGGCTTGCTGTTGCTGTGCACGACCGGCTGCTCTGCGCCCATCTTGACCATGCGCAGGCGGTTGCCGGCCTTGACCATGGTCTGGTCGCCCGGGTTCTGGCTCTTCACGCCGGTACGGCGGCGCAGGGTCAGCATGACGGCGGCCACCACGGCCACGGTCAGGATGACGGCGGCGAACTCGAACGGCAGCAGGTATTCGGTGAACAGCGTGCGTGCCAGCCAGGTGATGTTGGAGCTGTCAGCCGCCAGCGCGGCGGCGTTGTCGGCCGGGAAGGCGTTGACCGCCCTGCCCTTCACGCCGATCAGGATGAGCATCTGCACCAGCATGGCCACGGCAACCACCAGGCCCACCGGCAGGTAACGCACCCAGCCTTCGCGCATCTTGCTGGGGTCGATGTCCAGCATCATCACCACGAACAGGAACAGCACCATCACCGCACCCACGTAGACCAGCACCAGCGCCACGCCGAGGAATTCGGCGCCCACCAGCAGCCACACGCAGGCAATGGAGAAGAAGGTCAACACCAGGCAGAGCACGGCGTGAACCGGGTTGCGCACGCTGATCACCGCACCGGCCGAAACCGTTGCCGCGATGGCGAACACCCAGAAAGCGATATTTACCCAATCCATCTCTCGACCTCAGCGGTAAGCGGCATCGGCGGCACGACGCTCGGCGATCTCGGTTTCGAGACGGTCGCCCAGGGCCAGCAGCTGCGGCTTGGTAACGATGTTTTCGCCACGCTTCTCGAAGTGGTACTCGAGGATGTGGGTTTCGACGATCGAGTCCACCGGGCAGCTTTCTTCGCAGAAGCCGCAGAAGATGCACTTGAACAGATCGATGTCGTAGCGGGTGGTACGGCGGGTGCCGTCTTCGCGCTTGGCCGAGTCGATGGTGATGGCCAGCGCCGGGCAGACCGCCTCACACAGCTTGCAGGCGATGCAGCGCTCTTCGCCGTTGGGGTAACGGCGCAGCGCGTGCAGGCCACGGAAGCGCGGCGACTGCGGGAACTTCTCCATCGGGTACATCATCGTGTACTTCGGCTTGAAGCTGTACTTCAGCGTCAGCCAAAGACCGGCCAGCAGTTCGAGCAGCAGCAGGCTCTTGAAGTAATGGGTAATCCTGTTCATCACTTAGACGCCCTTTTGAATCACGCCGAAGAACACCATGACGGCGGTAACCGCGATCCACAGAATGGCCAGCGGAATGAAGACCTTCCAGCCCAGGCGCATGATCTGGTCATAGCGGAAGCGCGGGAAGCTGGCACGGAACCAGATGTAGGCACTGGCGAAGAAGAACACCTTGACGAACAGCCACGGTGCACCGCCCTTCCAGATCCAGTCGACCAGCGGCGAGATGTTGCCCAGGTCGACCCAGCCCTGGATCGGGCTCAGCCAGCCGCCGAGGAAGAAGATCGAGATCAGGAAGCTGATCAGGATCATGTTCGCGTATTCGGCCAGGAAGAACAGCGCGAAGGCGCCGCCGGAGTACTCGACCATGTGGCCGGCCACGATTTCCGATTCGCCTTCCACCACGTCGAACGGCGCGCGGTTGGTTTCAGCCACGCCCGACACCCAGTAGATGACGAACAGCGGGAACAGCGGCAGCAGGAACCAGTCGAAGAAGCCGGAGCTGCCGGCCTGCGCCATCACGATGTTGCTCAGGTTCAGGCTGCCCGCCGCGATCATCACGCCGACCAGGGCGAAGCCCATGGCGATTTCGTAGCTGATCATCTGCGCCGAGGCGCGCATGGCACCCAGGAACGCGTACTTCGAATTGGATGCCCAACCGGCCAGGATGATGCCGTAGATGCCCAGCGAGGTCATCGCCAGCAGGTACAGCAGGCCGGCATTGGCGTTGGACAGCACGATCTGCGAATCGAAGGGCACCACCGACCAGGCCGCGAAAGCCGGGGCCAGGGTGATCAGCGGCGCCAGCAGGAAGATCGCCTTGTTGGCGCTGCTCGGCTGCAGCACTTCCTTGAACAGCAGCTTGAAGACGTCGGCGAAGGCCTGGAAGATGCCCATGCCCACGTACATCGGGCCGTGGCGGACGTGCATCCAGCCGATCAGCTTGCGTTCCCAGACCACGTAGAAGGCCACCGAGACGATCACCGGCACGGCGATCACCAGGATCTTCAGGATGATCCAGATCAGCGCGCCGATGTCACCCAGGGCAAGCAGCCACTGGTGCAGCGGGTCGACCGCGTTCAACAGCAATTCGTTCATGCAGCCACCACCGATACGCGAGCGGCACCCAGCGGCGCGGTCGCGCCGTGGCCCGATTCAATCCAGACCGAACCCGCAGCGACGCGGGCGTCGACCACCACCGGCAGGGTGGCCTTGCCGGCATCGGTGCCGACCTTGGCCATCTGCCCTTCCTGCAGCTGCAGGCGCGCGGCATCTTCAGCGTTCAGCACGATGCGCGGGGCGTTGTTCAGCGGGTGCGACTGCAGCGCCGGCGCGCGGCGGACCACCGCATCGGTGCGGTAGATCGCAGCGGTCGAAGCCACTTCCAGGCCTTCGCCGGCAACGGCCGGCTGGGCCGAAGCGGCCACGGCGACCGACACCGGGGCCAGGCTGGCGCGCAGGCCGGCCAGGTCGGTGAAGTCGAAACCGGCCAGGGCCATGTCACCGCCCAGCGCACGCAGCACGCGCCAGCCTTCACGGGCCTCGCCCGGCAGCTTGCCGCCGGCACGGGCCGACTGCTCGCGACCATCGAGGTTGGTCAGGGTGGCGTCGATTTCCGGCAGCGCGCCGATCGGCAGGATGACGTCGGCAACGTCGCGGGTGGAAACACAGGCGAACTGGCTGAAAGCCACCACCTTGGCACCGACCAGCGCCTTGCGCGCGGCCGGGGCGTCGGCAAAGTCCAGGCCCGGTTCCAGGCCGTACACCACGTAAGCCTGGCGCGGCTGCGCCAGCATGGCGGCCACGTCCTTGCCGGCCGGCAGCACGCCGGCGCGGGTCAGGCCCACGGCATTGGCGCCCTGCGGGATGCGGCACAGCTTGGCGCCGGTGGCGGCAGCGAAATCACGCGCAGCGGCGCGGATCGCGGCGGCCTGCGGGTGGTTTTCGGCGATGCCACCGACGATCAGCACGGTGTTGCTACCGCCCTGCACTGCCGAACGCAGCTCGGGGTCGGCCAGCGCCTCGACGAACTTCGACGGGGCCACGATCTGCTTGCCGGCGATGCCGAAGGCGAAATCGAAATCAACCGGGTTGATGACGTGGATCTTCGCGCCCTTGGTGGTCTGCGCCTTGCGCAGGCGGGCGTGCAGCAGCGGCAGTTCGTGGCGGATGTTGCTGCCCAGAACGACGATGCGGTCGGCGCCTTCGATCTCGGCCAGCGGCAGGCCGAAGACTTCCGCGGTGGCGGCGTCGGAGAAGTCGCGGTTGTTGATGCGGTGGTCGATGTTGTTCGAGCCCAGGCCCTTGGCCAGGCGGGCCAGCAGCGCGCCTTCCTCGTTGGAGGTGGACGGATGCACCAGCACGCCCAGGTGGTCACCCTGGTGGGCCTTGAGGATCTCGGCAGCCGCGGCCAGGCCTTCAGCCCAGCTCACTTCCTTCCACTCGCCATTGACCTTGCGCAGCGGCTTGACCGCACGGTCTTCGCTGTACAGGCCCTGGTGCGAATAGCGGTCGCGGTCGGACAGCCAGCACTCGTTCACCGCTTCGTTGTCGCGCGGCACGGTGCGCAGCACTTCGCCGCGACGCACGTGCAGGAACAGGTTCGAACCCATCGCGTCGTGGTAGCCCAGCGATTCGCGCGCGGTCAGTTCCCACGGGCGGGCGCGGAACTGGAACACCTTGTTGGTCAGCGCGCCAACCGGGCAGACGTCAACCACGTTGCCGGACAGCTCGGTGGTCAGCGGCTTGCCGTCGTAGGTACCGATCTGCAGGTTCTCGCCGCGGTACATGCCACCCAGTTCATAGGTGCCTGCCACGTCGGCGGTGAAGCGCACGCAGCGGGTGCACTGGATGCAGCGGGTCATTTCGGTGGCGACCAGCGGACCCATGTCCTCGTCGGGCACCACGCGCTTGCGCTCGTTGAAGCGGCTGACCGAACGGCCATAGCCCAGCGAAACGTCCTGCAGCTCGCATTCGCCGCCCTGGTCGCAGATCGGGCAGTCCAGCGGGTGGTTGATGAGCAGGAACTCCATCACCGAACGCTGGAACTTGAGCGCCTTCTCACTGCGGGTGGCGACCTTCATGCCGTCCATCACCGGGGTGGCGCAGGCCGGCGCCGGCTTCGGCGACTTCTCCACGTCCACCAGGCACATGCGGCAGTTGGCGGCGATCGGCAGCTTCTCGTGGTAGCAGAAGCGCGGAATGGAGATGCCGGCCTTGTCGGCGGCCTGGATGATCATCGAGCCCTTGGGCACGACCAGCGACTTGCCATCGATCTCGATGGTGACGTGATCGGGTGGGACGCTCGGATTTACGGGTTGCGCGCTCATGCAGCGGCTGCCTCCACCTTCTTGCCGTCAACCATCGAATGACCGTTGACGATGTAGTACTCGAACTCGTCCCAGAACTGGCGCAGGAAGCCCTGGATGGGCCATGCAGCCGCTTCGCCGAACGCACAGATGGTGTGGCCTTCGATCTGGCCGGCCACTGCCTTCAGCTGGTGCAGGTCTTCCATCGTGGCCTTGCCGGCGACGATGCGCTCCAGCACGCGGTGCATCCAGCCGGTACCTTCGCGGCACGGGGTGCACTGGCCACAGGATTCCTTGTGGAAGAACTGGCTGATGCGGCAGGCGAACTTGACGCAGCACACGCTGTCATCCAGCACCACGACGGCGCCCGAACCCAGGCCGGAGCCCAGCGCACGGATGGTGTCGTAGTCCATCGGCAGGCCCTTCAGCTCGGCCGCGGTCAGCACCGGCATGGACACGCCGCCCGGAATCGCGCCCTTCAGGGTGCGGCCCGGACGCAGGCCACCGGCCATTTCCAGCAGGTCGTCGAAGGTGGTGCCCAGCGGCACTTCGAAATTGCCGCCGTTCTGCACGCAACCGGACACCGAGAAGCACTTCGGGCCGCCGTTGCCGGTCAGACTCAGCCCCTTGAACCACTCCGGGCCGTTGCGGATGATCGCCGGCACCGAGCCGTAGGTTTCGGTGTTGTTGATGGTGGACGGCTTGCCGTACAGGCCGAAGTTCGCCGGGAACGGCGGCTTGTAGCGCGGCTGGCCCTTCTTGCCTTCCAGCGATTCCATCAGCGCGGTTTCTTCGCCGCAGATGTAGGCGCCGGCGCCCAGGGCACCGTAGATGTCGATGTCCACGCCCGAGCCCATCACGTTCTTGCCCAGCCAGCCATTTGCATAGGCGTCGGCCAGGGCCTGTTCGAAGTGCTCGAACGGCTCGTGGTGGAACTCACCGCGCAGGTAGTTGTAACCCACGGTCGAGCCGGTGGCGTAGCAAGCGATCGCCATGCCTTCCACCACCGAATGCGGGTTGTAGCGCAGGATGTCGCGGTCCTTGCAGGTGCCCGGCTCGGATTCGTCCGAATTGCAGAGGATGTACTTCTGCATGTTGCCCTTGGGCATGAAGGACCACTTCAGGCCGGTCGGGAAGCCAGCGCCACCGCGGCCGCGCAGGCCGGAGGCCTTGACCATCTCGATGACCTGCTCCGGCGGGATCTTCTCTTCGAGGATCTTGCGCAGGGCGGCGTAGCCACCGGTCTTCAGGTAGCTTTCGTACGACCACGGGGTGTCGTAATGCAGGGTGGTGTAGACCACCTGGTGCGGCAGCGGCGCGGGGCCGACCGGACCCTTGGATTCGTGGTGATGTGCCATGCCCTTACTCCAGCCCGTCCAGCAGCTCGTCGACCTTTTCCAGGGTCAGACGCTCATGGTAGTGACCGTTGATGACCATCATCGGTGCGCCACCGCAGCCCGCCAGGCACTCTTCCTCGCGCTTGAGGTAGACGCGGCCGTCCGGGGTGGACTGGCCGTGCTTGATGCCCAGCTTCTTCTCGCAATGGCGCACGATGTCTTCGGCGCCATTGAGCCAGCAGCTGATGTTGGTGCAGATGGCCACGTTGTTGCGGCCCACCTTCTCGGTCTCGAACATCGAGTAGAAGCTGGCCACTTCGTAGGCCCACACCGGCGGCAGGTCCAGGTACTTGGCCACGCCGGCGATCAGCTCGTCGGTCAGCCAGCCCTCGTTCTGCTCCTGGGCCGCATGCAGGCCCTGCAGCACGGCAGAGCGCTTGCGGTCCGGCGGGAACTTGGACAGCCAGTGATCGATGTGAGCGCGGGTCTTGTCGCTCAGCACCACCATCGGGTCGACGTCGCGCGCCGCCTCGAAATTACCTGTCGCCTTCATCGGCCGACCTCAGCGAAATGCATAACGTGAAATTCCAGAGACTGCGGCGCCGGCTTGCGCCGGCTGCCTGCAGCGGGCGTTGGCGTGGCGGACGGCATTACCGGTCAACCTCGCCGAACACCAGATCGTAGGTACCGATCATGGCCACCACGTCGGCCAGCATGTGGCCGCGCACGATCGAATCGATCGAGGACAGGTGGGCGAAGCCGGGGGCACGCAGGTGCACGCGGAAGGGCTTGTTGGCGCCGTCGGAGACCAGGTAGCAGCCGAACTCACCCTTCGGGGCTTCCACCGCCGAATAGGTTTCACCGGCCGGCACGCAATAGCCTTCGCTGAACAGCTTGAAGTGGTGGATCAGCGCTTCCATGTCGTCCTTCATGTCCTCGCGCTTGGGCGGAGCGACCTTGAAGTTCTTCACCATCACCGGGCCCGGGTTGGCCTTCAGCCACGCCACGCACTGCTTGATGATGCGGTTGGATTCGCGCATTTCGGCAACGCGGACCAGGTAACGGTCGTAGCAGTCGCCTTCCTTGCCCAGCGGGATGTCGAAATCGACGGCATCGTACTTGGCGTACGGACGCTTCTTGCGCAGATCCCAGGCAACGCCCGAGCCGCGCAGCATCACGCCGGTCATGCCCCACTGGTGGGCCAGTTCCGGGCTGACCACGCCGATGCCGACCGTACGCTGCTTCCAGATACGGTTGTCGGTCAGAAGGGTTTCGTATTCGTCAACGCGACCCGGGAACTCGTTGGTGAAGTTCTCCAGGAAGTCCAGCAGCGAGCCTTCACGCGAAGCATTGAGCTGCTTCAGCGCCTTGCCCTTGTGCCAGCGCGATTCCTTGTACTTGGGCATGTGGTCCGGCAGGTCGCGGTAAACACCGCCCGGACGGTAGTACGCCGCGTGCATGCGCGCGCCGGAGACCGCTTCGTAGCAGTCCATCAGCTCTTCGCGCTCGCGGAAGGCGTACAGCATGACCGCCATGGCGCCCAGATCGAGCGCGTTGGAGCCCAGCCACATCAGGTGGTTCAGGATGCGGGTGATTTCGTCGTACATGGTGCGGATGTACTGCGCGCGCTCGGGCGCTTCGATACCCATCAGGGTTTCGATCGCGCGCACGTAGGCGTGCTCGTTGCACATCATCGACACGTAATCCAGGCGATCCATGTAGCCGATCGACTGGTTGAACGGCTTGGACTCGGCCAGCTTTTCGGTACCACGGTGCAGCAGGCCCACGTGGGGGTCGGCACGCATGATGGTTTCGCCGTCCATTTCCAGGATCAGGCGCAGCACACCGTGGGCGGCCGGATGCTGCGGGCCGAAGTTCATGGTGTAGTTGCGGATTTCCTGCCGGCTTTCGGCGGGGTTGCTGGCGAAGGCTTCGCCAGCCTGGTGTACGTGGCTCACTTCACTGCCTCCTGCGCGCGCTCACCTTCTGCGGTCTGCAGACGGGCGTCGTCGCGGATCACGCGCGGCACGCCGACGCGCGGCTCCACCGAGGTGACCGGTTCGTAGATCACGCGCTTCTTTTCTTCGTCGTAGCGGACTTCGACGTTGCCGATCAGCGGGAAGTCCTTGCGGAACGGATGGCCGACGAAACCGTAGTCGGTCAGGATCCGGCGCAGGTCCGGGTGACCTTCGAAGATCACGCCGTACAGGTCGAACGCTTCGCGCTCGAACCAGTTCAGGCCCGGCCAGATGCCGGTCAGCGAGGACACCACCGGCAGTGCTTCGTCAGGGGCGAAGCAGCGCAGGTGCAACATCAGGTTGTGCTGGTACGAGCGCAGCTGGGCGACCACGGCGAAACGCTGGGTCGGCATGTGCTGCGGGCGGGCGCCATCGGCACCGTTTTCTTCGCTGGGGAACTCGCCCCAGGCGAAGCGGCCCTGCGCCTTGCCTTCCACGCCACGACTGAAGCCCTGCGAGGAAACGTCGGCGGTGTCCCATTCGTCCGAGCCGTAGCCCAGGTAATCGACGCCGCACAGGTCCACGGCCTGCTCGAAACCAAACTCGTCACGCAGCGCCAGGGCAGTGGCGTGCCACTGAGCCGCAGGCACCTCCAGCGTCACTTCGCCGCGGGGTTCGACCACGATGACCTTCGCACCAGCGAAACGTGCGGAGAGTCGGTCGATGAAGGATGCTTGCTCTGCCATGGGGGCTTGGCGCGCTCTTGTCAGGTGAAAAGGGTCAGCGGGCGATGGTCTGTGTACGCCAGATCTTCTTCTGCAGCTGCAGGATCCCGTACACCAGCGCCTCGGCGGTCGGCGGGCAGCCCGGGACATAGACGTCCACCGGCACCACGCGATCACAGCCGCGCACGACAGAATAGGAGTAATGGTAGTAGCCGCCGCCATTGGCGCAGCTGCCCATCGAGATGACCCACTTCGGGTCCGGCATCTGGTCGTAGACCTTGCGCAGCGCCGGGGCCATCTTGTTGACCAGGGTGCCGGCCACGATCATCACGTCGGACTGACGCGGCGACGGACGGAACACCACGCCGTAGCGGTCAAGGTCCAGACGCGCCGCACCGGCGTGCATCATTTCCACCGCACAGCAGGCCAGACCGAAGGTCATGGGCCACATGGAGCCGGTGCGTGCCCAGTTCAGCAGAGCATCGACACTGGTGGTGACAAAGCCCTTTTCCAGCAGGGGGTTGTCGCCTTCCGGCCGCAGGATGTCATCCACCCGCCCTTCCGGGACCGGGTTGTTCATGAGGCCATCGAGAGTCTGAATCACTCCCATTCCAGCGCTCCCTTCTTCCAGACGTAAATGAAACCGAGGAACAGCATGCCGACGAACAGGCCCATGGTGACGAGCGAACGGGCGCCCAGCTCCATGAAGACCTGGGTCCACGGCACGATGAAGATGATTTCCAGGTCGAAGACGATGAACTGGATCGCGATCAGGTAGTAGCGCACGTCGAACTTCATGCGCGCGTCTTCGAAGGCCTCGAAGCCGCATTCGTACGGCGACAGCTTTTCCAGATCGGGGCGGCGGGGGCCGAGGAATCGACCAATCAGCATCAGCGTGATGCCGATACCGGTGGCGACGATCAGAAACAGCAGAGACGGCAAATATTCGGCCAGCACAGCGATTCTCTCTTGCCTCTGCCGCCGCGCCTGCAGGCGCTTTGGCATGGGGGAGTGGACGGGAAACGGCTGGTGCATTGCGCGCCAGGAGAACCCGCTTTACTTACAAATGGTGCCCAAGAGGGGACTCGAACCCCTACGACCTAAGTCGCTACCACCTCAAGGTAGTGCGTCTACCAATTCCGCCACCTGGGCAAACGATCACATCAGACCAACATCCCGATGCGCCGCGTATTGTAACCGGCTTCAGTCTTTCTGGGAGCCTTCGGACGGCTTTTCTTCACCAGAAGTGGAAGTTTCCGCCTGAGCCGGCACAGTGGCGGCCGGAACCGGTGCCGCCGGGACCTCCGCAGCCTTCGGCGCGGCCGGCAGTTCACCCGCCGGGACGGCCGGGGCGCTGGCCGCCGGGGCGGACATCAGGCCCAGGTCCTGGTCGGCCGCCGGACGGGTGCCATGGCCGGCGTACCAGGCCATGAACAGGCTGATGCCGAAGAACACCACGGCCAGCCACTTGGTGGACTTGGACAGGAAGTTGGACGCGCCGCGCGCGCCGAACACAGTCCCCGAGGCGCCGGCACCAAAGCCCGAGCCCGCCGCCGCGCCCGAGCCACGCTGCATCAGGATCAGCGCGATCATGGCTACGGCCACCAGCACGTAGACGACATTGAGGATCAACATCAGCATTGGAAACCCGCCCTCGGACTGTTATGCCGACGCTGAGCCGGCTGTCTTGACTAAATGTGTGCCGCCGCCTGCGCGATGGCCAGGAAATCCGCGGCCACCAGCGAGGCGCCGCCGACCAGCCCACCATCGACATCCGGCTGCGCGAACAGTTCCCCGGCATTGTCGGGTTTCACGCTACCGCCGTAAAGAATGGGCAGTGAATCGGCGATTCTAGCATCCATGCGCGCGACTTCGCCACGAATGAAGGCGTGCACCTGCTGGGCCTGCTCCTTGCTGGCGGTCTTGCCGGTACCGATGGCCCAGACCGGCTCGTAGGCCACTACGGCATTGGCAAACCCCTCGGCGCCGACGCGCTCGAGCACCGGTGCCAGCTGGCTGGCGATGACCGCCTCGGTCTGCCCGGCTTCGCGCTGCTCCAGGGTTTCACCCACGCACAGCACCGGCACCAGGCCGGCGTGCAGGGCTGCGGCGAACTTGCGGGCGACCAGCTCGCTGCTTTCCTGGTGGTACTGGCGGCGCTCGGAGTGGCCGACCAGGCCGTAGCGGGCGCCGACCTCGTGCAGCATGGCTGCACAGACTTCGCCGGTGTAGGCGCCCTTTTCATTGCTGCTGACATCCTGGGCCCCGAACACCAGGCCGGTCTCGCCGAAGTCCTCGACCAGTTCGCCCAGGTACGGCAGCGGCGGCAGGATGACCACATCCACCCCGGCCTTGGGCAGCCCGGCGGCCACCTGGCCGAGCAGCTCGGTGGCGAATTGACGGCTGCCGTGCAGCTTCCAGTTTCCGGCGACGATCTTGCGGCGCATGGCGGTGGCTCCTGTATGAACTCAGCCGCCCATGATACCCGCTATGGCAAAAATCCGTTTCCGTGTAAGCGGTTACATGGATTTTCAGCCAACGGCGCAGCCCCTCGTGGCGGGGTTGGTCGCGAACGGCCCGGTGGGTTTTATTGGGTTGGCCGGGCGGGTGGGCCGCGCAGGGGACGCTGCAAGTACGTCCATGTAAGCTCGTAGGCGCCATCCATGGCGCCTGCGCCCCTGCGCACCCCACCCGCCCGGCCCCTGACACATTGCGGCGGTTCCGCCCGCCACGGAAAGAAAAAAGAAGAGCAGGAGCAAGAGCAGAAGCGGCATTCCGGGTGGGTTCCGGGGTCAGATCCCTTTTCCGCAGGAAAAGGGATCTGCCCCCTACCCCGCTCGCCCCCTCACAGATTTCATCCACGCATGGCGTGGATCTACCGGAAGCGGGGTTTGCCCACCGTCACCGGGAAACTGTCAGGGGGGCGGCGGTGTGGCTGGGTTCCGGGGTCAGATCCCTTTTCCGCAGGAAAAGGGATCTGACCCCTCCCCGTTCGCCCCCTCACAGATTTCATCCACGCATGGCGTGGATCTACCGGAAGCGGGGTTTGCCCACCGTCACCGGGAAACTGTCGGGGGTGGGGCGGTGTGGGTGGGCAGGACCGCAGGCGCCATGGATGGCGCCTACGAGCCTACAGGGACGTACTTGCGGCGTGTCCTGCCCACCCACACCGCCCCACCCGACCAGCAGAAAACCAGAGCCGCTCTGGCTCTGGCCTCTGCGGGTGCAGGGTGCAACCCTGCCGGACACCCTCCGCTGCGCTCGCCGGGCATGGCCTGGCGCTACCTGTAATGAAAAGGCCGCCTTTCGGCGGCCTTCTCATTACTTCAGCTTGATCTCGCGCAGGCGCTCTTCCAGGAAGCCGTGGGCGGTGATCGGCTCCGGGTAGCGGCTGGGGTTTTCCGGGGTGATGCACGAGGGCAGCACGTCGATCAGGAAATCCGGGTTCGGGTGCAGGAAGAACGGCACCGAGTAGCGCGGCTGGCGGGCCAGCTCGCCCGGGGGGTTCACCACGCGGTGGATGGTGGACGGGTACACGTGGTTGGTCAGGCGCTGCAGCATGTCGCCGATGTTGACCACGATGGTGTCAGCGTCCGAAGTGAACGGCACCCACTGGCCATCATGCGACTGCACTTCCAGGCCCGCGGCACTGGCACCGACCAGCAGGGTGATGAAGTTGATGTCGCCATGGGCGCCGGCACGCACGTTCGGAATGTCGTCGGTGGTGATCGGCGGGTAATGGATCGGGCGCAGGATCGAATTGCCGAAGTTGGTCTTGTCGGCGAAGAAGTCCTCCGGCAGGCCAATGTGCAGGGCCAGCGCCGACAGCACGCGCGAACCCAGGTTGTCCAGCGCCTGGTACAGGCCGTAGCCGCGCTCGCGGAAGCCCTCGACCTCGGTCGGCCACAGGTTCGGCGCCATCACATCACGGTACTTGGAGTCATCGGCGATCTCGCGACCGATGTGCCAGAACTCCTTCAGGTCGAAGTGCTTGGAGCCCTTGGCGGTTTCCACGCCGAACGGGGTGTAGCCGCGGGCGCCGCCGCTGCCAGCCACGTGGTACTTGCGCTTGACCTCGTCCGGCAGGGCGAAGAAGGCCTTGAAGACATCGTAGGCCGCGTCGATGTCGGCCTGCGCGATGCCGTGGTTACGGATGCCCGCGAATCCCCATTGGCGGTAGGCCGCGCCCAGCTCGGCCACGAAGGCCTCGCGGTCGCTGTCGAAACGGGTGATGTCGAGGGTCGGGATCTGGCTCACAGCGGTTCCTGGCTTGTCGTGGGTCTGTTCGGCCCGACAGCTGTCTGTGGGCCACCTGAACATTGTGACAGATCGGCCCAATTCCCACACCGATACATTGAAACAAACCGATACAATGCGCCGCCCTTCGCGTCTTGACGCCCTCGTCACACGCGCCCTCCCTCGTTCGCCCAACCCGTCGCCGCCATGGATGCTGCTTCCTTCAACACTCCCGCCCCGGGCGCCGAACGCCGCTGGCAGCGGCTGGCCTGGTGGTCGTTGTTCATTGCCGGCAATGCCGTGCTGGCGGCGCTGATCGCACTGGGCAACATTCCCGTGCGCGACAACCCCGGCGGCGCACTGGGCCTGACCTACCTGTCGGTTGCCCTGCCCGGCCACCTGCTGGCGCTGGGCGCGCTGGCCGGCCTGCTGCCATTGGCGCTGGGCCTGTGGCCGCGGCGCGCGCGCGTTCTGACGGTTTCGGCCATCGTGATGCAGGGCCTGTGGCTGTGCCTGTTGCTGGTGGATGCCAAGGTCTTCGCCCTGTACCGCTTCCACCTCAATGCCATGGTCGCCAACATGGTGTTCGGCGGCGCCCTGCACGACCAGGTGAGCCTGTCCTGGAAAACCTGGCTGCAGGCGATCGCGATGATCAGCGCCCTGTTCGGCGCGCAGGCCCTGCTGGCCTGGGCCTGCTGGAAGCTGCTGCCGGCGGCGCGACTGCGGCGCCGGGTGCTGCAGGCCTGGGCGCTGGTGGCGCTGTTGATGGCCGGCGGCCAGGTGGCCACGGCCTACTACGACGCGCTGGGCGAACGTGCGGTCATCAGCCAGTGGAACTACCTGCCCTGGGCCCAGCCGATCACCGCCAAGAGCTTCATGCGCCGGCTGGGCGTGGTCAGCCAGCCGCAGGCCGGCCTGCCCGACCCGCGCCATGCGCAGCTGAACTACCCGTTGCAGCCGCTGCGCTGCCAGAGCCACCAGCGCCCGAACGTGCTGATGGTGGTGCTGGAATCGCTGCGCAAGGACGCACTGACGCCGCAGTTCATGCCCAATACGGCTGCGCTGGCGCAGTCTTCGCGCGTGTACCAACAGCACTTCAGCACCGGCAATGCCACCCGCTACGGGCTGTTCGGCCTGATGTACGGGCTGCCCGGCGGCTACTGGCCCACCATGCTGGCCGAGCAGCGCGGGTCGCAGCTGTTCAAGGTGCTGCAGCAGCAGGGTTACGACCTGCACCTGTACGGCAGTGCGCCGCTGTACAGCCCCGAATTCGACCGCACCGTGTTTTCCGATGTGCGCAGCCAGCTGCACCAGGGCCCGCGCGATCGCGATTCGGCCGGGCGTGACCGCGCCATCGTCGAATCGCTGCAGCAGGACATCGTGGCCAGCCAGGCGGGCAAACGCCCGTGGTTCGGCTTTGTCTTCCTCGATTCCACCCATGCGCCGTACCACATGCCGGCCGACTACCCGGCGGTCGCCCAGCCCATGGCCGAGGACATCGACTTCCTGAAGTTCGGCCCGGACCACGACCCGACCCCCGAATTGAACCGCTACCACACCGCGGTGCACTACGCCGACAGCCTGGTCGGACGGCTGCTGGAAACGCTGCGTGCGCAGGGGCTGGACGAGGACACCATCGTGCTGGTCACCGGTGACCACGCCGAAGAGTTCAACGACCTGGGCCTGAACTACTGGGGCCACAACGGCAACTTCTCCGACTACCAGCTGCAGGTGCCGTTCGTGCTGCACTGGCCCGGGCAGGCGGCCGCGCAGGACGCCCGCACCAGCTCGCACGAAGACTGGGTACCGACGCTGATGCGCCACGGCCTGGGCTGCGAGAACGCGCTGGCCGACTACAGCACCGGCCAGGACCTGCTGGCCGAACCGCAGGGCACACGTTCGCTGGTGGTGGAAAGCTGGTCGCAGCGCGCGGTGCGCCACGGCGATGCGATCCACGTGTTCGACAAGTTCGGCAACGCCACCACGCTGGATCGCCGCTACCACCCCTTGCCGCAGCAGGCGCCGGACCCGGCCAGCCTGCGCGCGGCCTGGGAAGCGCTGACCCGCTTCCGCAATCGTTGAACCACAGGACGGATTCAACCATGACTCGCCCGCTGCGCATCCTGCACACCGAGGCCGCCACCGGAATGGGCGGCCAGGAGATCTACATTTTCCGCCACATGCAGGCCATGCGTGCGCGCGGCCACGAGGTGGCACTGCTGTGCCAGCCCGGGGCGCGCCTGGCCGGGCTGGCCCGCGATGCGGGATTCACCGTACATACCCTGCGCATGGGCGGTCTGGCGCGCCTGCTGCGCGGCATCTGGTCAGTCGCACGCCTGGTGCGTCGTGAACGCTACGACGTGGTCAACACCACCAGCCGTCGCGATGCGTTGATCGCCGCCGCCGGCGCACGCCTGGGCGGCACGCCGCTGGTGGTGCGCTCGCGCCACCTGATGAGCCCGGTCAATTCATTGCTGACCTACACCGGGCTGCCGCACCGGGTGCTGACCGTCAGCAGTTTCGTCAAGCAGCTGCTGGCCGAGCGCGGCGTTCCGGCGGCCAGCATCGGCATCGTGCCGCCGATTGCGGTGCCGCCGCAGTGGAGCGACATCCGCAAGCCCGACCCGTGGCAGTGCCTGCAGGACGTACGCGCCGAGGTGCGCGGCGAACTGGGCTTCAGCGCCGACGATATCGTGGTGGGCTGCGTGGCCGTGCTGCGCGAACCCAAGGGCCATGCCGACCTGCTGCAGGCCATCGCACCGCTGTGCCAGGCCAACCGCAACCTGCACCTGGTGGTGGTGGGCGATGGCGAACCGGTGATGGCCCGCCTGCAGGCCCTGCGCGATGCACTGGGCCTGCAGCAGCAGGTCCACCTGCTGGGCTACCGCGATGGTGCCTGCCGGCTGATGGCCGGCTTCGACATCTTCGCCCTGGCCTCGCACAAGGAAGCGGCGGGCACGGTGTTCCTGGAAGCGGCGTTCGTGGGCGTGCCGATCGTCGCCACGCGCGTGGGGGGTGTTCCGGAAATGGTGGTCGATGGCAGCAACGCGCTGCTGACCCGGCTGGGCGACCGCGCCGCATTGACTGCCGCGCTGCGCCTGCTGGTGGACGACCCCGAACGCCGCCGCCTGATGGGCCGTGCCGGCTGGGACTGGATGCGCAGCGCGCACCGGTTCACCCCTGCCGGCCACGGCGAAACCACCGAATACTATTATCACCAGTGGCTGAAGGAGCTGGGACATGGCTGACGCACGAACCGTACCGGTGCTGATGCACCATCACGTAAGCCCGTCGCCGGGCATGATCACCGTGTCGCCGGAAAACTTCGAGAGCCAGATCGCCTGGCTGGCGCGCGAAGGCTGGACGTCGCTGACGCTGGACCAGTACGCCGGCTTCCTGGCCGGCAAGCCGGTGCCCCGCAAATCGATCGTGATCACCTTCGATGACGGTTACCTGGACAACTGGGTGTATGCGCACCCGATCCTGCAGAAGTACGGCATGCACGCGGTGGTGTTCGTGGTGACCGGCTGGATGGGCGAAGGCCCGGTGCGCGCGCATGCTGGTGTGGCCGACGCCGTGCTGCCGCCGACGCCGGACCACCGTGGCTGCGAGACGGCGATCTTCCAGGACAACCGCTGCGACGATGTGATGATGCGCTGGAGCGAAGCACGCGCCGCCATCGAGGCCGGCACCTTCGAGGTGCACTGCCATACCCACACCCATACCCGCTGGCTGCAGCGGCAGGACCTGGACCGCGCGCAGCGCCGCGATGGCATCGACCAGGACCTGGCGCGGGCGCGGCAGGTGCTGCAGGCGCAGCTGGGCGAAGTGTCCGACACCCTGTGCTGGCCGTATGGCGATTTCGACCAGGACCATATCGAGGTCGCCCGCGCACACGGGTTCCGCTACCTGCACACCACCCATCCGTTCGGCCGCAACGTGGTCGGTGGCGATCCGGAACGCATCTATCGCTTCGCGATCCGCAACCGCCCGGCCAGCTGGCTGCGCAAGCGCATCGCGCAGAGCTACCACCCGCTGCTGGGGCCGCTGTTCAACGGCTTCAAGGCACGCCAGAAGAAGATGGTGCCCGGGCCCTAGGCATTGCCCGCGATCGTGCGCGGTGGAAACGAAAACGCCCCGGTATCCCGGGGCGTTCCGCATTGTGCAGGCTGAGCCGAAGGTCAGGCGGTTGCAGCGGACTTCACCGCGGCCGACAGCCGGTCCAGGGTGTCCTGCATCAGGGTGGCGTCGTCGGCTTCCACGGTGACGCGCACCACCGGCTCGGTGCCGGAGGGACGCAGGAACGCACGGCCCCGGCCACTGACGGCCTGCTGTGCTTGCACCAGTGCCGACTGCACGCTGTCGGCCTGCACGGTGGCCTTGGCCGAGACATCGCCCAGGCGCACGTTGACGGTCTTCTGCGGCACCTTCGACAGCGGCTGCAGCGCCTGACGCAGGGTCTGCCCGCTGCGCTTGAGCGCCACCAGCACCTGCAGCGCACTGACGATGCCATCGCCGGTGGTGGCGCGGTCCAGGCACAGCAGGTGGCCGGAGGCTTCGCCGCCGAGCACGCCATTGCCTTCGATCAGCGCCTGGTGCACGTAGCGGTCGCCCACGTTGCTGCGCTGGAACGGAATCTGCAGCTCGGCCAGCGCCTTTTCCAGGCCGTAGTTGCTCATCAGGGTGCCGACCACCGGACCACGCAGGCGGCCTTCGGCCTGCCACGCGCGCGCCAGGATGTAGAGCAGGTCGTCACCGTCGACCGGGGTACCCTGGTCGTCGGCCATCAGGACACGATCGCCGTCGCCGTCGAAGGCAATGCCCAGGTCGGCGCCGGTCTCGCGCACCTTGGCGGCAAGGTTGTCGATGTGGGTCGAGCCCACGCCGTCGTTGATGTTCACGCCGTTGGGTTCGGCACCGATGCCGATGACATCGGCACCCAGTTCGCGGAACAGCAGCGGCGCGATCTGGTAGGTAGCGCCGTGTGCGCAGTCCAGCACCAGGCGCACGCCACGCAGATCGAACGAGCGCGGCACGCTGGCCTTGCAGAACTCGATGTAGCGGCCCACCGCTTCACGGGCACGCGAGGCCTTGCCCAGCTGCTCCGATTCGGCGGTGGTGAACGGCACGTCCAGCGCTGCTTCCAGCGCCAGTTCGGTGGCGTCATCAAGCTTCTCGCCCTGGGCGGAGAAGAACTTGATGCCGTTGTCGTAGTGCGGGTTGTGCGAGGCACTGATGACGATGCCGGCATCCACGCCCAGGGTACGGGTAAGGAAGGCCACGGCCGGCGTGGGCATCGGGCCCAGCAGCTGCACGTCGGCACCGGCGGCGACCAGGCCTGCTTCCAGCGCGGCTTCGAACATGTAGCCGGAAATGCGGGTGTCCTTGCCGATCACCACGATCGGACGACGCCCATGCGCGCCGCGCTGGGCCACCAGCACGCGGCCCAGGGCATTGCCCAGGCGCAGCACGAAATCGGCCGAAATCGGGCTCTGGCCGACGCGCCCGCGGATGCCGTCGGTACCGAAGTACTTGCGGCCTCCCATCAAGCCACCTCCGGCCGCGGCTGACGGCCGAGCATGGCCAGCAGGTCGGCCAGGCGGTCACGCATTTCGCGGCGGTCGCAGATCTGGTCGATGGCGCCGTGCTCGAGCAGGAACTCCGAACGCTGGAAGCCTTCGGGCAGCTTTTCGCGCACGGTCTGTTCGATCACGCGCGGGCCGGCGAAGCCGATCAGGGCCTGCGGTTCGGCGATGTTGATGTCGCCCAGCATTGCAAACGAGGCCGACACGCCACCGGTGGTCGGGTGGGTCAGCACCGAGATGTACGGCAGGCCGGCCTCGCGCAGCTTGCCCAGCGCGGCCGAGGTCTTGGCCATCTGCATCAGCGAGAACAGGCCTTCCTGCATGCGCGCGCCGCCACTGGCGGAGAAGCACACGTAGGGGGCGCCGATTTCCAGCGCGGTTTCGGCGGCCAGCGCGAAGCGCTCACCCACCACCGAGCCCATCGAACCACCCATGAAGGCGAAATCGAACGAGGACGCCACCAGCGGACGGCCCTTGAGCAGGCCGCGCATGGCGATCAGCGCGTCGTACTCGCCGGTGTTCTTCTGCGCGATCTTGATGCGCTCGCTGTACTTCTTCTGGTCCTTGAACTTCAGCAGGTCGGTCGGCCCCAGGCGCGCCGCGATCTCGGTGGTGCTGTCGGCGTCAAACAGCGCGGCCAGGCGCGCGCGCGCGCGGATCGCCATGTGGTGGCCGCACTTCGGGCAGACCTCCAGGTTTTCTTCCAGCTCGGGGCGGTACAGCGCGCTGCCGCAGCTGCTGCACTTTTCCCACAGGCCCTCGGGGACGCTGCGCTTCTTGCTGGGGGTGTTGTCGGTGCGGATGCCGGACGGCATCAACTTGCTGAGCCAACTCATGCGGGAGGACACTTCCGTTCAGGGCGGCCCGAAGGCCGCAAAGGCCGACAGTCTAGCGCCGCTCCCCCTGCCCGTGCACCCCCGCGTGGCTGCCGGGGGTTCGGGAAAAAACCATGCTGTGACGTACGTTTAGCGCGGCAACGCCGTGCGCGCAGCACCGGGCCATGCTGTCAGGCGTCCAGGGCCTGCCGCAGCGGGGCCAGGAACGCATGCGCCTGCTGCGCCGCCTGTTCCGGCGAGGCGGCATCGGCCAACGCTGCCACCAGCGCACTGCCGACCACCACGCCGTCGGCCTGCACGGCCATGGCCGCGGCACTGGCGGCATCCTTGATGCCGAAGCCGGCCACCACCGGCACCGTCGCCCCGGCGCGCAGGGCCTGCAGGCGCGCGCTTGCGGCCTGGCTGTCCAGGCGCTCGGAGGCGCCAGTAACGCCGGCGAAGCTGACGTAATACAGATAGCCGCGTGCCAGCGACAGCAGGGTCTGCGCACGCGCATCGCTGGTGGTGGGCGAGGCCAGCAGCACCAGCGCCAACCCGGCCGCATCGAAGGCCTGCTTCGCCTCGCCGGCCTCTTCCGGCGGCAGGTCGACCAGCAGCACGCCATCCACGCCGGCCTGCACGGCCGCCTGCGCGAACGCCGCGTAACCGTGGATCTCCACCGGGTTCAGGTAGCCCATCAGCACCACCGGCGTCTGCGTGTCACGCTGGCGGAACTCGGCCACTGCCTGCAGTACGTAACGGCTGCCTGCGCCACGCGCCAGCGCGCGTTCCGAGCTGCGCTGGATGGTCGGGCCGTCGGCCATCGGGTCGGAGAACGGCACGCCCAGCTCGATCACATCGGCACCGGCCTCGACCAGCGCATGCATGACCGGCACGGTGGCTTCCAGCGACGGGTCACCGGCGGTAATGAAGGGAATGAGTGCCTTGCGGCCGGCGGCACGCAGGCGGGCAAAGCAGGCATCGATACGTTCAACGGACATTTCAGCTACATCCTTCAATCAATTCAACGGCGCCACTGGCGCCCCAGTACATCCTCGATACCACGCCATCGACGATCTCCACGCGGATCGCCAGGTCCGACCCCGGGTCCTGCCAGAGCAGGCTTTCGCCGGCTTCCGCATCGGCCCCGTAAGGCTGGGCGCTGGTGCCGGCGGGCAGCCGCTGCAGGGCCTGCGCACGGGGCATGTCCAGGTGCAGCCCGAACGGGCCGGGCTGCAGCACGACCTGGCCGGAATCATCGATGGGCGCCAGGTCGAAGCGCACCACATCGTCGTCCTGCACCAGCATCGACACCCCTTCGGGCAACAGACCACGCTCGTAGTACTCGCAGCGCCCCTGGGTGGCTTCGTGCAGGCCGGCGGAGTGCCATTCGCTCTCCCCCTGCAGCTCGCTGAAGCGCTGGCCGACCAGCACATCACCGGCATGGTCCAACGCTACGGACACCACCGCAGGTGCTTCGTCTGCGGCCGGCGCGGCGGCGGGTGCGGGAGGGGGTGCGTCATCGATGGGGCGATGCGCCAGGTCGTCATCGTTGCTGGCCGGGTGCTGCGCGGCGGCGATCGCCGCCGGGGTGGCCGCTGCCGGCGCCAGCACCGGCGGCTCGGGTGGCGCGCAGCCGCCCAGGCCGACGGCCAGCGCCAGCACGCCGCCATGGCGCAGCACGCCGTTCACAGCACCAGACCCTCGCGCGCCGCAATGGTGTGCACATCCTTGTCGCCACGACCGGACAGATTGCACAGCACGATCTGGTCGCGCGGGCGCTCGCGCGCCAGCTTGATCGCCTGCGCCAGCGCATGGCTGGATTCCAGTGCCGGCAGGATGCCCTCGGTGTGCGCCAGCAGGTGGAACGCCTGCAGCGCTTCTTCATCGGTGATGCCCAGATAGCGCGCGCGGCCACTGTCGGCCAGGAACGCGTGCTCCGGACCGACGCCGGGGTAATCCAGGCCGGCCGACACCGAATGGGTTTCGATGATCTGGCCATCATCGTCGCACAGCACATAGGTGCGGTTGCCGTGCAGCACGCCCGGGCGGCCGGCAGCGATGGACGCGGCGTGGCGGCCGGTATGGATGCCGTCGCCGGCGGCTTCGGCACCGACGATCTCGACCTGGCGATCGTTGAGGAACGCATGGAACAGGCCGATGGCATTGCTGCCGCCGCCCACGCAGGCGGTGATCGCGTCCGGCAGGCGGCCGTATTCGGCCAGCATCTGCTCGCGCGCCTCGCGGCCGACGATGGCGTTGAAGTCACGCACCATGCGCGGGTACGGATCGGGGCCGGCCACGGTGCCGATGATGTAGAAGGTGTCCTGCACGTTGGTCACCCAGTCGCGCATGGCTTCGTTGAGTGCATCCTTCAGCGTGGCCGAACCGGAGGTGACCGGCACCACCGTGGCGCCCAGCAGCTTCATGCGGTAGACGTTGATCTTCTGCCGCTCGATGTCGGTGGCCCCCATGTAGACCACGCATTCAAGGCCCAGGCGCGCGGCGACGGTGGCACTGGCCACGCCGTGCTGGCCGGCACCGGTCTCGGCGATGATGCGCTTCTTGCCCATGCGAGCAGCCAGCAGCGCCTGGCCGATGGTGTTGTTGATCTTGTGCGCGCCGGTGTGGTTCAGGTCTTCGCGCTTGAGCAGGATCTGCGCACCGCCGACGTGGTCGCTCAGGCGCTGGGCGTGGTAGATCGGGCTGGGCCGGCCCACGTAATGGGCCAGATCGCGGTCGTAGGCACGCTGGAATTCCGGGTCCTGGCGGGCCTGGTCGTAGGCCTGGGCCAGTTCCTGCAGCGGGCCGACCAGGGTTTCGGCAACGAAACTGCCGCCGTAGCGGCCGAAGTGGCCCTGGGCATCCGGGAAGGCGTGGTAGTCGGCAATGGGGGAGGCAGACATGGAAGCGACCGCTGGTTCGAGACAGGTGGATACTCTAGCGCACGGATCCTGACCGGAATATCGATATTATCTGGCGTGTACCGTCAGGAAATCTCACATGAGCACCTCCCTGCTGCCGCCGCTCAACGCCCTGCGCGCCTTCGAAGCCACCGCCCGCCTGGGCGGGGTGGGCCGCGCTGCGCAGGCCCTGCATGTGACCCATGGCGCGGTGAGCCGGCAGTTGAAACTGCTGGAAGACCACCTGGGTCTGGCGCTGTTCCAGCGCTCCGGGCGCGGGCTGCGCCTGACCGAGGCCGGGCAGCGCCTGCAGGCGGCGTGCGGGGAGGCGTTTGCCGGCATCGAACGCTGCGTGCGCGAACTGCGCCGGCCCGCCGCCTCCCCTGCCCTGGTACTCGGCTGCAGCGGCAGCGTGCTGGCGCGCTGGATGATTCCACGGCTGCCCGCGCTGCAGGCGGCGCTGCCCGGGGTGAACCTGCAATGGTCGGCGCTGGACGGGGCCTTCACCGAGGCACAGGCGGCACTGGACGCGGTGCTGCTGCTGGCCGAGGGGCCCTGGCCGCGCGGCTGGCAGGTACGCGAACTGGCGCCGGAACGGGTGGGTGTGGTGGTGGCGCCTTCGCACCCGGCCGCGCAGCGCCTGCGCCATGCCGCGCCGTCGGCCCTGCTGCTCGAACGCGTGCTGCACACCCATTCGCGCCCGCAGGCGTGGCCGGGCTGGGCGCGGTCACATGGGCTGGATGCGGACCAGTTGCAGTTCGGCACCGGCTTCGAACATCTGTATTACCTGCTGGAAGCAGCGGTGGCTGGGCTGGGCCCGGCGATCGCGCCGGAACCGCTGGTAGCCGAAGACCTGGCCGCCGGGCGACTGATTGCCCCGTGGGGGTTCTCAGCAACCGGCGGGTTCTGGGTGCTGGCCTGGCCGGACGGTCCAGTTGACCCGCGCGTGGAAGCGCTGGCCGAGTGGGCCATGCAGCAGCTGTAGCGTCGAGCGCGCGCGACTGCTCCAGATCGTAGAGTCGAGCTTGCTCGACTGCTCCAGATCGTAGAGTCGAGCTTGCTCGACTGCTCCAGATCGTAGAGTCGAGCTTGCTCGACTGCTCCAGATCGTAGAGTCGAGCTTGCTCGACTGGAGCGAAGGCAGAGCCAAGGCAGTCGAGCATGCTCGACTCTACGGCGACGGTAGTCGAGCGAGCTCGACTCTACGGCCAAGGCAGTCGAGCAAGCTCGACTCTACGACCCAAGCAGTCGAGCGAGTTCGACCGTAGGGCGCGGTCGCAGTCGAACGAGGTCGACGGTAGAGCGCGGCCGCAGTCGAGCGAATTCGACGGTAGAGCGCGACGGCAGTCGAGCGGGCTCGACGTCAGGGCGCGGTCGGCGCGGCCAGGCGCTGCTGCAGGTCTTCGCGCAGGCGCGACAGTTCCACTTCGGCCTGCTGGCGCTGCTGCATGCCTTCGCGATGGATGCTGCGCACTTCTTCCACGGTGGCGATCAACTGGTCGTGTACGTGGCGCAGGGTGGCCACATCGATCACCCCACGCTGGTTGCTGCGCGCGGTATCCACCGAGGCCTGGCGCAGCAGATCGGCATTGCGGCGCATCAGCTCGTTGGTGGCATCGTCGATCGAGGTGGCCAGTTCGGCCGCGTTCTTCTGTTCGCCCAGCGAGAGCTGGATCGCGAACTGGCGCTTCCACGAAGGAATGGTGATCTCGCGCACCGTGTTGAACTTCTCGATCAGCTGCAGCGCGTTGGCCTGGATCAGGCGGATCATCGGCAGCGACTGGTCGGCGGCATGCTGCATCAGCAGCAGGTCGGACACGCGCTTTTCGATCAGGCGGATCGCGTTGTCGATCTCGCTCTGGCGGATGCGCTGCTGCGGGTCGTCAGTGCCCTGCCCGGCCAGCTGTTCGGCCTGCAGCTCGGCCAGCCGCTGCTTGCCGGCGGCGGCGTACAGGCCCAACGCATGGCGTTCTTCGCGCACGATGTCGTGCATGCGGTCAAACTCGCCCACGCGCTTGCCCATCAGCGTCTGCTGCGCGCCGACATCGCCCAGCAGCTGTTCAATCTGCGCATTGGTGTCGCTGAACTTCTGCACCAGCTCGCCCTTGGACGCACGCAGGCGGTCGATCAGGCCGCCGATGATCGGCACCTTTGATCGCTGGGCGAAGCCATCCAGCTTCAGGCTGCGCGCGATGCGCACGACTTCGCCCAGTTTCTCGCCACTGGCATCCAGATCGCGGTTGCGCACCTGGTCCAGCAGCTGGCTGGAGAACGCCGCGGTGCGGGTGGCGGCTTCACGACCGAACACCTGCAGGTTGCCGGGGCGCAGGTCGTCCAGTTCCTGGCGGATCTGCGCGATGCGCGGCAGGTCGTCCGCCACCAGGCCCAGGGCCTGCAGCGTGCTTTCATCGATCGTGGCGGGGGTGGCGGCGCTCGGCACGAGGCCGCCGTTGATGTGGCTGTCCTGGGTCATCGGGCAGTCTCCTTGCAGATGGGTAAGCGGCAGCGGCGGCCGGCTCAGCGCAGTCTAGCCTGAGCGGCGGCCACTTCGTGGTCGATCTGTGCCTGCAGGTCGGCGGCCTGTGCGGCCTGCGCGGCACGGGCCTGGGCCTGGCCGGCCAGTGCGGCCTGCCGCCAGGCCGGCAGCAGGGTGTCGTGGATGTGGGCAAATCGCTGCAGCAGCGCCTGGTCCTGCTCGTTCAACAGTTGCCATTGCCCTGCATCCAGCGCGCGCAGGGCCGACAGGCGCTGCAGGTGGTCCACGCGCGCGGCCAGCCCGGCCTGCGCGTGTGCGGGCAGCGTCGCCAGCAATGGCTGCGCGGCATCGGCCCAGTGCTGCAGTGCCTGTGCAGCGGTCTGGGCGTGGGCGATGGCGGCCTGGCGCTGCTGCAGGTGCCCCTGCAGGCGCTGCGCCTGTTCGCGCGCCTGCAGCACCAGCACCCCCAATTGCGACTGCAGTGCCTGCGCCTGCGCCTGGCGGGTGACGTCGCGGCCCAGCAACCTGCCCCACCAGCTTTCCTGGCGTCGCAGCCGCGCCGGATCGGCGCCCTGTACCGCCAGTGCGATGCGCGCCAGCGCCTGCACCAGGCCGTGTGCATCACCGACGGCGAGTATCGGCTCGCCGGCCTGCAGCGCACGCAGCAGCGGCGCGCCATAGTCGGCCAGCGCCGTGGCATCGGCGCTGGCCGGCAACTGCGGCGTGGGCAGGGGCTGGCTCACGGCAGCGGCGGTGGCCGCGGCGTATCGTCGGCACCGCTTTCCGGTGGCAGCGATTCACCATAGAAGTGGCGCATCAGGGCTTCGTCCAACGCGCGTTCTTCCGGCGTGGACGCGCGGCGTACGCGCGGGCGCCGGCGCAGGTCGGCCACCGGTTCGGCCTGCACCTGCTGCCGCGCCCAGCCGGCAAAGGCCGCCAGGGTCTGCGACAGCTGCACCTGCTGTTCCTGCGAGGACACCAGTACCTGCAGCAGCGGTGCCAGACCGGCCTGCAGGTCTTCGGCCAGCGGTGCGGCCTGCACCACGGCCGGCGCGGCCGTTGGCGCGTTGGTTGGCGCAGGCGCGGGGCGCGCCTCGGCCAGGCGGTGCAGCGCCTCCAGCAATGCTGGCCACGGTGCCGGATCGGCGGGCGCCGCCGGGGCCTGCGCGGGCGCTGGCGGCGGCAGCTGCAGCGCGCTGGCGATGTCGGCCAACTGCGCCACCACCCGCCCACCCACATCCCCTTCGTCGGCGCCCATGGCCTTGTTGCGCAGGAAATCGCGCTTGATCTGCGCCCAGCGCTGCGCCTGCGCGTCATCCAGCACGCCACGCAGTTCGGCCAGCTTCAACAGGTTCTCCTCGGCACCGGTGGTCAGCAGCTGCGCCTCGCCCAGGTAATGGTCGGAAACCAGCTGCTGCAGCTCGTCCTCGTTCATCACCGGCGAAATCTTCTCGGCCAGCTTGTTCATGTTGCGGTAGCTGCCCTGCAGCCGGAACGGCGGCTCGGTCCGGTAGCGATCATCCTGCGCGGCACTGGCGATGTACTGCTGGTTGACCCGGTAGACCACGTCGCGCACCCGCAGCATGCGCTGCAGGGTGGCGGTGATCTCGTTCACCTCGGCCCCGCTGTAGGCATGGCTGAGACCGTTGGTGGACACGTCCTTGCCCATTGCCCGATCAACCAGCAGGTACAGATCGGCCATGTCGCGCGTGGCCAGCGGCGCCAGCACCGGGTTGGAGGTGAGGCTGTTCTCGATGTAGCTCAGGGTGAACGCCGCTTCCATGCCACCCAGCACATCGCCCAGGTTGTAGATGTCGGCGCGGTTGGCCAGCATGTCCGGAATCTTGAACACTTCGCCGGACTCGGTGTACGGGTTGCCGGCCATCACCACGCAGAACTTCTTGCCGCGCATGTCATAAGTGCGCGTCCTGCCACGCCACACGCCTTCGATGCGGCGCGTGCCATCGCACAGTGAAATGAACTTCTGCAGGAACTCGGGATGGGTGTGCTGGATGTCATCGACATACAGCATGGTGTTGTTGCCCATTTCCAGCGCCAGGTTCAGCTTTTCCAGTTCCTGCCGCGAGGTGGCGTCGGGCGCCTGCTGCGGGTCCAGCGAACGCACCTCATGGCCCAGCGCCGGACCGTTGATCTTCATGAAGACCAGGCCCAGGCGGTGCGCCACGTATTCCATCAACGTGGTCTTGCCGTAGCCGGGGGGCGAAATCATCATCAGCAGGCCCATCAGGTCGCTGCGCTTGTTCTCGCCCACCGTGCCCATCTGCTTGGCCAGGTTGTCGCCGATCACGCCCAGGTAGACGTCGTTGATGAGCTTGTTGCGCACGAACGAGGACAGCGGCCGCGGCTTGAACTCAGACAGGCGCAGGGTGTCGCGTTCGCGGGTGATGATGCCCTGGCGCACGCTCTGGTAGGCGTGGAAGGACGGCACGAAGCGCTGCAGGTGGTGCTGCAGGCGCGACTGGAAATCGTCCAGGGTCAGCACCAGGGTGCCGCCGTGGATGCGCGGATGCTCGCCCAGCAGCCCCTTCACTTCGGCGCGCAGGATGGCCTCGCTGGCACGCGTGCGCAGTTGCCGCTGTACCAGCAGCAGTGCCGCGGCTTCGTCGACGTAACCGGCATGCGCGGACTGCGCCGGCAGCCCGGCCAAGGCACGCAGCCACTGCCCGGCCAATGCCCAGCGCGTGGCCAGCGGGTCCTGGCTGCGCTGCAGCGCGCGCTCGAACGCATCGCGCTGGCCGGCCTGCTCCAACTGTTGGGACAACGCGTCCAGCAGGGCCTGGGCGTGGCGGCTGATGCTGAACACCGGCTCGCCATTGTGCAGCTCATCGGCCAGGTAGGCCGCGGCATCGGCGGCCATGTCGGCGTCGAACGGAAGGCCGTGTGCCTGTGCGTGGTCATGCAGGGCCTGCGCCATTTCCGCGCGCAGCGCCAGCCGCCCTTCGTCCGAACCGAACAGACGGGCAATGGTGTCGGCGCCGGCCTGGCGGCTGGGCCACTGCGCCACGGTGTCCTCGCGCTGCTGCGCAGCCCAGAACAACAGGGCCAGCGCGCGCACGCGCGGCGCATGCCGCAACGGCCCGGCCGCCTGCTGCAGCGGCAGCAGCGCACGCAGGATCAGTGCGGCATCGTGGTCGTGGATGCCGCGTTCGTAGCCTTCGCGGTAGCGCGGCGCTGCGAACGCGCGCACACGCTGGTCCAGCGCATCCGGTTCGGCAGCATCGTGCAGCAGCTGCGGCAGATCCAGGCCGTCGCGCCCTTCTTCGGCGGCGCGCAGCAGGCAACCGGCCAGGTATTCGCCGCGGTAGATCGCGTCGGATTCCGAATCCAGGGTGACCGGCCAGAACGGCTTGAGCGCGTCCAGTTCCGGGTCGTGCAGGGTCTCCAGGAAGTCGGTGCCGGTGAGATGGATGGCCAGCGTGTCGCCGCGCGGCAGCAGGGTCAGGTCCAATGCCTGGGTGTTCACGCTGAAGCGATGGCGCGGCCCCAGCCGCACCACATTGCCGCCGGCTTCGTACAGATCGCTGCGGTCACGCAACTGGCGCACGGCCTGGTCGCGCACGCCCTTCAGGCGCGCCTCGATATCGTCGGCCTTCACATTGTCGCGCAGCGCACGCAGGCGCTCGGCCAGTTCGCGCAGCTTGAGGATCAGCGAGTCGCCGGCGAAGAAGGCATTCAGTTCGTCGGCACTGGCGAAGCGCTCGGTGCGCTTGGCCAGGCCGTCGAGGATGCGGTTGGCCGCATCGAGCACCGAGCGCGCCTTGCGCTGGCGGTCATCCAGCAGCGCCTGCTTGTGCGTGTCGAAGGCTTCCACCAGCTCTTCGCGCTTGCTCAGGATGTCGCCGAGGAACTGCTCGTGCTCGCCGAACTGGCTTTCCAGTTCTTCCAGCTGCACCAGCAGGCGCGACAGTTGGTCGTCGGCCTTTTCCGGATCGCTGGCCATGGCCAGCGCACTGGTGATCGACTGCGAGAACAGGGCGAACTGCGCGGCGAACTGCGCCACCGATTCGGCACTGCCCAGGGTCTTCCTGCGCTGTTCGGCACGCGCGCGGGCCTGGTTCAAGCGGCCATACAGGGTGGAAATGGCTTCCACCACGCGCGTGCGTGCGGTGGCGTCGTCCACCTTCAGGCCCGCCATCAGCTGCGACAGCATGTCCAGGTCGGCGGCCATGTCACGCAGCCCCTGCAACTGTTCGTCCAGCTGGCGCGCACTGGCGGCCTGCTGGGCCGCTTCATCCAGCGCCTGCAGGCGCGCGGCCAGCGGTGCCAGGGCCGCATCGCCGGCAAGGAAGCTGCCGGTAGCCGCACCCACCCGCTCGTGGGCCTGCACCAGTTCGGCGCCCATCGCTTCGATGCGGTCGGTATCGATGTAGCGCAGTTCACGCAGGGTCAGCAGGCGGCCGCGCAGCGCGGTGATCGCGTTCAGCGCCTCAACGAAGGCCTGCACCTCGTTCCAGTTCTCCGGCTGCAGGCGGCCCAGCAGCGCCTTGTAGGCGGCTTCCGCCTCGGCCATGGCCTGCGCCGACTGCTGGCGGATCGACTGTACTTTCTCGTATTCGTCCAGCACCGACTCGCCGGTGGCACTGATCTGCCGCAGCAGGGCCTCGGCGCCGTCGCAGGCCTCGTCACCCAGCCAGTGGTGGGCGTCGAACAGGCGGCGGGTATCGGCCACCAGGCGTTGGTAGCGCTGCACCGACACGTCCTGGCCGTCGATCTCGCGGGCCAGGTTGAACAGGTTGGAGATGCCACGCACCAGTTCGGCGTTGCCGATGCGGCCCATGAAGGTGTTGCCCGGCGGCCGGCTGGCAGCGAATTCGTCACTGCTGAAGGGCGTCTGCCAGACCTGCATTGGATGGATGCGGGTGGGTTCGGTGCCTTCGGCGTTGAACAGCACCATGCGCCCATCCTGCATGAACGCGTAGCCGTGGCCGAACACCGGGTTCTGCAGCACGCGCTGGATGGTGTTGTACACGAACAGGGCCGAGCGGCCGCCTTCGCGCTCGTAGAAGATGTACAGCACGTCCTCGCCGTTGGGCGAACGGATGCTGCGCTTGAACTGCATGCCGGCCATGGAGGCATCGAAGGCCTTGTGCTCGCCGCCCTGCAGGTAATAGCCGCCGGGGAAGATCACGCCGTGGTCTTCGGGCAGCTGCACGCAGGCCTGCACGATGGCATCGTTGCGCACGATGGCGCCGGTGAGCGTGTTGTAGATCAGGCCGCGCCAGACCGTTTCGCGGTACGGCAGCACCTTCAGCAGCAGCAGCGAGCCGACCCGGGCGAACTCGAACTGCGCATCGTCCAGCGACTGGGTGCTGTCTTCCACCGGCTCGCTGTAGATGCCCTGCCCGGTCTCGGTGTTGTTTTCCACCTTGATGGTGAGGTCGCCACCGGTGGTTTCCACGAACAGGGTGTCGAGGATGTTCAGGTGCGAATGGCGGCCGTTCACCGCCAGGTCGCGGGTGGCCTTGGTCCATTCGAAATCGAACGGCGGCGGCAGGGCGATGTCACGCTCGCCGCGCGCATCGAGGTAGGTCAGTTCGCCATCGCGCGACAGCGCCCAGCGGAACACGCGCACATCGCTGCTGCGTTCGCCGATCTGGAACGAGGCCAGCAGCTTGTCGCCCACCACGATCAGCTGCAGCAGGCGCGCGTGCTTGTAGTAGGCATAGAGTTCGTTGAAGTCGTGCACGAAGCCGGGCTGGTCGAGGAAGCTGCCCTTCAGCTCCAGCGCAGCCACGTCGTAGCCATCGGGACCCTGCACCAGGCGGTACAGACCGAACACATCCTCGATGCGGGTCTGGGTCTTCAGCCCGATGAACACGTTGTAGCCGAACAGCAGGCGATCGGGGCCGACCTGCACGATGTCGCGGCCGACGCAGTTGTTCTCGCTGCGGATGCGGAAGCGACCGACCACCTCCAGGCGGCTGTCGCCGAACTCGGCCAGGCGCTGGCGGTTCAGGGTGTCGGCCAGGGCCTGCAGACGCTGGCCCTGTTCCACCAGGCGGCGGCGCAGCACTTCGTAGGCACCGCCCTGGGCCACGGCCTGGTCGACGGTGTCGGCCGCCGCCGCGGTGGCGCTGTCGGCGGTTGAATTCGTTTCGGACATCAGCAGGCTTCCCGCTCACGGATGGACGGCCGCTGCGGCGGCCATCGTGGACGTGCGGTGGCCAGGACGGCCACCGCACGGTGCATCAACGGGCGCTGTCGACCACGGTGGCCGACACGGTCGGCACCGCGTCGGCGTCCTCGGCGATCTGCCGCGCTGCCGGTTCGGCCACGGCCACGCCCAGGTAGCGCTGCATCAGCTCCTGCACGATCGGGCTCTTGCCGGCGAAGCCTTCGATCGACTTGCCCAGCGAGACCGCCTTGACCAGGTTCTCGAACATGCCGCCGTCGCCGCCGACCAGATCGATGTCGGCGTTGCGCAGGGCGCTGGCGATGACGTTGGCGTTCTCGCGCGAGACTTCCTTGCCTGCCTCGATCGACGCCAACGCCTGCTTCAGGCTGTTGTCCAGCATCATGCGGAACTCTTCGTGGCCACGTGCCTGGTCGCTGAGCGAAGCGATGGCCTCGAACTTGCGCACCAGGCCTTCGGCCTCGGCCAGCAGCTTCTTCTGCACCACGCCGGCTTCGGCATTGCCCAGCGATTCGGTGGCGGTGGCACGGGCCAGGCCCATCTTCTCTTCGCCCTGCGCCTGTGCCTGCAGCGTCTCGGCCAGCACGCGTGCTTCGTTGCTGCCCTGCTTCAGGGTGGCATCGGCCTTGGCCTCGATCACGCGGGCCTCGGCAATGCCGACCTTCTCGATGGCCAGCGCCGAGGCTTCTCGCACCTGCGCTTCGGCCAGGCCCGGCGCGGCCTGTTCGGCGCGGAACGCATCGGCCAGCAGGCGCTTGGCCTCGGCCTGCTTGCCGGCTGCTTCGTGCTCGGCCTGGGCCAGGGTGGTCAGTTCCACCGCGCGGTGCTTGGAGGCGGTTTCGCGCGCCTGCGCTTCCTTCACTTCGCGCACCAGCGCTTCCTGCGCCTTGGCTTCGGCTTCCAGGATCAGCACCTGCTTCTGGCGGTCGGCTTCGGAGACTTCGCGCACTTCCTTGATGCGTTCTTCTTCCTGGGCCACGGTCTTGTCGATGGAGATGCGTTCGCGGGTGATGTTGGCCACGTCCATCTTGCCCTGCTCGACCACCTTGTCACGCTCCACGCCCTGCAGCTGCACTTCGCGGTCGGTGGTGACCTGCTCCAGCTGGCGGGCGCGCTCCACGCGCTCGGCTTCGATGGCCACCGCGCGCTGGCGGTTCTGCTCGGCCACTTCCACTTCGCGCAGGCGGTTCTGGTCGCGGATCTCGATCAGCTGCTGTGCTTCGATACGCGCGTTCTCGGACAGCTGGCGCTGCTCTTCCTGCACCTTGGCCGTCTCGGCTTCCTCGCGTGCACGGATGGTTTCGATCTCGCGCTTCTGCCGCGCCTCGGCCTCGGCCTGCTGGCGCTCCAGGGCCAGCAGTGCTTCGCGCGCTTCCACGTTCTTCTTGGTGATGGCGAGCTTTTCGTTCTGCTCCAGCTCGTTGGTCACCACGTTCTGCGCGGCGGTCAGCTCGGTGATCTTGCGGATGCCCTGCGCGTCGAGGATGTTGAACTGGTCCAGCAGCGCCTTCGGCGTCTGCTCCAGATAATCGATGGCCACGTCTTCCAGCACATAGCCGTTCAGATCGTTGCCGATCACCGCGATGATCTCGTCGCGGAATTCCTGGCGCTTTTCGAACAGTTCGGTGAAGTCGAACTTCTTGCCCACCGTCTTCAGCGCCTCGGAGAACTTGGCGTTGAACAGTTCGTCCACCGCGTGCTTGTCCGAGGCACGGTCGGCACCGATGGCCTTGGCCACGCGCAGCACGTCGGCCTGGGTCTCGTTCACCCGCAGGTAAAAGGCCACGGCGATGTCGGCGCGCATGTTGTCGCGGCAGATCAGGCCTTCCTTGCCGCGGCGGTCGATCTGCAGGGTGATCAGGCTGATGCGCATCAGCTCGGCGCGGTACAGCACCGGAATGATGAGCGCGCCGGTGAAGTGCACCTTGGGCGTGGAGCTCATGTCGTTGACGATCAGGGCCACGCCCTGGTCAACCTTGCGGTAGAACGCCTTGAACAGACCCGCCAGGCCAAGCAGGCCCACCACGACGGTGATCAGGATGATCAGGAACGGGGCCGCGCCACTGAAACTCATGGGTGATTCTCCTTGTTGCCCGGAAGCAGGTTGTCCTGGAAATCGAGGGCGACCGCTTCGGCGCGGACCACCCGGTAGTAATGCTGTTCGGCCACGTGCTCGACCAGCACGATGCGCTCGCCACGCTGCAGTTCGATGTCGCTGCGCACCTGCAGGACCAGCCCGGCACCGCCGTCATCGACCGTGGCGTGGCCGCTGCGTGCGTCCACCCTGGGCGAGGCCACCACGCCGATGCGGCCCAGCAGCGAGGCCTGCGGTACCGGGCGCAGGCGCAGCAGGAAGCGGCGGATCGGGCGCAGCAGCAGGGCGGTGAGCGGCACGGCCGGCAGCGGTGCCAGCAGGGCGACGCCGGTGCCGATGGACCAGCGCAGCAGGTCCGGCAGCGGCAGCAGCAGATAGAGATGGACGAAATAGGTCAGTACCCAGCCGAACAGGGCAAGCAGGGTGACCACCACCATGACCGGCACCCCGCCCAGGCCGAAGCGCTGCAGCAGGGCCGACAGGCCATGCAGATCGGTGCCACCGTCGAGCGCGCCATCGGCGCCGAGATCGCCAAACCCGTCATCGACCAGGCCAAAGGCAGCAAGCCCCCAATACACCAGCGCCACCGACAGCACCACGCTGTACGGCAGGGTCGGGTAACCGAACACTACGGTCAGGAACTCCTGCATCGCTTGCCTTCCAGGGCTGTGGGCGCGATACGCCCGTTCGGACACCGCCGGTGGCGGCCCCGTCGATCCCCGCCGCGGCCCTCATGGCCGCAGCGTTCCCTTTTATCCTATGTGAAGAGGACGTGCAGGGACAAATGTGAAGACGCGGGGCAGCGGCCATTGCGGCCGCCCCCGCCCCGTGGCGGTCAATCCAGCACGGTGCAGTCGGCGCTGCGGACTTCTTCCACGAAGGTGCGCATCTTGTAGCCGTCCTTGATGCCCGGCTCGACTTCGATGCCGCTGGATACGTCCACGCCCCAGGGCAGGGTCGCCAGCACGGCTTCCTTCACGTTCTCCGGGGTCAGGCCGCCGGCCAGCAGGAACGGACGGTGCAGGCCGGTGGGGATGCGCGCCCAGTCGAAGGCCACGCCGGTACCGCCGCCGCCACCGGGCGCATGGCTGTCGAACAGGAAGCCGGCCGCACTGGGGTAACGCAGTTGCAGCGTGCGTGCGTTGACCTCCTCACGACCGCCCATGGCAATGGCCTTCAGATAGGGCATGTTGAAGCTGCGGCAGAAGCTTTCGTCTTCCTCGCCGTGGAACTGCAGCAGGGTCGGTCGCACGGTGCGCAGCACCTCGCGCACCTCTTCCTTGCTGTTGTTGCGGAACAAGGCCACCACATCGACCATCGGCGCGATCGCCTGGCGCATCGCCCGGGCTTCGGCCGGGGCCACGCGGCGGCTGCTTTCACGGGCGAAGATGAACCCCACCGCATCGACGCCCAGTTCACCGGCCAGGCGCACGTCGCCGGCGCGGGTCATGCCACAGAACTTGATGCGGGTGCGGTAGTACGAGCGGCTCATAGAGTGACCTCGGCGGGCAGGTGCCAGTTGTCGGGGTACAGTGGCCCCAGGAACACCAGTCCCTGCGGGGGAGCGGTGGGCCCGGCCACGGTGCGGTCGCGTCCGGCCAGCAGTTCGGCGATCCATTCCACCGGTTTTTCGCCGCTGCCGACCAGGATCAGCGAACCGACGATATTGCGAACCATGTGATGAAGGAATGCATTGCCCTGCACCGCTACCTCGATCACCTCGCCCTGGCGGCTGACCTGCAGCGACTGCAGCTCGCGCCGCGCATGCAGGGCCTGGCACTGCACCGAACGGAAGGCGCTGAAGTCGTTCTCGCCCAGCAGGGCCTGGCCGGCCAGGTGCATCAGGCCAGCATCCAGCGCGCGCCGCTCCCAGCTCAGGGTCTGCCGGTCCAGCGCGGGGCGCACCTCGCGGTTCAGCAGGCGGTAGCGGTAACGCCGTGCCCGGGCCGAAAAGCGGGCGTGGAAATCGTCGGCCACCGGTACGCACCAGCGCACCGCAATGGACCGCGGCAGACGGGTGGTGGTGCCCAGCATCCACGCGCGCGGATCGCGCACGACATCGGTGTCGAAATGGACGACCTGGCACTGGCCGTGTACGCCGGCGTCGGTGCGCCCGGCACAGACCACCTGCAGCGGCGCATCGGCAACCGATGACAGGGCCTGTTCCAGGCTGGCCTGCACGCTGGGACCGCCTTCGCCCAGGTTCTGCCAGCCCCTGAAATCGCTGCCGTCATATTCGACGCCAAGCGCGTAACGCATGTGCTACCTCGATCTTGCCTTGGGGGGTGCGGTCAGGCCGGATCGCGTTCGGACCAGACCGCCAGTTCGTTGCCACCCGGTTCGATGAACTGGAAGCGGCTGCCACCCGGGAACGAGAACACCTCGCGCACGATGCGGCCACCGGCCTGCTGGACCGCGCTCTGCACCGGCAGCAACTGGTCGGCGTAGAGCACCAGCAGCGGCGCGCCGGTGCTGGCCTGCTGCGGCGTTGCGCGGAAGAAGCCGCCCTGCAGGCGGCCATCATCGAACGCGGTGTAATCACTGCCGTAATCGACGAACGACCAGCCGAATACCGCTTCGAAGAACGCACGGCTGGCGGCGGGATCGCTGGAGGCGAATTCAACGTAGTCGATGCGGCGCTCGCGGGTCATGGCAGTGTCCGTCATGGGGAATCAATCCAAGCGTGCCAGCAGTTCACGTGCCTGCGCCTGGCAGTGCACGTCGCCCTGCTCGGCCACTTCCTGCAACAGGGTGCGCGCGGTCTGCGCATCGCCCAGGTCCAGATAGGCGATGGCCAGTTCCAGCCGCTCCTGGCCGGGGCGCGGCGCCCAGTCGTGTGCATCGGGCTGCGCGGCAACCGGCACTTCCTCCACGTCATCAGCGGCGTCGGACGCTGCGACGGCGGGGTCTTCGTGCGGCTCGGCCGGCAGGTCGAACACGCCGCGGAACTGCGGCTGCTGCTCGGCATGCAGGGCGTAGTCGGGTACGCCCACGGCCTGGGTTTCCGCAGGGACCGCATCGAGCCGCGCGGCCTCAGCTTGTGCTTCCGGTTCCGGTTCCGGCTCCAGCGCATCCCATTGCGGCGGCGTGGCCACGGCCGCCGGCAGTTCGCTTTCGGTGTCCTCAAGCGGCGTGGTCGCGTCGGACGCGTCGGCCTGCGCGGAGACGGTGTCCTCTGCGTCCTGGTGGGTGTCGGCCGCGGTGGCCCATTCCGGCATCGCCGGCTCCTGGCGGGCATCGCCGGACGCCGGGGACGCCCACGCCGACTGCTCGGCCAGGGTGTCCAGCGCTGCACCGGCCGGTACCGCTGCGGCCAGGGCGGCCGCATCGCTCTCGTCGCGCAGCGGCGGCAGGGGCGAAGGCTTGCGCCGGCGCATCAGCCAGGCCGCACCTGCAATGAGCAGCAGCAACGGCAGCCCCAGCCAGTACCACGGTGTGCCTGCACTGGTTGCGCCCGCCGGCTGTTCCAGGCGTTGCTGCGCAGCGGCCAGGTCGTTGTCCTTCAGGGCGATCAGCGACTGCTGCTGGTCCTTCAGCTTTTCCAGTTCGGCCACGCGCTGCTTCAACTCGCCGATCTCGGCATCGCGCGTGGCGATGTCTTCCTTGGCCTGTCGCAGTTGTTCATTGCCCAGCATGTCACCCTCGCTGCCGGCAGCGGTGCCGGTCGTTGTGCCCGCGTGGGCGGCATCGGCCGCCAGCGCTGGAGCAATCTCAAGACGCGCCCCGGTGGCGGGGGCCGGTGCAGCCGATGCGGTAGTGGCGACCGCCGCCGGCGCGCCGGCCGGCTGCGGCACGGTGCGTGCCTGCCGCCATTGCGCGGCGTGTTCGCGCAGCATGGCCGCCGCTTCGGCCGCATCGACGGCAGCCAGCGCGGCCGCGTCCGGCACCCGCAGCACCGCGCCCTGCTTGAGCAGGTTGGCGTTGCCGCGGATGAAGGCTTCGGGGTTGGCGCGCAGCAGGGCGATCATCGCCCGGTCACGGCTGACCTGGTTGCCACGCGCGACCGCGTCGGCAATCTGCGAAAGGGTCTGACCGTGCTGCACGGTCACGCTGCCATTGGCGGCCGGCGCTGCCGCGCGCGGTGCCGCCGTCGCAGTCGCACGCGTGGGCGCCTTGGCGGGCGCAGACGGCGCAGACGGCGCAGCGGCAGGCGGCGTGGGTGCCGGGGCGTCGCGGACGATGGTGTCCGGCAACATGCCGGCCGGCGCCACGATTTCCGGTTCGGCCACCGCCAGGGCATTGGCCGGCGCATCCACCAGGGCCGAGTATTCGCGCACCAGGCGCCCCTGGCCCCAGTCGGCTTCGATCAGGAAACTCAGCGACGGGGTCTCGACCGGGGTCTGCGAGGTCACCCGCACCACTGCCCTGCCCTGCGCATTGGTGGTCAGTTCGAACTGCAGTTCACTGACCAGCCCGGTCGGCCGTTGCAGGCCCACGCGTTCGAAGGTGACCGGCGAGGCCAGCGCCACCCGCAGGTTTTCCAGTTCGGAGGGATCGGCCGATACGACGGGGATCTCGGCCAGCAAGGGCTGGCCGGGGCGCGACAGCACGCGGATGTCGCCCAGACCCAGGGCCATGGCCGAACTGCTGGCCAGGGCCAGCAGCGCTGCGGAAAGATAGGTGAGCGGGCGGCGCGCGCCCTTGGCCCGTTTGTTCATGGGCGACACTATAAAGCGTGCGGACCAAGGTCCGCACCCACCGATTGAGGCGGGCCGCACCCACCGGATGGGACGGGCCGCACCCACCGGATGGGACGATACGCGCCCATCGGGTGGGGCGATACGCGCCCATCGGGTGGCGGCGATGCCCCGTAGAGTCGAGCTTGCTCGACTGCCTTGAACGCAGGCGAGCAGAAGCAGTCGAGCAAGCTCGACTCTACGAAGGGCAGAAGCAGCCGGGCATGGCCCGGCTCTACAGGACAGCAGGTGTCAGCGCTGTTCGGCGGCGACCAGCTCGGCCAGCTGCACGGCGTTCAGGGCGGCGCCCTTGCGCACGTTGTCCGACACGATCCACAGGTTCAGGCCGCGCGGGTGCGACAGGTCTTCGCGGATGCGGCCGACGTACACCGCGTCGGTGCCCGAGGCATGGGTGACCGGGGTCGGGTAGCCGCCGGCTTCATGGCGGTCCACCACTTCCACGCCCGGCGCCTGTTCCAGCAGCGCACGCGCTTCGGCCACGGTGACCTTGTCGCGGGTTTCGATCGCCACCGATTCGGAATGACCGTAGAACACCGGCACGCGCACCGCGGTCGGGTTCACCAGGATGCTGTCGTCACCGAGGATCTTGCGGGTTTCCCAGACCAGCTTCATTTCTTCCTTGGTGAAGCCGTTGTCCTGGAAATCGTCGATGTGCGGGATCAGGTTGAAGGCGATCTGCACCGGGAAGCGCTGCGGATCGATGTCCTGGAAGCTGAGCAGCTGGCCGGTCTGCTTGCCCAGCTCTTCCATCGCCGAACGGCCACCGCCGGACACCGACTGGTAGGTGGACACGTTGATGCGCTCGATGCCGTACTTGCGGTGCAGCGGCGCCAGCGCCACCAGCATCTGCATGGTCGAGCAGTTCGGGTTGGCGATGATGCCGCGCGGACGATTGCCGACCTGGTCCGGGTTGACCTCGGACACCACCAGCGGCACGTCGTCGTCGTAACGGAAGGCCGAGGAGTTGTCGATCACCACGGCACCCGCCGCGGCGAACTTCGGTGCATATTCCTTGGACACGCTGCCGCCAGCCGAGAACAGGGCGATTTCAACGCCGCTGGGATCGAAGGTAGCCAGGTCCTGGATCTTGATCTTCTGGCCTTCGTATTCGACTTCACCACCGGCCGAGCGCTCGGAGGCGAGCAGGCTCAGGGTGCCGACGGGGAAGCCGCGCTCGGCCAGGATGGATAGCATGGTCTCGCCGACCGCACCGGTGGCGCCGACGATGGCGACGTGGAAGCTGCGTTGTGCATTGCTCATGGGGGAACTCTCACGAAAAACGGGAAGGGGAAAACTCACGCACGACAGCTGGGTTCGGGGAACCTCCTCGGACGGGGCGCGTGGAGGTTCCCTATCGTTTCCCGCTTTTTTTACCCAGCACGGCACGCGCAGCCAGGGCTGCGTCGGCATTGATCGCGCTCGGCATGGCGGTCGGGCTACCCGACAGACCCAGGCCGGCCAGCAGGTTGTCCACCGCCAGCTGCACCATGGCCGTGCGCGTGGCCAGCGAGGCGCTGCCGATATGCGGGGTCAGCACCACGTTGCGCAGCGCCAGCAGTTCCGGGCGCACCTTGGGCTCGCCCTCGTAGACATCCAGCCCGGCGGCGGCCAGGCGGCCGTTGGCCAGGGCATCGACCAAGGCCAGTTCATCGACGATGCCGCCGCGGGCGATGTTCACCAGGGTGGCCGAGGGCTTCATCTTCGCCAGCGCGGCGGCGTCGATGATGTGGTGCGAGGCCGGGGTGTACGGCAGCACGGTGACCAGGTGGTCGGACTGCGCCAGCAGCGTGTCCAGGTCCACGTAGGTCGCGCCCAGTGCCGCCTCGGTGTCGGCCTGCAGGCGCGAACGGTTGTGGTACAGCACCTTCATGCCGAACCCGTGCGCGCCACGGCGGGCAATGCCCTGGCCGATGCGGCCCATGCCGAGGATGCCCAGGGTGCTGCCATGGATATCGGCACCGAGCATGGTCTGGAACGACCACTGCCCCCACTTGCCCTCGCGCAGCCAGCGCTCGGATTCGGTGATGCGACGTGCGGTGGCCATCAGCAGGGCAAAGCCCAGGTCGGCCGTGGTTTCGGTCAGCACATCGGGGGTATTGCTGGCCAGGATGCCGGCCGCGCTGAGCGCGTCCACGTCCAGGTTGTTATAGCCCACGCCGACGTTGGCGATCACCTGCAGCTGCGCGGCATCGGCCAGCTGGGCCGCGCCGATGCGCTCGTTGAGGGTGATGATGGCGCCGTCGACCGAGGCCAGCTGTTCGGCGATCTGCTGCGGCGACCAAGCGGTGACGGTTTCGGTGGCGAGCAGCCGCACGCGATCGCGCAGCGGCGCGATGGCCGCGTCGATCAGCGGCTGGCTCACCCATACCGTCGGCCGCGTATCAGCCATCGATCTGCCCGGGAATGCGCGGGGTGATGGTACCGACGTCACCACACTGGGCGCGGTGGCGCAGTGCCTGGTCCATCAACACCAGGGCCATCATGGCCTCGGCGATGGGGGTGGCACGGATGCCCACGCAGGGATCGTGACGGCCGGTGGTGACCACTTCCACCACATTGCCTTCGGTATCCAGTGACGGACCCGGCAGGCGCAGGCTGGAGGTGGGCTTCAGCACGATGGAGGCGACCACCGGCTGGCCGGTGGAAATGCCGCCGAGGATGCCGCCGGCATGGTTGCTGGCAAAGCCCTGCGGGGTCAGCAGATCGCGGTGTTCGGTGCCCTTCTGCGCGGCGCTGGCGAAACCGTCGCCGATCTCCACGCCCTTGACCGCGTTGATGCTCATCAGCGCGGCGGCCAGGTCGCCATCGAGCTTGCCGTAGATGGGTTCACCCCAGCCCGGCGGCACGTTGTCGGCCACCACGTCCACGCGCGCACCGACCGAATCACCGGACTTGCGCAGCGCATCCATGTACGCCTCCAGCTGCGGCACCTGTTCGGCGTGCGGCCAGAAGAACGGGTTGTCTTCCACCGCCGACCAGTCGAAACCGGCCGGACGGATCTCGCCCAACTGCGACAGGTAGCCCCGCACGGTCACCCCGAAGCGCTCGGCCAGCCACTTCTTGGCGACCACGCCGGCAGCCACGCGCATGGTGGTTTCGCGCGCAGAGGAACGGCCACCACCGCGCGGATCGCGGATGCCGTACTTGTGCCAATAGCTGTAGTCGGCATGGCCCGGACGGAACTGCTGGCCGATGTTGGCGTAATCCTTGCTGCGCTGGTCGGTGTTGCGGATCAGCAGCGCGATGGGGGTACCGGTGGTCAGGCCCTGGTACACGCCGGACAGGATCTCGACCTCATCGGCCTCGCGCCGCGCCGAGGTGTGCCGGCTCTTGCCGGTGGCTCGACGCTGCAGGTCGTGGGCGAATTCGGCCGCATCCAGCGCCAGCCCCGGCGGACAGCCATCGATCACGCAGCCGATGGCCGGCCCGTGCGATTCGCCGAACGTGGTGACGGTGAACAGCTTGCCGAACGAATTGGAGCTCACGGGCGCTGCGCCGCCAGTTCGGTGATGCGGGCGCTGTGGGCGATCAGTTCACGGCATTCGACCGCGAAGATACCCATCTGGCCGACCTTGAATTCGATCCAGGCGAAGTCGACTTCCGGCAGCAGCTTGATCAGGTGCTGTTCGGACTCGCCCACTTCGCAGATCAGCAGGCCGTCTTCGCTCAGGTGCAGCGGCGCGTCGCGCAGGATCTTCAGCACCAGGTCCAGACCGTCGTCGCCGGCGCGCAGGCCCATTTCCGGCTCGTAGGAGTATTCCTGCGGCAGGGCATCGGTCTCGTCGTTGGTGACGTAGGGCGGGTTGGTGACGATCAGGTCGTAGTGGCGACCTGTCAGGCCGTTGAACAGGTCCGACTTCAGCAGGGTGACGTTGTGCGCCTGCAGGCGCTCCTTGTTCTCTTCGGCCAGCGACAGGGCGTCATCGCTCAGGTCCACGCCATCCACTTCCCAGTTCGGGTAGTAGTGGCCCATGGCAATGGCGATGCAGCCCGAGCCGGTGCACAGGTCCAGCGCGCGGCTGACATCGCGGCCGGCCAGCCACGGTTCGAAGCCGCACTCGATCAGCTCGGCGATGGGCGAGCGCGGCACCAGAGCGCGCTTGTCGCTCTTGAAGCTGAGCCCGGCAAACCAGGCCTCGCCGGTCAGGTAGGCGGCGGGGATGCGTTCGTCTATGCGGCGCTGGAACAGCTCCAGCACGCGCAGCTTTTCTTCCTGCAGCAGGCGCGCCTGGCCGTAGGCCGGGCCCAGGTCGTGCGGCAGGTGCAGGCTGTGCAGCACCAGCTGGGTGGCCTCGTCCAGGGCGTTGTCGTAGCTGTGCCCGAAGGTCAGGCCCGCGGCGTTGAAACGGCTGGTGCCGTAGCGGATCAGGTCGATGATCGTGTGGAGTTCGGCGGCCGTTTCAGCGGTCATGGCGGTACTGCGGGCAAAGTGGCCCACGATTATAGGGCTTGCGGCCTGCGCCGGCATCCGTTGCGACGGAAACGATCCGGCCACAGCCGGTATGATGGGGCCCACTTCGCGCGGGAGCCCCCATGTTCAATCGCAACGTCGGCATCATCCTGCTGATCGCCCTGGCCGCGGGCCTGGGCCTGCTGGCCGCGCAGCAGGTGTTCGCGCCGAAGCCGGCGGCCAACCAGCCGGCCACCGAGGCGATCACCCTGTACCCGCAGGCGCGCCCCCTGCCCGACTTCAACCTGGCCCAGTCCGACGGCACCCGCCTGATTCCGGGCGAGCTGAAGGGCCACTGGACACTGGTGTTCCTGGGGTTCACGTTCTGCCCGGACGTGTGCCCGACCACCCTGGCCGAGCTGGCCGGCGCGCAGAACCAGTGGGAGAATCTGCCGGACACGCTGCGCCCGCGCGTGCTGTTCGTCTCGGTTGACCCGGACCGTGACAACGCCACCCGCCTGGGCGAGTACGTGCACGGGTTCCACAAGGACACCCTGGCCGCCAGCGCCGACATTCCCTCACTGGAGCGATTTGCCACCTCGCTGGGCTTCGTGTTCCAGAAGGTGCCGGGCAAGCACTTCGACGAAAACCCCGAGGATTACACCGTCGAGCATTCGGCCAGCCTGGCCGTGCTTGACCCGCAGGGCCGCCTTGCCGGCCTGGTGCGCCCCCCGTTCAACGCGCCGGCCATTGCCCGCGACCTGCAGAAGCTGACCGAGAAATCCGCCCCATGAGCCTGACCACCGCCCTGACGTATGCCCTGCCCCACCGCCTGCTGTCTTCGATGGCGCGCTCGCTGGCGTACTCGGACGATCCGCGCGTATCACGCTGGTTGATCGACACAGTCACCCGCAAGTTCGACGTCAACCTGGACGAAGCGGCCAACCCCGACCCGCGCAGCTACGCCACCTTCAACCAGTTCTTCACCCGTGCACTGAAGCCGGGCGCGCGCGTGGCCGATGCCGATCCGCGCCGCCTGGTGATGCCCGCCGACGGCCGCATCAGCCAGCTGGGGAAGATCGAGGCCGGCCGCATTTTCCAGGCCAAGGGCCAGTCGTTCACCGCCGCCGAACTGCTGGGCAGCGCTGAAGATGCCAAGCCGTACAACGAAGGTCTGTTCGCCACGGTGTACCTGTCGCCGCGCGACTACCACCGCGTGCACATGCCCTGGACCGGCACCCTGCGCGAAACCGTGCACGTGCCGGGCCGACTGTTCAGCGTGGGCCCGGCGGCGGTGAACGGCGTGCCGCGCCTGTTTGCCCGCAACGAGCGCCTGGTCTGCCATTTCGACACCAGCTTCGGCCCGATGGTGAGCGTGATGGTCGGCGCACTGCTGGTGTCGGGCGTGGAAACGGTCTGGAGTGGTGAAGAAATTCCCGCCTACGGCGATCGCATTACCCGCAAGGATTACCGCGGCCAGGGCATCGTGCTGGAGCGCTTCGCCGAGATGGCGCGCTTCAACTACGGCTCGACGGTGATCGTGCTGCTGCCGCCGGGCGTGGCCGAGTTCGCCCCGCAGCTGGGCGCGGAAAGCCCGGTGCAGCTGGGCCAGGCGCTGGCAACGCTGCGCTGAGGGTGGTGGGCGGCGGAATCCCGGGCATTCCCGGAATGCCGGGAATGCCGTCGTAGAGTTGAGCTTGCTCGACTGACGCCATGCCAAGGCAGTCGAGCAAGCTCGACTCTACAAAACCCGAGCAGTCGAGCTTGCTCGACGCTACTGGAGGGTCGGGGCCGGGCCGACGTCCACGCCGTCGTAGTCTTCAACGCCCAGCTGGCTGGCCAGTGCGGCCAGCTCCTGGTTGCGCAGGTCCAGCGAGGCTTCGTCGTGCACCTCGACGCGCTCGACGTGCAGCACGTGGAAGGGCGCATCGCCCTCTTCCGGCTCCTGCTCGAACTGGTCCACCACCGTGTAGCCCTGCTCCTGCAGGCTGGCTGCCAGCGCCTGCAGGCGCTCGGGGGTGGAATGCACGAAGTAGTAACCCCACAGCAGGGGCACGCTGAGATCCCAGTCGGTGTTCTCACGCAGGTTCTCGAACAGGTCGCGGGTGGCTTGCAGGTCCATGCGGTGGGGTCTCCGGGCAGTTACTTGTCGCAGCCCTGCAGCTTCAGGGTCTGGCCCTGGCGCAGGCTGTAGGAAGGGGCCTTCAGGCCATTGGCGCGGGCCAGCACCGGCACGTCGCACTGGAACTTGGCCGCAATGCGGCCCAGGGTGTCACCCTTGCCGACCTTGTAGCTGCGTGCCGGCTTGGCGCGCGGCGCGGGGGCCGGACGCGGTGCGGCCACCGGCGCGCTCGGGGTCGTGGCCACCGGGCTGGCCGCGTTCGGATCGGCCACCGGCACGAGCCCACCCACCGCGACGCTGCCGGTGTAGGTGGTCGCGCTGGGGCGCACGATGGCCGCGTTCAGATCGGCGGTGATCAGCGTGCGCGCCAGGTCCGCGCGCGGGCCGCTGACGCAGTTGCGCTGGTAAAGGCTGGCGATGCGCGTGGTGGCATTGATGAGGGTGCCGGCCGGAATCCAGCCGTCGGCCTCGTAGCGCGGGTTGAGGTTGCGCAGCGCGCGCATGTAGCCATCGCGGGTGCCGTGGCTGCCCAGGCAGATGGTCAGTTCATAGATGGTGGTCGAACGGGCCAGGCGCACCGTGGCCGGCTGCGCGTTGATCTTCGGGAATTCCACGCCGTACTGCTGCGGGTGCAGGTAGATCCATGCCGCGGCGATCACCATCGGCACGTAATCCTTGGTTTCACCGGGGAACTGGTTGTACACGCGGTCCACCCAGAAGCTCTGCCCCGGGTTTTCGCGGGCCACGCGTGCGGCGCGGCCTTCACCGCCGTTGTAACCGGCCAGCGACAGCTCAACGCTGTTGTTCAGTTCACGCATGCGCTCGTTGATGTACGTCGCGCTGGCTTCAGCCGCGCTGCGTGCATCGAAGCGGGTATCGAAGCCGGTGCCATCCGGGCCCAGGCCGAAGCGGCGGCCGGTGGCCGGCATGAACTGCATCAACCCGGCCGCACCGGCACGCGAAGATGCATGCACGCGGCCATTGGATTCCTTGGCCATGATGCCGAACAGCAGGGCCTCGGGCAGGCCACGCTTTTCCCATTCCGGCCACATCACCGCGCGCAGGTTCTGGTAGTTTTCGTAGGTGGTCATCAGCGCCGGCCGCATGTCGGTCAGCCAGCGGCGGATGCCGGCCTGCACGGCCGGGTTGTACTCGACCATGTTGTCGAAGGCATGGCGCTTGTCGTTCAGCAGGGCGGCCGCGCGCGCCGCCTCGGGCACATCGGCAGCCAACGGGCCGACGTGGTCCGGGTCGGCCTCCAGGCGGTCGCCGGCGTCGGCGGTGGCGTCATCATCGCTGGCGGCGTCGGCATCGCGCTTCAGCAGGCGCTTGTAGGTGGCCAGCATGCTGCCCATCTGGCAGCCCTTCTGCTTCACGCATTCGCTGATGACATCTTCCATGTCCTCCAGCGCGGCATCGGCCTCGTTGCTGCCCTTGGGATCGGCATTGGCCACCAGCAGCAGGGCGTCGCCATAGCGCTTCTCGGCCGCGGCCATGCGCTGCTGCAGCGCGTCCACTTTCACCTTGTCCCGCGCCGACACCCGCTGCGCATGGGCGTCGGGCGCCAGGGAAACCAGGCCAACCAGGGCCAGCAGCGGCCAGGTGCGGGAAATCAGGACAGGAACGGGCATTGGTGGCACTGTGTGCGAAACAGGCAGGCAGAGTAGCGGTGCCGCCAAGGTCCGGGCAACCCGGCCGGCGACCGGCTGCCGCCGCCGGTTAACATTGACCGCATTCACCACAAGGGCTGGACCATGGATCCGATTCTGCTGGGAAAAGGCATGACCGACGATGTGGCCGTTACCCTGCTGCCGAAACTGGGCAACCGCCACGGCCTGGTGGCCGGCGCCACCGGCACCGGCAAGACGGTGACCCTGATGACCCTGGCCGAGGGCTTCTCACGGCGCGGGGTGCCGGTGTTCCTGGCCGATGTGAAGGGCGATGTCTCCGGCCTGGCGGTGCCCGGCACGGGCAGCGAGAGCCTGCTGCAGCGCGCCGCGCAGATCGGCGTGGCCGACTACGCCCCGGAAGGCAGTCCCACCGTGTTATGGGACCTGTACGGCAAGCTGGGACACCCGGTACGCACCACCGTCAGCGAAATGGGCCCGACACTGCTGGCGCGCATCCTGGAATTGAACGACACCCAGTCCGGCGTGCTGGACATCGTGTTCAAGCTGGCCGACGACCGCGGCCTGCTGCTGCTGGACATGGACGACCTGCGCGCCCTGCTGGGCCTGGTGGCCGAAGAGCGGAAGGACATTTCCACCGAGTACGGCCTGGTCAGCGCGCAGTCGATCGCCGCCATCCAGCGCGCGCTGCTGCGCCTGGCCCAGGACGGCGGCGAAGGCTTCTTCGGTGAGCCGGCGCTGGAGCTGGCCGACATCATGCGGGTCAATCACGACGGGCGCGGCGTGATCGGCATCCTCGCCGCCGACCAGCTGGTACTCAAGCCCAAGCTGTATTCCACTTTCCTGCTGTGGCTGCTGTCCGAGCTGTTCGAACAGCTGCCCGAAGTGGGCGACCTGGAAAAGCCCAAGCTGGTCTTCATCTTCGACGAGGCGCACCTGCTGTTCGACGACGCGCCGGCCTCGCTGGTGCAGCGCATCGAACAGGTGGTGCGGCTGATCCGCTCCAAGGGCGTGGGCGTGTACTTCTGCTCGCAGTTCCCCGACGACGTGCCGGCCAACATCCTGGGCCAGCTGGGCAACCGCGTGCAGCACGCGCTGCGCGCGTTCACCCCGCGCGACCAGAAGGCGGTGAAGACCGCCGCCGAGACCTTCGTGCCGAACCCGAAGCTGGACGTGGCCAAGGCGCTGGGCCAGCTCGGCACCGGCGAGGCGCTGGTGTCCACGCTGCAGGACAAGGGCGTGCCGATGCCGGTGCAGCAGACCATGATCGCCCCGCCGCGCTGCCGCATGGGGCCGGTGACCGAGGCCGAACGCGCGCAGGTGCGCGCCGGCAGCCCGGTGGGCACCCGCTACGACACGGCAGTGAACCGCGAATCGGCCGCCGAGCTGCTGGCCCAGCGCGCGCAGAAGGCGGTGGAGAAGGTCGAGGCCCCGGCCGCACGCAGCCGCGAACAGGACGAGGCGCAGGAAGGCGGCTTCGGCCAGGCGATCAAGGATGCGATCTTCGGCACCAAGCGCCGCCAGGGCATGATTGAAACCATGGCCAAGCAGACCACCCGCACCGTGGGCACCAAGCTGGGCAACCAGATCGTGCGCGGGCTGCTGGGCGGCATTTTCGGCGGCAAGCGCTGAGCGTTCGCTGCCGGGGTCAGAGCCCTTTCCGTGGGAAAGGGATCTGACCCCGGGGTCGGATCCCTCCCGCCAGGGAGGGCTCCGACCCCATTCCTTACTCCTGAAAAGAATCCGTACTGCATGTCCCGTTGGCGTCCCCCCGCAGAAAAAAGCACTGCCCTGATCACCGCCGCCGGCCATGCCCGGCTGAAAGTCGAACTGGATGAGCTGTGGCGCGTGCGCCGCCCCGAGGTGGTGAAGGCGCTGGCCGCGGCCGCGGCCGAGGGTGATCGTTCCGAGAACGCCGAATACACCTACCGCAAGAAGCAGCTGGGCGAGATCGACCGCCGGGTGCGCTATCTGACCAAGCGCCTGGACGCACTGCGCGTGGTGGACACCACCCCGACCGACCCGCAGGCGGTGTTCTTCGGCGCATGGGTGGAGCTGGAAAACGTGGACAGCGGGCAGACCAGCCGTTATCGCATCGTCGGCCCGGACGAGACCGATGCCGGACTGGGCTGGATCAGCATTGATTCGCCGCTGGCGCGGGCGTTGCTGAAGAAGCGCATCGACGATGAGTTTTCGGTGGAGCTGCCCGGCGGGCAATTCACGTTTGCGGTGATCGGGGTGGAATACCCGCCCCGGTAGAGTCGACTGTCAGTCGACTAGCGCGCAGCGCGGGGCTTTCGCAGATTGCAGGAAAAGCAACGACAGTAGATCCACGCCATGCGTGGATGCAGATTGCAGGAAAAACAGTCGACTGACAGTCGACTCTACCCGGCGCTGTGCAGCGGCGGTGGGTACTGGCGCCCTGCGCGCAGCGGGCGGAAGTAATCGACATCGGCGTAGAAGGCGGCGTCCTGCACGCCGTGCCAGCCGGGAATGCCGGCCAGCGGCAGCGGGCGCAGCTGCAATGGATCAGTCAGCGCCTGGCCGTGTTCGATTGCCTGCACCACCGCTTCGATGCAGGCGCTGTCTTCATCGCCACGCACCACCACGCACTTGCCCACCAGTCGCCGCCCGGGCAGCAGTGCCTGCTCCATCAACGCATGGCCAAACACGGTCGCCACCGCGATAGCGCCCGCCTTCCAGGGTGCGGGCGCGAACAGTGCCGACCAGTCATGCGCGTCCCACGCAGCAAGCAGCGCAGGGTCGCGCACCCGCACCACCACGCCGGTTTCATCGAACTGGGTCAGCGCGGCCTGCGCGCGGTTGCGCTGGCCGGGCGCCATCGCGGCGATGTGCCGGCACTGCTGGCGATTGAGTGCCCGCTTCAACGGCCGCTGGCTGGCCCAGACCAGGGCGTTGAACAGGTCATGCCAGTTCTGCGCACGGGTGGCGAGGCGGCCTTGGGCAATGCGGGTTTCGTAGTGCAGGCCATCGGCCAGCAGCGCGGCGTCCTGTTCCACCAGCTGCAGGCCCGGCACGACCAGGCGCGCATCCAGCGCAGGCACGCCGGGCCAACCAGGTGCGGCCAGCAGGTCAGCGAAAGCCGCCAAGCCGGCATACAGAGGATGCTGGAAGACCGCTGCGGTCACCGCCGCACGCGGCGGCGGCACGAAGCGTCGATGGCCGGCGTCGGCGGCCATCGCTGTTGTCACAGAACCTTGAGGTCGAACGCCGGGCGCGTGCTCGGCGGCAGCGCATCGCCGTACAGATCGTGGTCGTCGCTTTCGGTGATCTCCACGTCGACGAATTCGCCCACGCGCAGCGCCACCTGGTCGGCGTTCTGGATATGCACCAGGCCGTCGATTTCCGGCGCATCGGCGCGCGAACGGGCCACGGCGATATCGCCCTCGATGGCATCGACCAGGCACTGCTGCACGGTGCCGATCCTGGCTTCCAGGCGCGAAGCGGAAATCTGCGCCTGCTTTTCCATGAAGCGCGCCAGGCGCTCCTGTTTCACTTCTTCCGGCACCGGGTCCGGCAGAGCGTTGGCCGTGGCACCTTCCACCGGCGAATAGGCGAAGGCACCCACGCGGTCCAGCTGCGCCTCGTCCAGGAACGAGAGCAGCTCTTCGAACTCGGCCTCGGTCTCGCCGGGGAAACCGACGATGAAGGTCGAACGCACGGTGATGTCCGGGGCGATGCGGCGCCAGTTCTGCACGCGCTCCAGGGTCTTTTCGACCGCACCGGGGCGCTTCATCAGGCGCAGGATGCGCGGGCTGGCGTGCTGGAACGGGATGTCCAGGTACGGCAGGATGCGGTTCTCGGCCATCAGCGGCACCACCTCGTCCACGTGCGGGTACGGGTAGACGTAGTGCATGCGCACCCAGGCATCGAGCTCGGACAGGCCTTCGCACAGCGCCTTCAGGCGGGTCTGGTAGGCCTTGTCGCGCCACATCTTTTCGGCGTACTTCACGTCCACGCCGTAGGCCGAGGTGTCCTGCGAAACCACCAGCAGTTCCTTCACCCCGCCGCGCACCAGCCGCTCGGCTTCGCGCAGCACGTCATCCACCGGGCGCGAGACCAGTTTGCCGCGCATCGAGGGAATGATGCAGAAGCTGCAGTGGTGGTTGCAGCCTTCGGAAATCTTCAGATAGGCGTAGTGGCGCGGGGTCAGCTTGATGCCGTAGTCGGGCACCAGGTCCACGAACGGGTCGTGCTTGGGCGGCAGCGCTTCATGCACCGCTTCCATCACGCTCTGGTAGTCCTGCGGGCCAGAGACCGCCAGCACGTTCGGGTAGGCCTCGCGGATCTGTTCCGGGCGCTTGCCCAGGCAGCCGGTGACGATCACCTTGCCGTTCTGGTTCATGGCCTCGCCGATCGCATCCAGCGATTCGGTCACCGCCGAATCGATGAAGCCGCAGGTGTTGACCACCACCACGTCGGCCGAATCGTAGGACGGGACGATGTCGTAGCCTTCCGAGCGGAGCTGGGTGAGGATGCGCTCGGAATCGACAAGGGCCTTCGGGCAGCCAAGGCTGACGAAGCCGACTTTGGGGTTCAGCTGGGACATGGAAATCGCGGGACTCTGGGGGCCTGGGCCCCTGCCGGCATGGCAGGGGGACCTGGGGGCCGGGGCCTGAAAGGGCGCCAGTATACCGGGGTTGGCGCCTGCGCCTGAACGGCCAGCCGCCTGATCGGGCACAGCCGCTGACGCGCCGCTAACCCGGCCAGCACCGACAATGCAGGCCTGTCCCCTGCAACGAGGTTCCCGACGATGTCCGAATGGATCACCCTGGATACGCACCACGGCCCGGTTCGCGCCTGGCAGGCCCTGCCCGACGGCAAGCCCCGCGCCGGCCTGGTGGTGGTGCAGGAGATCTTCGGCGCCAACCCGCATATCCGCAGCGTGGCCGAACGCTTCGCCGCCGAGGGCTATGCGGTGCTGGCGCCGTCGTTCTTCGATCTGGTCGATGGCGCCGAGGCCGACACCGATGCCCTGCCCTACACCGCCGAAGGCGTGAAGGACGGGCTGGAACGGGTGAACACCCTGGGCATGGAAAAGGCCCTGGAAGTGGTGCGCGCCGCTGCCACCCGGCTGGCCCCGTACGGCAAGGTCGGCACCGTCGGCTACTGCTGGGGCGGCAGCGTGGCCCTGCTGGCGGCCATGCGCCTGGGCCTGCCCTCGGTGAGCTACTACGGCGGCCGCAACGTGCACTATCTGGACGAAACGCCCAAGGCCCCGGTGATCTTCCACTTCGGCGCGCAGGACAAGAGCATTCCGCCGGAGGCGGTGCAGGCCCACCGCGAAAAGCTGCCGCAGATGCCCACTTACGTCTATCCGGCCGACCACGCCTTCAACCGCGACGTCGGACATGCGTATGATCCAGACAGCGCCACCCTGGCGCTGCAACGCACCCTGGACTTCTTCACGGAGCATCTTGGATGAGCGAGTTCGAACTGGATACACGCCTGGCCACCGACAGCGTGCTGGTCGCCGAAGGCCCGTTGTCGCAAGTGCGGTTGATGAACGATGAACGCTTCCCCTGGTTGGTGCTGGTACCGCGCCTGGCCGGGGTGACCGAGTGGATCGAGCTGGACGGCGAGCAGCAGGACAAGCTGCGCACCGAACTCAACCGCGCCTGCAAGGCCCTGAAGGGCTCGGACGGGGTGGAGAAGATCAACATCGGCGCGCTGGGCAACATCGTGCGCCAGCTGCATTTCCATGTGATCGGCCGCCACGACGGTGATCCGGCCTGGCCTGGCCCGGTCTGGGGCAGCGGCCCGGCCCACCGCTACGACCCGGCGGCACTGGACCAGCATGTCGCCTACTGGAAGGAACGGCTAGGATATCCGGCCCACTCCTGAGACAGTGCCGACCCGATGCGATTCAACCTCGTCGCCGCCATCCTGCTGATCCTGATCGGCCTGTTCATGCTTGCCAGCAACCTGGGCTGGACGCATCTGAACCTGTCCAAGCTGCTGCTGACCTGGTGGCCGGTGGCACTGGTGGGCGTGGGCATCGCCATGCTGTTCGGGCGCGGCAAGTAAGGTAGCGCCGGGCCATGCCCGGCGAATGAACCACGCGGCCCATACGAAAACGCCGGGCATGGCCCGGCGCTACCGATATCTTGATCAGGTACGCGGCAGGGTCACGCCGGTCTGGCCCTGGTACTTGCCACCACGGTCCTTGTAGGACGTCTCGCAGACGTCATCGGCAGCGGCCTGGAAGAACAGCATCTGCGCCACGCCTTCGTTGGCATAGATGCGCGCCGGCAGCGGCGTGGTGTTGCTGAATTCCAGGGTCACGTGCCCTTCCCATTCCGGCTCCAGCGGGGTCACGTTGACGATGATGCCGCAGCGCGCGTAGGTGCTCTTGCCCAGGCACACCACCAGGGTGTCGCGCGGAATGCGGAAGTACTCGACGGTGCGCGCCAGCGCGAAGCTGTTGGGCGGAATGATGCACTCATCGCCAACGATGTCCACGAAGCTGCCCGGGTCGAAGTGCTTGGGATCGACGATGGTGGAGTTGATGTTGGTGAACACCTTGAACTCGCGCGAGCAGCGCACGTCGTAGCCGTAGCTGGACGTACCGTAGCTGACGATGCGCTCGCCGTTGGCCTGCTTCACCTGCCCGGCCTCGAAGGGCTCGATCATGCCGTGCTGCTCGGACATGCGGCGGATCCAACGGTCACTCTTGATGCTCATGCTTTGTCCTGGTTGATCGAGAAATTCGGGACGCCACCCGAGGCGGCGATTCTACAGCCCGCCTCCGCATGGCGGCCACGGCGGGCGCGCGCCGCGAACGACGCTTAACAAGTGATACTTATTCTCCCATATATTTTCACTTAGCACGAATATGTCGTGTTCGCCAGTACCGCAAGGCCATTCGATACATTTCGTTGCAAATTGAAATCACCTGTATTTTCAACGTGTTGCACAGGTATTTCCGGACCCTGGCGTGCTGCACTGCCGCAGCAATGTTGCGTGAAGAAGACGTGCTCGTTACGTTTCCATTCAGCCTGAACAACCCGTTCAGGCAACTCAACGCGGTATCCGTCCCCGCTCTCCAGCCAAGGAACACGATGACTGTGAACAACAAACGGCGCAGCCTGAAGCGCACCGCCCTGGCGGTAATGCTCAGCGCACTGGCCGGCACCAGCTACGCACAGAGCACTTCCGGCGACATCATCGGCAGCGTCACTGCAGCCGACAAGGTCCAGGTGAAAAGCCTGTCCTCCGGCGCCACCCGTGAAGTGAACGTCAGCGCCGATGGGCGCTTCCGCGTCTCACAGCTGCCCACCGGCACCTACGAGGTCACCACGGTCAGCAACGGCACGCCCACCGCCACCACCCGCGTGACCGTGGTTGCCGGCCAGTCGTCGGTCACCACTTTCGCCAGCACCAACGGCAGTGCGGCCACCTCGCTGGATACGGTGAACGTGCGCGCCCTGGGCGCGGCCAACACCATCGACCTGGGCAGCGTTGAATCGCGCACCACGTTCACCGCCGACAAGCTCAACTCGCTGCCGGTGGCGCGTGACATCACCAGCATCTCGCTGCTCACCCCCGGCACCGTCGCGGCCAGTGGCTACTTCGGTCCGGCCTCGTTCGGCGGCGCCTCGGCGGCGGAAAACAGCTACTACGTCAACGGCTTCAACGTCACCAATCTGTACGACAGCCTGTCGTTCTCCGAGGTGCCGTACCAGGCCATCGACCAGCTGGACGTGCAGACCGGCGGCTACGGCGCGCAGTACGGCTTCTCCACCGGCGGCGTGACCAGCGTCAACGTCAAGCGCGGCACCAACGAGTGGAAGGGCGGCTTCAGCTGGACCGGCGCACCGGATTCGCTGCGCGAGAACGAGCCGGACACCTACTACAACGACGGCTCGATCTTCCGCTCCTACGATCGCAACAGCAGCAGTTCCAACGTCTACAGCGTGTGGGCCGGTGGCCCGCTGATCGAAGACAAGCTGTTCGTGTTCGCCATGGGCCAGTTCAGCAATTCCAAGACCGGCAGCTACAGCAGCCGCGGCTCGCAGTACACGACCAACGGCCGACCGCCCACCGCCGCAGCGCTGTCCACCACCGCCTACGACTACGAGTCCAAGACCCCGTACTGGCTGTTGAAGCTGGACTGGTACCTGAACGAAAGCAACCACCTGGAATACACCGGCTTCGACAACAGCCGCCGCTACAACTACGACTACTACAACGCCGCCTACGACGATGCCAGCAGCGGCGGCGAGCCGGCCAAGACCAGCTACCTGGGCGAACTGGTGGGCAAGACCGGCGGCCAGACCGACGTGTTCAAGTGGACCAGCTACCTGACCGACAACCTGACCGCCTCGGTCCAGTACGGGCAGATGCGCAACCGCAGTTCGGAGCACACGATCAGCCCCGATGGCGTGATGGGCACCTACAACGGTGACATCAACAGCCCCGAAGGCAGCTGCCCCTACGTACTGGACTACCGTACCGAGACCGGCGGCACCGGCCGTCGCATCGGCTGCGCCGTGGCCAGCACGGTTGGCATCTTCGGTGGCAGCAACGAACGCAAGGGCACCCGCCTGGACTTCGACTGGCAGCTGGGCGACCACAAGATCGGCTTCGGTTACAGCGACGAGAAGTGGACCTCGGTGCAGGGCACCTCGTACTCGGGCGGCGCGTTGTGGTACCTGGAAGACGACTACGCCGAGCGGGTGAACTTCCGCAACGGTGGTTCGATCAAGATCAAGCAGCAGTCGTGGTACCTGCAGGACAACTGGCAGATCACGCCGAACTTCATGCTGTACGCGGGCATCCGCAACGATTCGTTCGACAACAAGAACTCCGACGGCATTTCCTTCGTCAAGCAGGATGACATCTGGCAGCCGCGTGCCGGCTTCTCGTGGGACATCCTGGGCGATGGCCGCAGCAAGCTCTTTGCCTCGGTCGGCCGCTACTCGCTGCCCATCGCGGCCAACGTGGCACTGCGCGCGGCCAGCGCGTCCTACTACCTGGACGAATACTTCACCTATAGCGGCATCAACCCGAATGGCTCGCCGATCATCACCGGCAGCTACGAGGACGGCGCCTACGACGCGGTGATCAATGGCGAAAGCGGTGCGACCCCGGATCCGCGTGCGGTGGCCTCGCGCGGCCTGAAGCCGTACACCCAGGATGAAGTGATCCTGGGCTACCAGCAGCAGATCAGCTCGTCGATCGATTTCCTGAACGACTGGACCGTGGGCATCAAGGCCACCTACCGTCGTATCAACAACGTGATCGATGACACCTGCGATTCGCGTTCGCTGTACAACGCGGCGGTGGCGGCGGGCTACGACCTGTCCAACTGGTCCGATCCTTGGACCGTGCCCGAAGGCCTGCCGGGCTGCTGGATCTACAACCCGGGCAGCGATCTGAACGTCACCCTGGACGTGGACGGCGACGGCAACGCAGACGACATCACGGTGCCGGGTGCAACCCTGGGCCCGAAGGCCAAGCGCAGCTACAAGGCGGTGACCCTCAGCGCCGACAAGCAGACCGAGCGCTGGTACGCCAGCCTGTCCTATACCTGGTCGAAGCTGGAAGGCAACTACGAGGGCCTGGTCAAGAGCACCAACGGCCAGGACGACACCGGCACGACCTCGGACTTCGACTTCGCCGAGATCATGTACGGCGCCAACGGCTATCTGTTCAACGACCATCGCCACAGCTTCAAGCTGTACGGCGGCTTCAAGTTCACCGATGAGTGGTCGGTGGGCGTGAACGTGCTGGCCCAGTCCGGCGCGCCCAAGAGCTGCCTGGGCGGCGGCTGGGGCAGCTTCGACACCGAGTACGGCTATAACGGCGTATTCCACACCTGCGAACAGGGCACCGACGAGATCGCCAAGGTCGGCAGCGCGGGCCGCACGCCGTGGCAGTTCACCGTCAGCCCGAACATCACCTACACGCCCAACTGGCTGGAAGGCCTGAGCATGCAGGTGTCGGTGCTCAATGCATTCAACAACATCAAGCCGGTGCAGGTGTACGAAACCAAGTACGGTCGCCCGAGCTCGGCACCGACCATCCGTACCTACTACAACTACAACACCCCGAAGTACTTCAACGACCCGCGCTACGTGCGCTTCCAGGTGCAGTACGACTGGTAAGCCGTATCCCAGGCGTTGAACCTACGGAACCGCCGGCCTTGCGCCGGCGGTTCTTTTTCTGCGCGAGGGCATGCAGGTTTACAGCAGCGAAGACAGGATCGGAATGGAACCGCGCGGGCGCTTGCCCACTTCCTCGATCAACCGCTGCGCGGCCTGGCGGTAGGCCTGGGCGGTGGCCGAATCGGGCTGTGCGGCGGTGATCGGCGTACCGGCATCGCCCTGTTCGCGGATATCGATCTGCAACGGCAGCGAGCCCAGCAGCGGCACGCCGTACTGCGCGGCCATGCGCTCGCCGCCGCCTTCACCGAACAGGTGCTCCACATGCCCACAGTTGCTGCAGGTGTGCACGGCCATGTTCTCGACCACGCCCAGCACCGGCACCTCGACCTTCTCGAACATCTTCAGTGCCTTCTTCGCATCCAGCGTGGCGATGTCCTGCGGGGTGGTGACGATCACCGCACCGGCCAGCGGAATCTTCTGCACCAGGGTCAGCTGGATGTCGCCGGTGCCCGGCGGCAGGTCGATCAGCAGGTAATCCAGGTCATCCCACAGCGTGTCTTCGAACAGCTGGGTGAGCGCTGCAGTGGCACGCGGCGCGCGCATGATCAGCGGCGTCTCGTCTTCCACCAGGTAGCCGATGGACATGGTGTCCACGCCGAACGCGCGCATCGGTTCGATGCTCTTGTTGTCCGGGCTTTCCGGGCGACCGGACAGGCCCAGCATGGCCGGCACGCTGGGGCCATAGATATCGGCATCGAGCACGCCCACGCGTGCGCCCAGCTGCTGCAGCGCCACGGCCAGGTTCACCGAGGTGGTGGACTTGCCCACCCCGCCCTTGCCAGAGCCCACCGCGATCACGTTGCGGATGCGCGCATGCGGGGTCAGGCCCTTCTGGACCTGGCTGGCATGGGGACGGCGGGTCGGACTGTTCACTGCGGACTCCGAAGAGATCTGAATTGAGAGCCAGCCATCATACAAGCTGGGCCACCCGGCTCCCTGGCGGCGGCGACCGCACGCTTGGCTACATACGCAAGCCATTGAACAATAAGCCTTTTATTGAAGCCGCAACACAGTATTGCGCACCGCAACAAACTGACACACTTCCAAATAATCCGCTTAGTCATTGATTGATAAAACGTTTTCAAGACGCCGCTGCCGAACAGCTGTGACAGGCACGTGTGGAGCTTGTTAAAGCCGTGTTACGGTCCAGATGAATGGAATGCAACTGAACACACCTTAAAGCCGTCATGGATGACACCGCCTTGATCTGTTTCGATGGGGATCCTTCATGCACAGCCACCGCAATGCGTTTTCGCGTCACCCACTGACTCTCGCCCTGATCGGCACCCTGCTGGCCAGCGGCGCCGCCGCGGCGCAGGACGGCGCCACCACCCAGCTGGACCGCGTGACGGTTACCGGCTCGCTGATTCCGCAGACCGAGATCGAGAACCACACCCCGGTCCTGACGGTCACTGCCGAAGACATCCAGACCCGCGGCTTCACCAGCGTGGCCGATGTGCTGCAGCAGTCCTCGCTGTCCACCGGCGGCCTGCAGGGCGGCCAGACCTCGGCCTCGTTCACCCAGGGCGCTGAAGCGGCTGGCATGTTCGGCCTCAGCCCGGGCTACACCAAGTACCTGATCAACGGCCGCCCGATGCTTTCGTATCCGGCGCTGTACAACGGCAGCGATACGTTCAACAACATCAGCGGCATCCCGATCGACATCGTCGAGCGCATCGAGATCCTGCCGGGCGGCCAGTCCTCGCTGTACGGTTCGGACGCCATCGCCGGCGTGGTCAACATCATCCTGAAGGAGCGCATGGACGGCGGCACGGTGAGCGTGCGCGGCGGTGCCTACAGCGAAGGCGGCGGCAACAGCTTCCGCTTCAGCGCGGCGCGCGGCTTCAATTCCAAGGATGACCGCTTCAACGCGCTGGTGAACGTGCAGTACGAAAAGACCAGCCCGATCTGGGGTTACCAGCGTGACCTGACCAAGGTCAACAACCCCGACGGTTACAGCCCGCAGTACGTGTCCAACGATTTCCTGGTGCTGCTGCCGGCCAACGGCAACCGCTACGCGATGATGGACCCGGACCTGTGCGCCGACGTGGCGGGCCAGTTCGGTGGCACCACCGTGCTGGGCACCCGCCCCACCGGCCAGGCCTGCGGCTCGGTCTACGGCACCGGCTACAAGACCATCAAGAACGGCAAGGAAAGCGGCCAGATCTACAGCTCGGCCACCTTCGATGTGACTGACAACTTCCAGCTGTTCGGCGACGCGCTGTACAGCCTGGAAGAAGTGAAGTACGCCACCGGCTCGAATTACACCTGGTGGGGCACGTCCTCCGGCTGGGGTCGCTTCTACGACCAGGACAGCGGCCAGTACATGAACCTGCAGCGCGTGTTCGCGCCGGAGGACATCGGCGGCGCCGGCTACCGCGACATCATGAACACCGACCGCAACAAGGCCTACCAGGTCACCCTGGGCGGTCGTGGCACGGCGGGCAACTGGGATTACAGCGCCAGCTTCACCCGTGGCGAGTACAAGCTGACCGAGCGCAACTTCGTGCGCTGGGCCGACCCGATCAACGACTACTTCGAAAACCGTGTGCTGGGTCCGGTGCTGGGCACCACCAGCACGGGCTACAACATCTACAGCCCGGACTGGGATGCGTTCTACTCGCCGCTGCCGTCGGGTGATTTCCAGAGTTTCACCGGCTACACCTACAGCCAGAGCCGCACCTGGCAGAACCTGCTGCGCGCGCAGGTCACCAACGGCTCGCTGTTCAGCCTGCCCGGCGGTGATGCCGGCTTCGCGGTGGTGGTGGAAGGCGGCAGCGAAGGTTGGGATTACACCCCCGATGCCCGTCTGGTCGATGGCAGCGTGTGGGGCACCACGGCGGTGTCCGGCGCCGGCCACCGCAGCAGCTACGCGGTGACCAGCGAACTGCGCCTGCCGCTGCTCGACTCGCTCACCGTGACCGGCTCGGGCCGCTATGACGCCTTCAAGATCGGTGGCAACACCATCGACAAGGCCACCTACAGCGTGGGCCTGGAATTCCGTCCGATCGAAAGCCTGCTGTTCCGCGGCAAGTACGGCACCGCCTTCCGCGCGCCGACCCTGTCCGACGCCTTCCAGGGCGAGAGCGGCTACTACGCCAACGGTTCGACCGACTACTACCGCTGCGGCCAGCTGGGCTTCAACCCGGTTGACACCACCGGCTGCCCGTACGACAGCGTGTCGGTGTTCGGCACCCAGTCCGGCAACCCGGACCTGGAACCGATCACCGCCGACGTCTGGAACGCGGGCGTGGTCTGGGCACCGATCAACAACCTGTCGGTGTCGCTGGACTACTACAACTGGAAGATCGAGAACGAGGTCAACACCCTCAGCTCCGACCAGTTGCTGCTGGCTGAGTACTACTGCCGCAACGGCCAGACCAACAACACCTCGGCCAGCTGCCAGAACGTGAGCGACTGGATCACCCGCGATGCCTCGGGCGTGCTGGATGAGATCTACACGCCGAAGATGAACGTCGCCCGGCAGAACCTGCAGGCACTGACGGCCAGCTTCAAGTACGTGCAGGACGTGGGTCGCTTCGGTTCGCTGCAGTTCTCGGGCAACTACACCAACATGCTCAAGCGCGAACTGCAGCCGCAGCCGGGCGACGAGTACCTGGACCTGCTGCGTGACCCGTACGCGATGTGGGTCTACGATTCCTACGCCAAGGTGCGCGCCGATGGCTCGATCGCCTGGGCCAAGGACAAGTGGACCACCACCCTGTACGCCAACTACATCGGCAAGACGCCGAACTACATGGCCTACGCGGGCAACGGCTACGACTACGTGCACAGCTCGGGCTACAAGGCCGGCAAGTGGGGTTCCTACACCACCTACAACCTGAGCGTGAACTACCGCGCGATGGACAACCTGACCCTGTCGCTGATGGTCAACAACGTGTTCAACAAGCTGCCTGACAACCAGCGCTTCAGCTACGCCGGCACCAGCGGCCAGCCGTACAACAACTACCTGTACAGCGCCTACGGGCGTGCGATCTACGTGCAGGCCAAGTACGACTTCGGCGCGAAGTAAGCCACACCCATAACGCGTTGACTGGAGACCCCGCCTCGGCGGGGTCTTTTTTTTGCCTGACGCCAGGGCCATCGGAGCGCAGGACCGGTTGTGCTGCGCATTGTTAAGCGAAGACCCCCATTCATCGACCACTCAGGCCGCCAGAAGTTGCAAAGGAAACTGAGACTAAGACGCTGTATTTGTTGCAGTTTTGTGTATCGAACCGATTGATTTAGCAAACTCTTGTGACACAACCGTACATTTCCCGTTAAGACCGTGTTAGGTTCCGGTGACGTCAGGATGACGCATGAACATTTGCAGAACGTCGGCAGGGAAGTCCGGCGTTTCACACTTCTTAGGGGGATTCACTTGATGACGCACCATCGCTTGCCCGGTCGCCACCCGCTGACCAATGCACTGCTGGCCGGCCTGATGTTCGCCGCCGCCGCACCCGTCCTGGCACAGGAAGCCGCCCCGGGTTCCAACCCGGTTGATCTGGATCGCATCAGCGTGACCGGCTCGCGTATCGCGCGCACCGGCTTCGTCACCCCCTCTCCAGTGACGGCCATCACTGCCGAAGAAATCCGCACCACCGGCGCGCTGAACATCGGCGACCTGATGAACAAGATGCCGCAGTTGACCCCGAGCTACTCGCTGGGCAACTCCACGCGCTTCATCGGCACCGCCGGCCTGGGCCTGATGGACCTGCGTGGCATGGGCCCGTCGCGCACCCTGGTGCTGGTCAATGGCCGCCGCCACGTTGGCGCCAGCCCGGGCTCGACCTCGGTCGACGTCAACACCATTCCGGTGGAATGGATCGAGCGCGTGGAAGTCATCACCGGTGGCGCCTCGGCCGTGTACGGCGCCGACGCCGTGGCCGGCGTGGTCAACTTCATCATGAAGAAGTCGTTCGACGGCTACGAATTCCGTGGCCAGACCGGCAAGGCTGACGAAGGCAGCTTCGACCGCCGCTTCGCCAGCTTCTCCGCTGGCAAGCCGTTTGCCGATGGCCGTGGTAACGCCGCCATCGCAATGGAATACAGCGACCAGGGCCGCTTTGGCCGTGGTGATCGTGAAATCGGCCGCCGCTACCAGGTCTCGGTACCGAACCCGAACTTCGATCCGAGCCAGCCGCCGAGCGAGCGCAATCCGCAGACGGTCCTGGCCAGCCCGGGTGGTAACCATTCCACGTCCTACGGCGGCACCATGGACCTGGGCCAGATCACCATCTCGCCCACCGGCACCCGCTCGATCGCCTTCAACCGCAACAGCCGCTACCTGTTCAACGATGACGGCACGTTCCGCCGCAACCGTTACGACGGCACCATCGTCAGCACCAGCAGCTGCGTGGACTGCGACTTCGCCGACTTGAACGCCGTGGCCGACCTGCAGCCGTCGTTCGACCGTTTCAGCTTCAACACCATCGTCAACTTCGATCTGAATGACGATCACCGCTTCTTCTTCGAAGGCAAGTACACCAAGACCGAGTCGGAGTTCTATGGCCAGCCGGCCTTCGACACCGGCCTGCGCATCCGTCGCGACAACGCCTACATCTCCAACGAGCTGGGCGCCGTGCTCGATGCGCGCACCGTGCGCGTGCAGAACCGCGATGGCACCAGCACCGTGCGTGCCGTTTCGCGCGACCCGAATGCCGCCGAAAGCAACCTGGTCATGAACCGTTTCAACGTCGACGCAGGTCGTCGCGGTGAACAGATCGAGCGCCAGACCAGCCGCGTGGTGTTCGGCCTGGAAGGCAACCTGGGCGAGGACTGGACCTACGAGACCTCGGCCAACTTCGGCCAGACCACCATCGACCGCATCAACGTGAACAACCGCATCAACGAGCGTTGGCATGCGGGCATGGACGTGACCCGTGATGCCAGCGGCAACCTCGTCTGCCGCGCATCGCTGGACCCGAATGCGATCAACCCGAACACCGGGCAGCGCTACAACCAGGCCCTGATCGCTGGCTGCGTGCCGTTCAGCGTGTTCGGCAACGGTGCGATCTCGCAGGAAGCAGCTGATTGGTTCAACACCCGTTCGCTGAACCAGTCCAAGCTGAAGCAGCAGGTGTTCAGTGCCTCGGTGGCCAACAACTCGCTGTTCTCGCTGCCGGCCGGTGACGTCGGCTTCGCCGGCGGCGTCGAGTACCGCAAGGAACAGAGCCAGGAAAACACCGACGCGCTGTCCGCGCTGGGCCTGACCTTCCTCAACGCCATCCCCAGCCGTGGTGGTGAGTACAGCGTGCGCGAAGTGTTCGCTGAAACCTCGATCCCGCTGCTGGCTGACATCCCGCTGATCCGCCGCCTGAACCTGGACCTGGCCGGCCGTTGGTCGGACTACACCTCGGTGGGCGACACCAAGACCTGGAACGTCGGCCTGGACTGGGAAGTGCTGACCTCGCTGCGTATCCGCGGTACCTACGCCAGCGCGGTGCGCGCACCGAGCATCGGTGAGCTGTACAACCCGCAGTCGCAGAACTTCGCCGCCATCTCCGATCCCTGCAACACGCTGTCGACCAACGCCAACCGTCCGGCGACCGCCAAGGATCCGAGCCTGCGTGCCGCCAACTGCGCCGCGCTGGGCATTCCGAACAACTGGGTGGACACCTACAGCGCGAACCGCCCGGGCGTGAGCGGTGGTAACCCGAACCTGAAGCCGGAAGAAGCCAAGACCCTGTCGCTGGGCTTTGTCTGGCAGCCGGAATTCCTGCCGGGCTTCGGCATGTCGATGGACTACTGGCGCATCACCCTGACCGACGCGATCGGTTCGGTCAGTGCCCAGACCCTGGCCACCCGCTGCGTGGATTCGCCGGGGGGCGTGCAGAACAACCCGTTCTGCGATGCGATCAAGCGCGCACCGGTCGGTGGCTACACCTCGCCCACCGGCACCCCGTTCCCGGAATACAGCATCTACAACTGGACCGCTATTTCCGAGAACCTGGCCAAGTCGCGTCGCGTCGGCGTCGATCTGGAAATGGACTACCGCTTCGATCTGCTGGGTGGCTTCACCACCCTGCGCCTGGTCGGTACCCGTCTGATCCAGTCGCGTGAATGGGCGTTCCAGTCGTTCCCGGACGAGTTCACCGAATACGTGACCTACTACACCGATCCGCGCTGGCGCGGTCAGTTCAGCACCACCTACAAGCGTGGTGACTGGCGCGCGTCGTGGGACATGACCTACGTTGACGGCAACCTGCGCGTGACCCCGGACAGCTACAACTCCAACCCGGGTTCGCAGAGCCCGATCCGCAACCCGTCGTACCTGTACCACAACATGCAGGTTGGCTATAAGTTCCCGGGCTCGGGCATCGACGTCTACCTGGGCGTGGACAACGTGTTCGACAAGGATCCGCCGGTCAACTACTTCGGTGCTGACGCCGGTGCTGCGCTGTACGACAGCATTGGTCGCTACATGTACCTGGGCGTGACCTACAAGTTCTGATAGCGCTTCAGGCAGTACCCGGAAAGGGCGGCGCAAGCCGCCCTTTCCTTTTCCGTATCTGGCGGTCCGGCCAACGGCTGGGGGGTTTGCAATCGGCCATGACCTTCGACACCCTTGCAGGCCGGGCCGCAGGCGTATTGTTCGGCCCACGGCCGTCCATGCGGCCTTTCCCTGACTCACTCGGCCTGGAGGCCATTCAAGTGACCCGTACTCCCAAGATCGTGCTGCTGACCCTGGCCGTTTCGGCCGCGCTGGTCGGCTGCGGCAAGACTGATACCCCGGCAAAGGACGCCACCGCCTCCACGCCGGCCGCCACCGAAGCCGCCACCGCCTACAAGCTGGACGAGAGCAAGCTGCCGGCCTACAACGCCTTCCAGCCCGGTGACCTGGACGCCAGCAAGGACGCCTGCACCGCCTTCGGCGACTACGTGAACAGCAAGTGGCTGGCCGCCAACGAAATTCCGGGCGACCGCACCAGCTGGGGCGCCTTCACCATCCTGGACGAGCGTTCGGTGGCCGTGCAGCACCAGCTGGTCGAGCAGGTGGCGCAGGTGAAGAACCCGGACCACATTGAGAAGGTGGTCGGTGACCTGTGGGCCACCGGCATGGACGAGGCCAAGATCAACGCCCAGGGCATCGAGCCGCTGAAGGCCGACCTGGCCGCCATCGATGGCCTGCAGGACAAGGCCGCCATCGCCGACTACCTGCGCAGCAGCGCGGCCAAGGGCGAGAACGTGCTGTTCGGCTTCGGCGCCGAAGCCGACTTCAAGAACTCGGCCATGAACATGGCCTACGCCAGCCAGGGCGGCCTGGGCCTGCCCGATACCACCTACTACACCGACGCCAAGAACGCCGACAAGCTGAAGGCCTACCAGGCCCACGTGGCCAAGGTGCTGGAACTGTCCGGCGTGGCTGCGGCCGATGCGGCCAAGCAGGCCGAGGACGTGGTGAAGTTCGAAACCCGCCTGGCCAAGGCCTCCAAGTCGAGCGAAGAACTGTCGCGCGACGTGTCCCTGTTCTACCACCCGGTCACCCTGGCCGAGGCCGACGCGCTGACCCCGAACTTCAGCTGGACCGAGTTCTTCAAGTCGCAGAACGTCGCCGCGCCGGAGAAGTTCTCGCTGGCCATCCCGACCTTCCACCAGGAAGTGAGCAAGGCCCTGGCCGATACCGATCCGTCGATCTGGCGCGCCTACCTGCGCTTCCACACCGTGGATGGCGCCTCGCCGTACCTGTCCGAAGCCTTCGTGCAGGAAAGCTACAACTTCTACGGCAAGACCCTGAACGGCCAGAAGGAACAGAAGCCGCGCTGGAAGCGCGTGCTGGGCACCATTGAAAGCGACGCCGGCGAAGCCTTCGGCCAGCTGTACGTGAAGGTGGCCTTCTCGCCGGAAGCCAAGGCGAAGATGGAAGACCTGGTGAAGAACCTGGCCGCCTCGCTGAAGGACCGCATCCAGGGCCTGTCCTGGATGAGCGATGAAACCAAGGCCAAGGCCATCGCCAAGTGGGAAACCTTCACCCCGAAGATCGGCTACCCGGACAAGTGGCGCGACTGGTCGGGCCTGCAGACCAACCGTGACAGCTACCTGGGCAACGTGCGCGCGGCCACCGCGTTCAACTACCAGTACAACCTGTCCAAGATCGGCAAGCCGGTGGACAAGACCGAGTGGGGCATGACCCCGCAGACGGTCAACGCCTACTACAACCCGCTGCAGAACGAGATCGTGTTCCCGGCCGCCATCCTGCAGCCGCCGTTCTTCGACCCGAAGGCCGACGACGCCCTGAACTACGGCGGCATCGGCGCGGTCATCGGCCACGAAATGACCCACGGTTACGACGACCAGGGCAGCCGCTTCGGGCCGACCGGCAACTTCGAGAACTGGTGGACCGAAGGCGATTCGAAGAACTTCGCGGGCCTGACCGGCAAGCTGGTCAAGCAGTTCGACCAGTACAAGGTGGACGGCCAGGCGGTGAACGGCAAGCTGACCCTGGGCGAGAACATCGCCGACCTGGGCGGCCTGGCCACGGCCTACGACGCCCTGCAGAAGGCCAGCGCCGGCAAGGAAGACCCGAAGGTCGATGGCTTCAGCCGCGACCAGCGCTTCTTCTTCAACTGGGCCACCGTGTGGCGCACCAAGTACACCCCGGAAAACGCCAAGGTCCGCCTGGCCACCGACCCGCACGCCCCGGCGCAGTTCCGCGCCATGGGTGCGCCGTCGAACCTGCCGACCTTCGCCGCAGCGTTCCAGTGCAAGGCCGGTTCGCCGATGGCCCGCAGCGGCGATCAGCAGGTCGTGATCTGGTAAGCCACGGCTGAGGCTGCGGTAGACCTGCAAAGGCCCGGGACGTCCCGGGCCTTTGTTTTTCCGGGGGTCGGATCCCTTGCAGGCAACGCTATCCACGCATGGCGTGGATCTACTGCCGCGGGGTCGGATCCCTTGCGCGCAGCGCGAGGGCTCCGACCCCATGCACGCAAACCCCATCCACGCATGGCGTGGATCTACTGCCGGGGTCGGATCCCTTGCGCGCAGCGCCAGGGCTCCGACCCCATGTGGGCAAACGCAGCACCGCGTGACGCGTGCATGCCGTGCCCATGCCATGACCCCCGGTAGCGCCGGGCCATGCCCGGCGCACACCGCGTGACGCGTGCATGCCGTGCCCATGCACGGCTTGCTATAGTTCGCCCGCCCTCAATCCATCACGGATTCGTTCTACATGCCCAACTTCCGTCCGCTTGCCGTCGCCCTGGGCATCAGCCTGGCGACCCTGGTCCCGACCCACGATGCATTCGCCGCCAAGAAGAAGGCCGCGCGCGCGCCTGCCGTGAGCGCCCAGTGCAGCGATTTCTACGACGCCACCAACGCCGGCTGGCTGAAGGCCAACCCGGCCCCGCAGACCGGTGCTGCGACCGCGCTGGGCCAGCTGGTCGACCGCAGCCGCCAGCAGCAGCGTGACCTGCTGGAAGCCTCGATGAAGGCGCCGCAGGGCAACGTGCAGAAGCTGCTGGGCGACTTCTGGGCCAGCGGCCTGGACGAAGCCGCCGTGGAAGCGGACGGCTCGAACCCGATCGCCCCGCTGCTGACCCGCATCAATGCCATCAAGAAGGCCAAGGATGTACCGGCCTCGATCGCCGCGCTGCACCAGGTCGGTATCCCGGTGGCCTTCAACTTCGGCCCGGACGTGGACCTGAAGGCGCTGGACCGCCACATCGGCTACTTCATGCAGGGCGGCATGGGCCTGCCCGATCCGGCGTTCTACACCCGCACCGACGCCGACACCGTGGCCCTGATGGGCCGCTACCGCAACTACGTGAAGCAGATCCTGGCCCTGACCGGCACCCCGGCCGCCAAGCTGGATGCCGAAGCGCAGTCGGTCATCGCGCTGGAAACCGAACTGGCGCGCAACGCGCAGTCGCTGGCCGGCATCAACAACCCGTTCAACAACTACGCGCCGATCTCCACCAAGGATCTGAACAGCCGCTACCGCAACCTGCAGCTGGATGCCTTCCTGAAGGCGCAGGGTGTGAACGACGACCTGGTCTCGCTGGCCGACCCGCAGCTGTTCAAGCAGCTCGACGGCATGGTCACCAAGCTCAAGCCGGACCAGTGGAAGGCCTACCTGCGCTGGCGCGTGGGTGATTCGATGGCGCCGTACCTGTCCAAGGCCTACCGCGATGCGGAATTCGAATTCCGCGGCCGCGTGCTGCGCGGTGAAACCCTGCCGCCGCAGCGCTGGGAAAGCGTGCTGGACGCCATCAACGTGGCCGCCGGCCCGATGGTCGGCCGCGAATATGCCGCGCGTTACCTGTCGGCCGAAGACCGCCGCCAGGCGGCGTGGATTGTCGACAAGGTGCGTGAAGTGCAGATCGAGGCGGTGAAGAACAGCACCTGGATGAGCGCCGAGGCCAAGACCGAAGCGCAGGCCAAGCTGGCCGCGCTGAAGATCGAGATCGGCACCCCGCTGCGCGACCTGGACTACAGCGTGCAGCCGATGGGCCGTGGCTCGTTCGGCGGCAACATGCTGATCGCCTCGACCTGGCGCCACCGCGAAGAAATGAAGCGCATCGGCAAGGGCAACGCCGACCGCCGCTGGGACGTGCTGCCGCAGCAGCCGTCGCTGGCCTACGATCTGGCGCAGAACCGCCTGATCGTCACCGCCGCCATCCTGCAGGGCCCGGTGTTCAACGCCAAGGCCGACGCCGCCGACAAGTTCGGCAGCTTCGGCGGCCTGGTCGGCCACGAGCTGAACCGCGCCATCGATGCCAAGGGCGCGCTGGTGGATGCCAAGGGCGAACTGCGCAGCTGGTGGACGCCCGCTGACAAGACCGCCTGGACCCTGCTGGGCAGCCGCGTGGCCGCGCAGTACGGCGCCTATGAATTCCCCGGCGTGAAGGGTGCCAAGGTGAACGGCACGCTGACCCAGGAAGAAAACCTGGCCGACATCGCCGGCCTGGAACTGGCCTGGGCCGCCTACACCGCGCAGGAACCGAAGGCCAAGCCGGCCCAGCAGCAGGGCTTCTTCCGCGCCTGGGCCGCGCTGTGGCCGCAGCAGCTGTCGCCGAACGAAGCCGCGCGCCGCCTGACCGCCGACATCCGTGCACCGGGCCGCTGGCGCACCAACGGGCCGCTGTCGAACCTGCCGGCCTTCGGCGCGACCTTCAGCTGCAAGGCCGGCCAGCCGATGCAGCGCACCGACGCCGAACAGATCAAGGTCTGGCGTTGAAGGCAGCGGTGATGCAGTAACGGAAAAGGCGCCTTCGGGCGCCTTTTCCGCATGTGCCGAAGGGAGATCCACGCCATGCGTGGATGCCCGTCAACCCGGCTGCAACGTGCCCCGGTAATGCACGATGCGCCCCACCCCCGGCGCGCCGATCTCCACGTCGAACACGAAACGTCCATCCGCCTCGTACTCGAAGCTCTGGTCACCGGGCAGCAGTGCGCGCGGCAGCGGGATGCCCAGCACCGACCAGCTGCGCGGCACCAGCTGCAGCCGTCCGCCGTCCACCACCAGCGCCAAGGCGACCGCCACGGCACCGAAGCGCTCGACCAGCAGCGCCTCGTCACGCCCCTTGCCTTCGGTCTGCAGCGAAGAGAAGCGCTGCCCGTTGAAGGTGCGCGACCAACGCTCGCCGCCCGCTTCGGGGCTGAACTGCACGGTCACCGGCACGTTCGCAGCGGCGGCGGGGAAACCGAAGATGCTGCCCAGCATACGCGACAACACGCCGCGCCCGCGCTCCACCTGCGCCTGCCCCACCCAGCGCTGCGCCGCACCCGGCGCGTGCAGCGCCTGCACGGTGGCCGGCAATCGCGCATACGCATCGCCCAGCACGCGCTGGTACAGGCTGGCGCCGGGCATGTCGCGGCGGAACCCGGTGTGGATGGTGCGGCCGACAAACAGCTGTTCGTAGTCGGACAGTTCCAACGCGTGGGTGGCCGCGCGCGCGCCCGGTGCCGGCCGCTCACCGGCCAGCTGCTTGCGGATCACCGCTTCGATCGCCATCGACGGAATGTAGGGACCATCATCGGCTTCGGCCAGCAGGTGCCAGCTCTGTTCCATCGGCGCGCCGTTGCAGGTGCCCTGCGCACGCACGATCATGCCGCCGCGGTGTTCGCCGAACTTCATCAGGTTCAGCACGGTGTAGAACAGGCGCGAACACGGCTCCAGCGACGGCAGCTTGAAGCGCCAGCGCGCCTTCGCCAGCAGGTTCAGCACCCGGTGCAGCACTTCCGGCACCGGGCCGGCGCCCATCCAGATATCGGTCATGGCCGGGTGTTCGGGCGGCAGCACCTGCAGGTCCGGCACGTCCACCAGCGAAAAATGCAGGTTGCGCAGCGGCAGGCGCCCCGGCACCGCGACGGTGAAACGGCGGCTCTCGGCCAGACCAACGCCGTGGCCCTCGCGGCCCTGCCGGCGCAATTTCACCGGCGAACCGGCATAGCCCACCACCGCGCGCATCACGTTCAGGCCGATGCCTGCGAACGGCGACGGCGCGATACCACCTTCCACCCGCACAATGTCCATGCGCGTGGCCATCTGCCGCAGCACCGCAGCGGTCAGCACCGGGAAACTGCTGACCCCGGACAGCACGTACACACCGGCCGCCCGGGCCTGTGCATCGTAGGCGGACACACCGAACACGAAGTCGGCGGCATCGGCGAAATCCAGGTAATCGATGCCGGCGGCGATGCACGCTTCCACCGCGCTGTAGCGGTGTTCGCCGTAATCCTGGAAGGGGCCGGAGGCATCGACCACCAGGTCGGGGCGCTCGGCCTGCAGTACCGGGGCCAGTTGCCGCCGGTCCACCTGCAGCGGGCGTACCCGCGGCTGCCCCTGGTGGGCCGCGCAGAACGCCTGCGCCGCCGCCAGGTTACGGCCGGCAATCAACAGCTCCAACTGCGCAAGATCGGCCAGCAACCGCACCAAGCGCCCACCGAACACACCATACCCACCCAGAACCAGGATCTTCACGCGCCTTCCCTGTCGTGTCGTCGCGCCATGGTAGCGCGCTGCCTGCCGCTCCTGCAGCGCAGCACGATCCGGTGTTAACGGGCGCCGTGCTATCGCTGCGCCACCGTCCGCTGCGGAGCCCGACCATGGCCCACAAGAACACCATCTGCGTGTGGTACGACAAGGACGCCCTGGCGGCGGCCACCTTCTATGCCCAGACCTTTGCCGACAGCGCGGTGACCGCCGTGCATGCCGCACCCAGTGACTACCCCGACGGTCGCGAGGGCGATGTGCTGATGGTGGAATTCACCGTGTACGGCATTCCCTGCGTGGGCCTCAATGGCGGCCCGGCGTTCAAGCACAGCGAAGCGTTCTCGTTCCAGATCCAGACCGAGGACCAGGCCGAAACCGACCGGCTGTGGAACGCCATCGTCGGCAACGGCGGCCAGGAAAGCGAATGTGGCTGGTGCAAGGACCGCTGGGGCGTGTCCTGGCAGATCAGCCCGCGCGTGTTGATGGACGCGGTGACCAGCAGCGACAAGGCGCTGGCGCGACGCGCGTTCAACGCCATGATGCCGATGAAGAAGATCGACATCGCCACCATCGAAGCGGCCATCGCGCAGGCATGAACCACTGGGACGCGATCATCGTCGGTGGCGGCCACAATGGCCTGGTCTGCGCGGCCTATCTGGCCCGCGCCGGGCACAAGGTGCTGGTGCTGGAACGACGCGCGGTGCTGGGTGGGGCCGCCGTTACCGAAGAATTCCACCCGGGTTTCCGCAACTCGGTGGCCTCGTACACGGTGTCGCTGCTGCAGCCGAAGGTGATCGACGACCTGCAGCTGCACCAGCACGGGCTGCGCATCGTTGCGCGGCCGGTGAACAACTTCCTGCCGCTGGCCGATGGCCGCTATCTGCTGGCAGCACCGGGCCGCACCCAGGCCGAGGTGGCGAAGTTTTCCGCGCGCGATGCGCAGGCCCTGCCCGCCTATGAAGCCCGCCTGGAAATCTTCGCCGACGTGCTGCGCGCCTGGGCACTGCGCGCGCCGCCCGACCTGGGCGTGGACGCCGGCTGGCGTGCGCTGCCGGCCCTGTGGCAGATGGGCCGGCTGGGCCGCGAGCTGGCGGCGCTGGACCCGGCGCTGCGGCAGGAACTGCTGGACCTGTTCACCCTGTCGGCCGCCGAGTACCTGGACCGCTGGTTCGAGAGCGAACCGATCAAGGCGCTGTTCGGCTTCGACGGCATCGTCGGCAATTACGCCAGCCCGTATACGCCGGGCAGCGCCTACGTGCTGCTGCACCACGTGTTCGGCCAGTGCAACGGGGTGAAGGGCGCCTGGGGCCACGCGATCGGTGGCATGGGTGCGATCAGCCAGGCCATTGCCGCGGCCGCACGCGAGGCCGGCGCCGAACTGCGGGTCGATGCCGGCGTGCGCCACCTGCAGGTCGAACACGGGCGCGTGGTCGGCGTGGTGCTGGCCGACGGCAGCAGCGAGCGCGCCCATGCGGTGGTGGCCAACGTCAACCCGAAACTGCTGTACGAACAGTTGCTGGAACCGCAGCAGGTACCGTCGCCCACGCGCGAGCGCATGGCGCAGTGGCGCTGTGGCTCGGGCACCTTCCGCATGAACGTGGCGCTGTCTGCGCTGCCCGACTTCCGTGCCCTGCCCGGTCCCGGCCCACACCTGAGCGCGGGCATCATCCTGGCCCCCAGCCTGGACTACATGGATCGCGCGTGGCTGGATGCGCGCCGCGATGGTTGGTCGCGCGAGCCGATCGTGGAGATGCTGATTCCCAGCACCCTGGATGATTCGCTGGCGCCGCCGGGGCAGCACGTAGCCAGCCTGTTCTGCCAGCACGTCGCGCCGGTGCTGCCAGGCGGCATGCACTGGGATGATCACCGTGACACCGTGGCCGATCTGATGATCGCCACCGTCGATCGCCATGCACCGGGGTTCGCAGCCAGCGTGCTGGGCCGGCAGGTGCTGTCTCCACTGGATCTGGAGCGCACCTTCGGGCTGATCGGCGGCGACATCTTCCATGGCGCGCTCAGCGCCAACCAGCTGTTTTCAGCGCGGCCGATGGTGGGCCAGGCCGGTTATCGCGGCGCCCTGCCCGGTCTGTATCTGTGTGGGTCGGGCACCCATCCCGGTGGCGGCGTGACTGGTGCACCGGGGCACAATGCTGCGCAGGTGGTGTTGCAGGATCTGTGAGGTGGCCCGCATGGGTAGGTGCCAACCTTGGTTGGCACGCCTTTGCGTGTACCAACCAAGGTTGGCACCTACCGGACGTTTCGTGCCGACCAACGGTCGGCACCTACCCGCGTCAAATGATCCTTCGGATCATTTGACGCTGCGCAGGTGGTTCGGGCGCTTTGGCGGGCCGGGCGGGCGGCGCTTGTTGAACGGCGGTTGGCCGCGCCAGTAGCGGATCAGCAGCCAGCCGAACAGCATGCCGCCCAGGTGTGCGAAGTGGGCCACGCCCGGCTGCCAGCCGGTCATGCCCAGCACCAGTTCACCCACGCCGAACAGGATCACGAAGGTGCGTGCCTTCATCGGAATGGGCGGGAACAGCAGCATCACCCGCTGGTTCGGGAACAGCATGCCGTAGGCCAGCAGCAGGCCGAACACACCGCCGGATGCGCCCAGCACCGGTGCCGGGTTTTCCAGCAGCGAGCCGACCAGCAGCTGGCACAGGCCGGCGCCCACCACGCACACCAGGTAATAGATCAGGAACCGCTTCTCGCCCCAGGTCTGTTCCAGCGGCGCGCCGAACATGAAGACGGCCAGCATGTTGAAGAACAGGTGTCCGAAGCTGCCGTGCAGGAAACCATAGGTCAGCAGCTGCCAGGGCTGGAAATTGCCACCTGGCGAAAACGCATCGAAGCCCTGCTGCAGCGGTTGCAGCATGAACGGGGCAAAGGTCTGCATGCCGAGCAGGAACGGCTGCTGCAGCAGGAACAGGATCGCGTTGGCGATCAGCAGGGCCTTGGTAACGGTGGGCAGTCGCGGGAACATGGGATGACCGGCATGGAACGAACTCCATCATAGCCGGTGCAGGGTGTGGGTTTGACGACGCCGCCGCCGTGCCGGTTCAGCCGGCGGCGATGATCAGGCCGGGCCCCACAGCGCCGCGTCCAAGGCGGCGGCCGGGTCGATCGCCGGCATGCGCACGCGGCCGTTGGTGACTACCACGCCTTCGGCACGCAGGCGCTGCGCCTGTTCGCGCCAGCCCGCCGAGCCTTCGGCCATGGCGATGCGACCATCCGAACGCAGCACGCGGTGCCAAGGCAGGCTGGGATCGTCGTTCTGGCCCAGCACGCGTGCGGTCAGGCGGGCACGACCGGGCAGACCGGCACGCATGGCGACCTGGCCGTAGCCCATCACCTGGCCCGGCGGAATGGCATGGATCACCTGCAGGATGCGCGCGCGCGCCTGCTCCGGGGTCAGCGCCGCAGGCGCGTCACCAGCAGCACGCCGAGCAGGACCAGCACGGTGCCGGCGATCTGCGCCGGCCCCATCGGTTCGTCGAGCAGCCATAGGCTCATCACGATGGTGGAAACAGGGCCCAGCATACCCACCTGCGCGGCCAGCGACGAACCCACGCGCTGCACCGCCAGCATGATCGCCAGCACCGGCAGCACCGTGCACACCGTGGCATTGACCAGCGACAACCACTGCACCGGCGCCGGTGCCTGCCACAGCAGCGGCAGCGGGTGGGTTGCCGTGAAATGCAGCAGCACCAGCACGCTGGCCACGCAGCTGGCATAGGCGGTCAGCCGCACCGCGCCCACGCGCGCCACCACCTGCCCGCTGCCGAACAGGTACAGCGCATAGCTGAGCGCACTGCCCAGCACCAGCAGGCTGCCGATGATGATCTGCCCGCCCTCGCGCTGCAGGTCATGGCCGAAGGCCAGCAGCACGCCCAGGTAGCTGAGCACCAGCGCGGCGATCTGCCAGCGCCCCGGCCGCTGCCGTGCCAGCAGCACGTTGATCAGCAGCACCAGGGTCGGGTTCAAGTACAGGATCAGCCGTTCCAGGGTCACGCTGATGTACTGCAGCCCCTGGAAATCGAGCAGGCTGGACAGGTAGTAGCCGGTGAAGCCGAGCCACAACACGCGCGCACGGTCCGCCCAGGACAGCGGTTCGGCGCGGCGTGCGCTCCACAGCGCCATCAGCACGAACAGCGGCAGCGCCATCAGCATGCGCAGGGCCAGCAGCGTGGTCGCATCCACGCCATGGCGCAGGCCCAGCTTGACGATGATTGCCTTGCCGGAGGCCGCAACGGCACCTATCGCGGCCAGCCCGATGCCGCCCAGCGCGATGCGGGGCGAAGCGGTGGCGATGCGCGAAGACGGGCTGGACATGGGAACGGCAACAGGCCGCGCGGGGCGGCCAAGGGCAATCGTGGGGCACCCATTGTCGCACGCGCGGCGGGCCGCCCGCGGTAGAGTCGAGCTTGCTCGACTATGCGCGATCCATCAGTCGAGCAAGGTTGATCAGTCGAGCAAGCTCGACTCTACGACGTTACCGCATCAACACCACTTCTTCCGACGAGGTGGGATGGATCGCCACGGTGGCGTCGAACTGTGCCTTGGTCGCCCCCATCTTCACCGCCACCGCAAAGCCCTGCAGGATCTCATCGGCGGCCTCACCCAGCAGATGGATGCCGACCACGCGTTCTTCCGGGCCCGCGCATACCATCTTGAACAGGCTGCGCTGGGTGCCGTTGGCCAGCGCCTGCAGCATCGGCCGGAACCGGCTGTGGTAGACCGTTACCTGATCGAAGCATTCGCGCGCCTGCTGTTCACTCATTCCGACCGCGCCCAGCGGCGGGTGCGAGAACACCACGCTGGGCACGGTTTCGTAATCCATCTTCGATTCCGGCTTGCCACCGAACAGGCGGTCCATCAGGCGCCGCGCTGCAGCCACTGCCACCGGGGTCAGCCCGACCTTGCCGGCAATATCGCCCACCGCGTGCACGCTCGGCACCGCCGTGGTCTGCCATTCGTCGACCTGCACCTGGCGGTGCTCACCGATGCCGATGCCCAGCGCTTCCAGGCCCAGATCCGCACTGTTGCCGCGGCGGCCGGTAGCGAAGAACACCGCATCGAAGGCGCAGTCCAGCGCCCCCTGCGCGCCCACCACGCGCACCTGCTGGCCGTCGCGCTGCAGTGCCTTCAGGTCGAATTCGAAGCAGATGCGCACGCCCTGCTGGCGCAGGTTTTCGGCCAGCTGCTCGGTCAGTTCGTGGTCGAACCGGTCCAGCAGGCGCTGCCCGCGCACCAGCAGGCTGACCCGACTGCCCAGTGCCTGCAGCAGGCCGGCCAGTTCCACGGCGATGTAGCCACCACCGACGATCGCCACCTCGGCCGGCGCCGCGCGCAGATCGAAGAAATCATCCGATACCAGGCCCAGCTCGGCGCCGGGCACGTCGGGCCGCTGCGGGTGCGCGCCGGTGGCGATCAGGATGTGCTGGGCGCTGTAGCGCACGCCATCGGTGCAGGCCACGGTGTGCGCATCCAACAGGTGGCCGCGCGCAGGAATGCGCACCACGCCGGTCTCGTCCAGGCGCGCGTGGTAGCTCTTGTGGATGTTGGTGATGTAGGCCTGGCGGTGGATCACCAGCTCCTTCCAGGACAGCGCAGGACGCGCCGGCACATCGAAACCCATTGCGTGCGCCAGGCCGATACGCTCGGCCAGATCGGCCGCCAGCCACATCGCTTTCTTCGGCACGCAGCCGATGTTCACGCAGGTACCGCCCAGCTCGCCCGGTTCCAGCAGCGCCACCCGCTTGCCGTACTGCGCGGCGCGGATCGCGCCGGCCAAGCCGGCAGAACCACCGCCCAGCACGATCAGGTCATAGTCGAAGGGCGCAGTACTCATGGCAATCGCTCGCAGTCTGGGGAAACAACAACATCATCGGGGTACGCCACGCGCACGCGGCCAGCATGCCACGGAAGGCCGGCGGTTCAGCGTGAGTGATACGGCACGTCAGTCGGCCGCGCGGGCCTGGCGCATGACCGGCCACTGCCGATAGGTCATCGCCCGCCACAGCCATTCCACCGGCCCGAAGCGGAAACGACGCAGCCACACGTGGCTGATCGCCACCTGCGCCGCGAACAGCGCCAGCGCCAGCAGCAGCTGCCAGGCGCGCGGCACCTGCTCGAACGCCCCCAGCCCATAGTGGTAGAACAGCAGCGTGCACAGCAGCGACTGCAGCAGGTAATGGGTCAGCGCCATGCGCCCCACCGCGGCCAGGCCGCGCAGGGCCACGCGCCAGCGCACGATCCACGCCAGATAGCCCAGGCACATCGGCACCGCACCTATCGCCACCAGGGCCATGGCGGCGGTGGTGGGCAGATCGTAGGCACCGGGCTGCAGGTAGGGCTTCCAGTACGTGCCGGCCAGCGTCAGCAGCAGGCCCAGCGGCAGTGCGACCCAGCGCAGCAGTGCGTACAGGCGCGCAAAACGTTCCGGTGCGGCCAGTGCACCGCTGCTGGCGAACCAGCTGCCGAGCAGGAACATGCCCAGTACCTGCGGCCCGGAAATGATCATGCCGCCCAGCGCCACGCCGAACTCGTGCAGGCGCTGGCCATTGGCCTGCAGCCAGCTGCCCTGCCCGTACACCAGGCGTTGCTGGTCGATGCTCTGCTGGGCGTCGGCCAGCATCTTCTGCACGTCCTGCGGGGTGGCCATCGACACGATGGCACCCACCAGCAGCATCAGCAGCACGCCGCCCAGATAGACCGTGGCCCCCATCCAGGGCAGCCAGCTGCGCGGGGCTTCACGACAGGCCAGCAGCGGCAGCGACGCCAGCGCATACAGCACCAGGATGTCGCCGGACCAGACCAGCAGCGCATGGCACAGCCCGATCAGCAGCAGGCCCGCGCTGCGGCGCAGGTAGAACGGGGCGAAATCACGGCCGGCCGCTTCGGCGCGCTGGGCCATGACCGCGAAGCCGGCACCGAACAGCAGCGAGAACAGGGTGAAGAATTTGCCCTGCACGAACACGTAGACGAAGGCATCGGCCCAGTAGTCGATGCCCTGCCAGTGCGTGTCGATGCCGGTGAAGGCCAACTCCAGCGGGCCGGCGAAGGCCTCGATGTTCATCAGCAGGATGCCCAGCAGGGCCACCCCGCGCAGCACATCCAGCACGGCGATGCGTTCGCCGGAGGTAACCGGCTGCAGGGGAGGAAGTGCGGCGTTCACGGAACATCCGGTGGACAGGTCCGTCATTATGCCGCTGCCGGGCGCACTGCGGGCCTGCCCGCAGCCCGGCCCGGAAACACAACGGCCCGCCGAAGCGGGCCGTTGCGGGCATCACGATCGCGCAGCGATCAGTGCTGGTGACCGCCGTCGCCGTGCACGTGGCCGTGTTCGATCTCTTCCTTGCCGGCTTCGCGCACTTCGACGATTTCCACGTCGAAATGCAGGTCCTTGCCGGCCATCGGATGATTCAGGTCAACGTCGACCACGCTCATGCCGACCTTCTGCACGGTGACCGCGCGCGGGCCGAAGTTGGTCTGCAGCACGACCTGCTGGCCCGGGGCCAGCTTGGCATTGCCGAAGTGCTTCTTCGGCACGCGCTGGGACAGGCCCTCGCGGCGTTCGCCGTAGGCGTCTGCAGCGGTCACGTCGACGCTGAAGGTCGCACCGGCTTCCTGGTCCATCATGGCGTTTTCCAGGCCCGGGATGATGTTGCCGTGGCCGATCAGGATTGCCAGCGGCTCGCCGCGGTCCTTGGACGACTCGATCGGCGCCTGGCCGACTTCGGAAACGGTGTAGTGGAAGCGGACAACGCGGTCTTTTTCGATCTTCATGCGCAACTCTGTCTGGATCTGCCGGAGGCAGGCGGGTTGGGGCGGGTTGTCGCCCGGCGGGGACGCCGCCATCATGACGGCCAATCCAAGGTGGCGCATTATCCGGAGATCATGCACATCACGCCAGTTTCGTCCGGCCCGCGCCGGCTCTTCGCGCCCGCCCTGCTGCTGGCCCTGCCCTTGTTGCTGTCCGCCTGCGGCGGCGGCAAGGCCACTCGCCCCGCCCCGCCGCCACCCTCGGCGCACTGGCCGGCGACCACGCCGGACAACCCCGAGGCCGCCAATTCGGTGCTGATGCGCGCGATCAGTCTGGTCGGCACGCCCTACCGCTATGGCGGCAACACCCCCGATTCGGGCTTCGACTGCAGCGGCCTGGTCACCTATGTGTACCGGGAAATGGTCGACCTGAAGCTGCCGCGCACCTCGCGCGACCTGGCCGCCGTACAGGGCCCGAAGATCGACCCGCAGCGCCTGGCCACTGGCGATCTGGTGTTCTTCGGCAGTCGCGGCAACGTGACCCACGTGGGCATCTACGTCGGCGAAGGCCGCTTCGTGCACGCGCCCAGCACCGGCGGCACGGTGCGCCTGGATTCGCTCAGCGGCGCCTATTGGAAAGACCACTACACAGGAGCGAAACGCGTCCTTCGCTAAACTGAACAGGCGATATGTTCAAAACTGTGACGCGCATCACTATGAAAATAACGTTTTTATAACGGAATTTTTAACTTATCGCGGCTTTTACAGGGCATGATGCCCCATCGTTTTTTTTCTGTGACCGACGCGTGACGACTGACGACCTGCAAGGCCAAGGCCAGACCGCCGTTCCTTCACATCGTGTCCGCCCGCTGCTGCTGGGCCTGGCACTCTGCCTCTCCAGCCTTCCGGCCTGGGCGCAGACCGCTCCGAACCGTTCCGACGCACCGGCACCGGCTTCCGTGGAAGCCACCGCCAAGCCGGCCGCCAAGGCCGAACCGGCCGCCCAGCGCAGCCGCGCCGATGCCGCCGCCAGCGCCACCCTGGCCGCCCTGCTGCCGCACCTGGCCGCGAACGACACCATTCCGCTGATGGACCGCTCGGCCATGGTTGCCGGCGACCTCAGCCGCCTGCTTGCCAACTACGACACCAGCAGCGCCGCCAATGGCAGCGTCGTGGTCGGCAGCGAAGCCGACAACGGCAAGGTGCAGTCGCTGCTGCGCCGCGCGATGACCCTGCTGGGCACCCCGTACCGCTGGGGCGGCAGCAACCCGGACAGCGGCTTCGACTGCAGCGGTCTGGTGGGTTACGTGTTCCGTTCGGCACTGGGCATCGAACTGCCGCGCGTCTCGCGCGAAATGGCCCACGACAACAACGCCCAGCTGATCAACGACCGCGCCTCGCTGGCCGCCGGCGATCTGGTGTTCTTCGGCCGCAAGGGCCGGGTCGACCATGTCGGCATCTACGTGGGCGAAGGTCGCTTCCTGCACGCCCCGAGCACCGGCAAGGACGTGCGCGTGGACACCCTGCTCAGCGGCTACTGGGGCAACAAGTTCATGCAGGCGCGCCGGGTCGATCTCTGACCGCCGCCCGCCCCGTCACCGTCTGAACGACCAAGCCGCTGCCCTGCAGCGGCTTTTTCGTTGTTGCGCCGCTGGCCGCTGGCCGCCGCCCCGTGCGTTGGTGCTTGATGTCACGGTCCGTTGGGCCGCGGCCGGCCGCCAGCCCGCGGCCTGCGTAACCCGGCGTGGGGCGGCATGCCGGGATACCCAGCCAGACCCCGCCCGCGCTGTCTGCGTGCCGGGGGGAAAGGAATGGCAGCAAGCCTGGAAGTTCCATCACGTTGCGTGATCTGGTTCGGACAGCCGCAGGCATCCGAGCGTGGCGCGCTGGCCGCCGCCGGCTGGCAGCTGCGCTGCGTGGCGCCCGGGCCGGCGATGGCCGTCGGCCTGCGCGGTCGCGACCATCTGGTCGCGGTGATCGACCTGCGCCACCTCGATCTGGACGCGCTGCAGGCGCTGCTGCCCTGGGTGCAGCAGCACCAGCACCTGCCCTGGCTGGCGGTGCTGCCGGCGGACGTACACAGCCCTCCCCCCGCCTGGACCGACGTGCTGCTGGCCTGCCAGAACCAGTTCACCCTGCCGCTTGAACTGGGCGCGATGGTGTCCACCATGCAGCGCCAGGCCGACGGTGACACAGCCGACCCGGCACGCGCCTGCGATGGCGGCGGCCTGCCCGCCCTGATCGGTGACAGCCCGCGCGTGCTGGCCGTGCGCGCGGCCCTGCACAAATTCGCGCCGGTGGATCTGCCGGTCCTGGTCACCGGCGAAACCGGCACCGGCAAGGAACTGGCGGCGCAGGCCCTGCATGCACTCTCTGGCCGGGCCGGCAAACCCTTCCTGGCGGTGAACTGCGGCGCCATTCCCGCCAACCTGGTGCAGTCGGAGCTGTTCGGCCATGAGCGCGGCGCGTTCACCGGCGCCGCCCAGCGCCGCATCGGCCTGTTCGAATCGGCCCATGGCGGCACCGTGTTCCTGGACGAGGTGGGCGACCTGCCCGGCGATGCGCAGACCAGCCTGCTGCGCGTGCTGCAGGAAGGCACGCTCGAACGCGTGGGCAGCAACCAGCCGCTGCGGGTGGATGTGCGCGTGCTGGCCGCCACCCATGTCGAACTGGAGCAGGCGGTGGCCCAGGGCCGCTTCCGCCGCGACCTGTATTACCGCCTGAACGTGCTGCGCCTGCCGATGCCCCCGCTGCGCGAGCGTGGCAGCGACGTGCTGCTGCTGGCCGATCATTTCCTGCGCGGCTTCCGCCAGCGCCATCCCGGCCGCGCGCGGGGGTTCGACACCGGCGCCCGACAAGCGATGCGTGGTTTCGGCTGGCCCGGCAATGTGCGCGAGCTGCTGAACCGCGTGCAGCGCGCGGCGATCGTGGCCGAGGGCGAACTGATCACCGCCGCCGACCTCGAACTTGCCGACGACGCACTGCCCGAACCCCGTGCGCTGCTGCAGGATGCCCGTGGCCAGGTGGAACGCGATCTGCTGCTGCAGGCATTGCGCCAGCACGGCTACAACGTCTCCGCCTGCGCCCGGCACATGCAGGTATCGCGCGTGACCGTCTACCGGCTGTGCCGCAAGCACCGCCTGGAACTGCCCCCGGAGCGCTGATGCCCGGCTGCCGTTGCCGTTGCCGTTGACGGTGATTTGGATCCGCCTTGAAGCGAGCCCAGGAGCGCAGGGTACCGGCGCGCAGCGCCGGCTCGCCGACGGCGGTGTGTTTCTTTGGTTACTTTCTTGATGGCGCACATCCATGTGCGCCACCCTACGGGCCGGCTGCGCCGTTCCGCGCTGCTCCTGCAGCACGGTGCACAAGCAAAGAAAGTGACAACCCTCCGCGGTCGCGGAAAACAGCAGCCGGGCGTGGCCCGGCTCTACCATGCGTGAGCGCCACCACAACAAGAAACGCCGGGCATGGCCCGGCGCTACCGATGCATGGCGTCAGCCCTTCGCTACAGCATGTACGGCACCTTGAACGCCAGGGTGAAGTCCGGCGCGTCGGGGGTCAGGCCGATGCCCAGCAGGGTGACCAGCGTGGTGTTCTGGTTCAACGCATAGGTCACGCCCAGGTTCAGCGAGGCGGCATTGGCATCGCTGCCGATCACCTTCACCCATTGCCCGCCCTTGAACCGTGTCGAGGCGCGCGCGGTGATCTTGTCGCTGAAGGAAATGCTCAGGCTGGTGCGCTCGTTGAAGGCAAATGCCACACCCGCGCCGAAGTACACCGATCCGCCCAGCTTCACGTCACCCGGGTTGGTGGTGTCCGGGTTGCTGTCGATGTCGCTGAAACCACGCGGGAACGAATGGATGTAACCGGCATTGGCGAACAGGATCGCCGGGTCGGCGGTCTTGACCATCGACACACCCAGGTTGGCCTGCCACACGCCATTGCCGGTGGGTTGTTCGCGCGGCACCGCAAAGCGGATGTAGTCATCGTCGTCGCGCTCGATCACCTTCCAGTCCAGCCCGTAGGGGGCACGCCCAGTCGGCGCGGTCACCCCGCCGGTCAGCACGGTTTCCGGCCGCCAGCCGCGTTCACCGAACAACCGGTAGTTCGCGCTCACGCTCACATCGCCCAGGCCATTGCCGTTGGTCTCTTCCTGCGCGATCGCAGCGGCGGCACCGCCGGCACCGCCCTTCTGGTACACCGTGCGCCGGGCCAGGTAGGGCACATCGGCGTTCAGGGTCAGGTTCGGGCTCACGCCCCAGCGCGCGGCCAGGTTGTAGGTGAGCGAATCGGATTCGACGTTCTCGATGGCGATGTTGCCCAGGAAGATTGCATCCAGCGCCAGGAAGCCATTGAGGGTGAGCTGCTTCCTGTCGTAGCGGGCATAGGTGAGGCTGTTTTCCAGGGTGAACCTGCGCGAGAACAGCGCCGCCTGCTGCTGCTTCACATCGTCCACGCTGCGTCGCGCTTCCTGCTTGGCCTGCTGCGCTTCGGCGGCGGTGCTGGCATAGCCCTCGCTGCTGGGCGGTACTGCGGCTGCGGCCGCCGGGGCCAGTGGCGCCGCCGGTGTGGATGCCGCGCCGGCACGACCGTTCAGGCGGGCCTGCATGGCCTGCACCTGCATGTCCAGTTCGCGCAGGCGCCGTACCTCCTGCGCGTAGTTGGCTTTCAGTTGTTCCAGTTGGCCGATCAGTGCCTGCACGTCGGCCGTATCGTTGGCCGCCGGCTGCTGGGCGAAGGCGTTGGCCGCCAGCGCCGCCAGCGCCAGCGGGGTAAGCCGCAAATAGGTATGCATGTCAGTGACCTGCGTTGAACGTTCGTCCCCCTTGACCGGACCGGTTTACTGGCCCGGGCCCATGCCGCGGTTCAGCGCGATTGCCTGGGCCACGTTCTGGCTCAACGGCAGGTTGCCGGCCACGGAATTGCGTACCAGCTCCAGCTGCAGCCGGTTGCTGGCGTTCTGGCCGTCGCCACTCAGGGCAATGCCCTGGCCGACGCTGCCATTGCGGATCCACTGCTGCACCATGCCCTGGCCATCGACCTGCAACAGCAGGCGTGCCTGGTTGCCGTCCAGCACCGCACTGGCGCTAGCGCCACCCTGCTGCACCTGGGCGATGCGCGTGCCGTCGTCACTGCCGGCCACGGGCACGGCGCCATCACGGATGGTGAGCGAGGTGACATTGCGCGCGGTGTTGCCATCGCCCGCCACCTGCACGCTCTGCACCAGGCCACTGGCATTGGCCAGGCCGGTACTGTCGATGCTGCGGCCACTGGTATCGGGCAGCGGTGCATCGGCGGCGGTGACCTGCACGCTGGGCTGGAAGGTCAGCTTGGGCGTGCTTCCCTGGCGGAAATCCATGCCCAGGGTGAGCGCACCCTGCACCGCGCCGCCGTCATTGCCCTTCCACTGCGAAATCATGGTGACGCCGAACCAGGCCACGTTGTTGCCGCCCACGGTGTAGCGGCCACGCATCAGGTTCAGCTCCGGATCGGGGATTTCCTTCAGGCCGCGCCCCGGTGCACCGTCTGCCGCCCAGGCGGGCAACGCAGGAAGTACCAGCAGCGCAGCAATCAGTACTCGTTGGTAGAACATGATCGTGCCTCCTTCAGAACAGGTCGGCATGGCTGAAGCCGAAGTCGACCAGCTCGGCATCGGTGATCGGTCCCTGCCGCGCATACAGCGCGCGTGCACTGGGCCGTTCGCTCGGTTGCAGCAGGACCGTATTGCGATCGAAGTCGCTGCCGATGACGACGAAAACGGCGCGCGACGGCCAGGCTTCCAGGAACTCCGGCAGCGGCAGCGCACGGTTGCCCAGGATCGGGTCGGCCACTTCCACCACGCCGCCCCGCACCTGCTTGAGCACCACGAAGTGGCGGAAGCCGCGCACATCCATCAGCACCAGCCCCGGCACCCGCAGGGTGCGCAGGCGCGTTTCATCAATGCGGTAGCCGCGGCCGCGCATGCCCAGCGATTCGACATAGCGCTTGATGTCCAGCAGCGAGAAACCGCGCTCCTTGACCAGTTGTGGATCGGAAACCCCCATCATTCCCTCGATCACCGTGGCTTCGGTGGTATCCAGGTGGTAGGCGTAGCGCAGGATCGTGGCCAGCGCGGCAGCCCCACAGCTGTAGTCGGTGTGTTGCCGCACCAGGTTGCGGTAGCGCCGCTCCTGCATGCTTTCCACCTTCTGCTGCATCAGCGCACCGTTGGGCAGCACGCCGCTGAAGGCGACGTCCCCCGCCCAGGCACCGGCGCTGCCCAGCAGCAGCAGGCAGGTCAGAACACGCAACCACCAACGGGAACCGGCCATGGTGCTCTCCACGGAAAGGAAGGAGCCCCTGCCCCAAGGGGGAGGAGGGACAGGGGCTCCCGGGGAACCCGGCCATTGGCGGACGGCCGGGCTTGTTGCGCTCAACGCAGGTCAGCTGCGAAAGCGGTCACGCGCGGTGTTACTCGCCGCCACCGGTACCGCCGCCACCGCCGGTGCTGGGCTGGGCCACGGCCAGGGCCAGGCTGTTGGCCTGCAGGTTGCCGGTGCCGGACGCCACGTTCACGCCGATGTTGCCCGACGCCCCGGAGAAGGCACTGCCGGACAGCGCCGAGGTGTTGGTGGCGTTGACGTTCACCCAACGGGTGGTGGTGACGGTGCCGCTCAGGCTGGCGTACAGGTCGGCAATGCCCAGTTCGACGAACTGGCTGGTGCCGCTTTCACGCGTGTCGAAGCCCAGGCCACCCACGCCCTGACGGTACGGGTTCATCGTTGCGTTCTGGATCTCGTTGTCCAGATCGATGTGCCCGGTGCTGTTGCCGTCCGGATGCGGCAGGTCGCCATCCCAGCTGTCGAGGTAGTAGTTCGCCATCTGGTAAGCGTTGCCACGGCCGCTGTAGGTGCCGGCGCCGTAGGCCAGGGTCAGGCCGCCCACGCCACCGCTCATGCCCACTTCCACGGTGTCGGTGTAGGACTGCACATAGCCAGCGTTGGATACCGCGTTGCCGCTGGACACCTGGTTGGAGCTGATGCTGGACTGGGCCATGGCACTGGTGGCCACCGAAGCAGCGAGCGCGTTCTTCTGCTCGTTGTTGTTGCCCGAAGCGATGTTCACGCCAATGTTGCCCGACGCACCACCGAAGGCATTGCCACCGAGGCTGGCGGCGTTGGTCACGCCCGAGTTCATGGTGGTGTTGTTGAAGCCGGCCTGGTTGACGAAGACTTCCGCATCGGCCATGCCGAAGCTGAAGGATGCGTCGGCCGCCGACAGCGAGGCCGCGTTGTCCTGCGCGTTGTTGTCACCGGCCACCACGTTGAAGCCGAGGTTGCCCGACGCACCGGCGCCGACGTCATCGGCAATGGACGCGCTGTTGGTGACCAGGCTGTTGGAGCCCAGGTTGTTGCTGATCGACTGGCGGTTGTCGATGACCGCGATGGCGGCCGAATCCAGGTCGATCGTGCCGGTCACTTCCGGGTCACCCGAGAAGCTGATGTCCGAGCTCAGGCGCAGGTCCTTTTCCAGGTTCACGTCGACGCCGTGGTTGTTCTTTTCCTTGCGCTCGTCGGCCTGGATGTTGCTGTTCTTCTGTACCTGCTCGTTCACCGTGCGGTTGCGGGTGATGTTGGAGCTGTCGGTGTTGCTGCGTACCGTGGTACTGGTACGGGTCCAGTTGCGGACCTCGTTGTCGGTGTGGTTGTGGGTGTCGTTGCGGGTTTCGGTCACGACATGGTTGTGGTTGATGTTGGCGTTGGCGTTCTGGTTGTCCCAGCCGTTGGCCGCAGCCGCAGTGGAGGCCGTGGCAATCGCCATCGCAAGCACGGTCCTTTTCAGGTTCGCGTTCATGGTGCCCTCTCTCTCATCAGGTGATACATCGGGTGGTTGTTGCTCACGGGTTGCCCTGCACGGCCATGGTCAGCACGTTGGCCGTGTCATTGCGCGCTCCCGCGATCTGATTGAGTTGCAGGACACCGTCGAAGCCCCGCAGTGCCGTCGAAGCGACGCCGACACTGCGGATACCCGCCGCAACACCGTCACCGGTGTCGCCCTGCCCCCCTGCTGACGCGATATCCGCTGCGGCCAATGCCGCGTCATCGGATTCGCGTATCCCTTGCCGGGCCAGCGTCGCGCTGACGACGTTGAGCGTCGTGTTGGCGATGCCGCTGGCCTGGTTGATCGATGCGATACCACTGGCGCCGGCCAATGCTTCCCCGGCGATATGTGCGCTGGCCTGCAACGGTGCCGACAGCACCACGTTGCCGCCGCGCTGCTGGCGTGCGGCCACGGCCACGTTGGCCTGGTCGCCGCTGGCCATGCCCTGCAGATTGGCCTGGATGTTCAGATCGCCCGCGGCCTGGTTCACCGCGATGGCGCCGCTGGCCCCGGCCAGGGCGCGGCCGTCGATGCGGGCGATATCCAGGTAGGCCAGCATGCCGCTGTAGTCGTCGGCCAGCGCGGTGGCCGGCAGCAGCACCACCACCAGCAGCAGGCCCCGCGTGCGACGCATCATTTGCCACCGCCCGGCGCCGGTGCGCCCAGCGGGAACTGCGACAGCGCGCCGCGCACCGTATCGCCGATGCCGCGGGTGGTGTTGCCCACCGCACCCAGCGGGCCGCTCATCGCCCCGCTCAGGTTGCTGCCGCTCATCATGCTGTCGCCGGAACGCCCGAGCGTGCCCCCCAGCGCCTGGTGGGTCACCCGTTCCACCGTGGTGCCACCGGGCGCGGCCAGCTGCTGGGTCTGCCCAGCGCCCAGCCCGGCGTAGTCATCGTCGCTGAGTTCATCCATGCCACCGTGCGCGCCGCTGCTGCCGAGTGCACCGGCGATCTCGCGCTGTGGCTTGGGGTCGGCGATCAACGCCACGCCGGGCGGGGCCATGCGGTAGGCCGGGCGCGTGGACACATCGCGCAGCAGCACGATTTCGCCAGGCTGCGCCTTGACGCCCTGGCGCGCACCGGAAGCGGCGGCGGCCAGCGGGCAGGCCAGGGCCAGCAGCAGTGCCATCTGCCGGACCGGGCTACCAATGAGGATGCTGCTGCCGTCCATGCCGCTCTCCCGTTGCGTATGCGCAGGGAGGGAGCAGTTTCCGTGCCAACTTCCGCAGGCCCGTTGCACAAGGCCTGCGCGTGCGCGCAAGGGCGCCGGTTGATGCCGCGGTGTTACAGCGGCGTTGGGATTTCGTTGGGCTTAACGCGCGCGAAACGCAGGATTCACGGGCTGCGCGGGGGCTGTATCAGTCCTGTTACAGGGGCTGATACAGCCCGTTGCAGCCCCGCTTCAGCTGCGCGGCGGGGTCGGGTCGGGATCGTCGATACCGACATTCGTGCTGGGGTTGTCGTAGACGCTCTGGTCCAGCAGCCCGGTTTCCTTGGCCACCAGCACCGGCACCAGCATCTGCCCCGTCACATTCGTCATCGTGCGCATCATGTCCAGGATGCGATCGATGGCATACAGGTAGCCGATGGTTTCCAGCGGCAGGTTGGCCGCGCTCAGCACCACGGTGGCCATGATCACCGCGGTACCCGGAACGCCGGCGGTACCGAAGCTGCCCAGCACCGAAGCGATCAGCACCACCACGTACTGTTCCGGGGTAAGCGGCACGCCGCTGTACTGGGCAATGAACACCGCGCACAGCGCCGGGTAGATCGCACCGCAGCCGTCCATCTTGATGCTGGCGCCCAGCGGAACGGCGAACGAGCCGTAGTCCTTGTTCACCCCCAGGTTGTGGGTGATCGAGCGCAGCGCCACCGGCATCGCCGCGAAGCTGGACGAACTGACGAAGGCCACCTGCATGCCCGGCGCCGCGCCGCGGAAGAACTTCAGCGGGTTCAGGCCGTGCGACAGCAGCAGCGCGCTGTAGACCACCACGATGTGCAGCGCGCAGGCCACGTACAGGGCCAGCACGAAATGGCCCAGCGGCAGCAGCTTCTCGAAGCCGTAGCTGCCGACCAGGCCGGCGATCAGGCCGAACGTACCGATCGGGGTGACTTCCAGCACGAAGCGGGTCACCTGGATCATGATGTCGCTCATCTGCCCGACCAGCTTGCGCGCCTCGGTCACCTTCTCGCCCAGCTTGACGATGGCAAAGCCCACCAGGCCGGCGAAGAAGATGACCGGCAAGATCGAACCGCGACCGGCCGCCAGCACGGTCTCGCCGGCCGCGTTGACCTTGGTGCCGATGCCCGACAACGCGTAGAACACGTTGGACGGCACCACGTCCAGCAGCACCTGCACCACGCTGGGCACTTCGCGCGGCACGTAGTTGCTGGCCATCGACAGTTGCAGGCCACCGGCACCAGGCTGCAGCACCGTGCCCACGCCCAGGCCCACGCAGACGGCCAGCGCCGCAGTGATCACGAACCACAGGAAGGTGCGGCCACTGAGCGCGGCGACCGATTTCTGGCCATGCAGCGACGAGATCGCGTTGATGACCGCGAAGAACACCAGCGGCACCGCGATCATCTTGATCAGGGTGACATACAGTTCGCCGAGCGGGCCGAACCACGTTTCCGCGGCCGGGCCCAGCGCCCAGCCGGCCAGCGCGCCGAGCACGAAGCCACCGACCACGCGCTGCCAGAATGGAATCCGCAGCCAGGCAGAGACCAGCTTCATAGGCAATCCAGAGGGGAAGGAAGGGATGGTTCCACGATAGCCCAAGCCCGCCGCGGGAACGACCGCCGCACCGGCAAATCAGTGTGTCATCGGCGTGCCTTGCTGGGCCGGGCATAATGAACGTCCCGTTACAGTTTGTGAGATCCCAGCGTCCATGCGTCGTTCCGTCTCCCTGTTGGCCGCCTGCGCCACCACCCTGCTGCTGGGCGCCTGCGCCAGCACCGCCCCCGCCACTGCCCCGGCCGGCCTGAAGGTCGCCGTCGATCCGGTCGCCCATCCGGCCGGCGAAACCCCGCAGTGGTGGTACCGCAGTGGCGCCGCACAGGCCGCAGCCAACGGCGCGATGGCCGGCAAGGCCAAGAACGTCATCCTGTTCCTGGGCGATGGCATGAGCCTGACCACCGTGGCCGCCGCGCGCATCTATGAAGGCCAGCGCAAGGGCAGCGCCGGCGAAGAGAACCTGCTGTCGTGGGAGCGCTTCCCGGCCACGGCGTTCAGCAAGACCTACAACACCGATTCGCAGACGCCGGATTCGGCCGGCACCATGACCGCCATCACCACCGGCGTGAAGACCCACATGGGCGCCATCGGCGTCAGCGCTGGCAGCCGCACCGACTGCGCCGACAGCCTGTCCAAGGGCCTGCTGACCTGGCTGCAGCTGGCCGACAGCGCCGGCCTGGCCACCGGCATCGTTTCAACCGCGCGCCTGACCCACGCCACCCCGGCCGCCACCTATGCCCATTCGCCCGAGCGCAACTGGGAAAACGACACCGACCTGACCGAGGAAGCCGAGGCCGCCGGCTGCCAGGACATCGCCCAGCAGTTGCTGTCCACCTCGCGCTATGGGCGCGGTCCGCTGGTCGCCCTGGGCGGCGGTCGTGGCGAGTTCACCACCGTGGAAGAGCGCGACCCCGAGTATGACGACAAGGTCGGCCAGCGCCTGGACGGCCGCAGCCTGGTGCAGGAATGGCAGCAGGCGCATCCGCAGGGTGCGTACGTGTGGAACAGCAAGCAGCTGGCCGCCGCCGCCAACGCCCCCGCCCTGCTCGGTCTGTTCGAGCCGGACCACATGCGTTACGAGTATGAACGCCCGCAGGATCCGTCCGGCGAGCCGAGCCTGGCCGAACTGACCGCCGCGGCGATCAAGAACCTGGCCCAGCACAAGGAAGGCTACGTGCTGATGATCGAAGGCGCGCGCATCGACCATGCCAACCACAGTGGCAACGCCTACCGCGCGCTGACCGAAACCGTTGCGTTGTCCGATGCCGTGCGCGTGGCCAACGAACTGACCTCGGCCGATGACACGCTGATCATCGTCACCGCCGACCACTCGCACACCCTCAACTTCGTCGGCTATCCGGCGCGTGGCAACCCGATCCTGGGCAAGGTGAAGGACAAGGGCGGCGAAGACGGTGCCGGCAAGCTGGACAACGCCCTGGACGGCAATGGCCAGCCCTACACCACGCTGAGCTACGCCAACGGCCCCGGCCACACCGGCGCCACCAACCAGCAGCCGGCCGGACCGAAGCGCTACCCGCACAACCCCAGCACATTCGAGCAGGCCAAGGGCCGCCCCGACCTGCACGCGGTGGACACCGAGCACCCCGATTACATGCAGGAAGCGCTGGTGCCGATGAAGTCCGAATCGCACGGCGGCGAAGACGTGGGCATCTGGGCCCGTGGCCCGGGCAGCCAGGCGATCCGCGGCACGCTGGAGCAGAACGCGATCTACCACATGATCGTGCAGGCGGCCCCTGCGCTGCGCGCACGCCTGTGCCAGGCCGGCACCTGCGATGCGCAGGGCGTGCCGGTGCAGCTGCCGGCGCCGAACGCCTTCGAGCGCAAGGCCGAGGCCAAGTGAGGCCGCAGCCAGCCCCTGCCGTTTGGGCCGGTCGCCGCGTTGCGCGGTGGCTGGCCCTGCTGGGCGTGCTGGCCAGTGCCGGTGCGCAGGCACAGCCGCCTGCGTGCCAACTGCTGACTGAAAGCGAAGGGCTGGTGGCACTGCCCGGCTGCACCGTGGCCAAAGGTCAGCCGCGGCTGGACGCCACTGCGCTGGCCGCCCTGCCTTACGACGCGCAGGGGCTGGCGGTAGTTCATGCCGGCGGCAGTTTCCATTACGTGGAGCGCACTGGTCGCAGCCTGGCGGTCATCACCTGGGACAACGGCCCGGACACGCTGCAGGAAGGTCTGCTGCGTGGCCGCGTGGGTGAGCGCATCGGTTACTTCGACGTGGCGTTGCGGCAGGTGATCGAACCGACCTTCGATTTTGCCTGGCCGTTCCAGGACGGCGTGGCCGAAGTCTGCAACGGCTGCCGGCGCGGCACGCCCGCTGCTGACGGGCACACCCCGATGGAAGGCGGCGACTGGTTCCGCATCGACCGCAGCGGCCGTCGGCTGAAGTAGGGTTTTCGGCAGGGCTGCGCCCTGCACCTGCTCAATGCAACGTCAACGTCAACGTCAACGTCAAAAGCGGCATTCCGTGGGATGGCGGGGCGGTGTCGGATTGCGGGGACGCCGCAAGTACGTCCGTGTAGGCTTGGCAGCCGCATCCATGCGGCTGACACCCCGCAATCCGACACCGCCCCACCTCTGACAGATTCCCGCGACCTGTCGGAATGGCATGGGGTCGGATCCCGTTGCTGCGCAACGGGCTCTGACCCCAGAATTCTTTTGGATATCTGACAGATTCATCCACGCATGGCGTGGATCTACTGTGTCGACCCAGGTCGACACCTGCCAGAGCATGGCATGGGGTCAGATCCCGTTGCTGCGCAACGGGCTCTGACCCCAGAATTCTTTTGGATATCTGACAGATTCATCCACGCATGGCGTGGATCTACTGTGTCGACCGAGGTCGACACCCACCAGAGCATGGCATGGGGTCGGATCCCGTTGCTGCGCAACGGGCTCTGACCCCAGAATTCTTTTGGATATCTGACAGATTCATCCACGCATGGCGTGGATCTACTGTGTCGACCCAGGTCGACACCCACCAGAGCATGGCATAGGGTCGGATCCCGTTGCTGCGCAACGGGCTCTGACCCCAGAATTCTTTTGGATATCTGACAGATTCATCCACGCATGGCGTGGATCTACTGTGTCGACCAAGGTCGACACCCACCAGAGCATGGCATGGGGTCGGATCCCGTTGCTTCGCAACGGGCTCTGACCCCACATTCTTCGATATCTGACAATTTCATCCACGCATGGCGTGGATCTACTGTGTCGACCCAGGTCGACACCTACCAGAGCGGAGCGCCGTTCCGACAGAGGGCATGGGGTCGGATCCCGTTGCTTCGCAACGGGCTCTGACCCCACATTCTTCGATATCTGACAATTTCATCCACGCATGGCGTGGATCTACTGTGTCGACCAAGGTCGACACCTACCAGAGCGGAACGCCGTTCCGGAAGATCGCGGAAAACTGTCGAAGGCGGGGTGGGTCCGGTTGCGGGGGTGTCCGCGGCATGGATGCCGCGGCCAAGCCTCCACGGACGGATTCACGGCGTCCCCCGCAACCGGACCCACCCCGCCATCCCACGGAAACCCGGCTTTTGACGTTGACGTTGACGTTGCATTGAGCAGGTGCAGGGCGCAGCCCTGCCAGCCCCCCACCCTATACTTGCCGCCGTGAGCCACTTCCCTGCCCCTGTCCCGTTGGATGCACCGCTGCTGGTCGGTTACAGCGGCGGGCTGGATTCGACCGTGCTGCTGCATTGGCTCTGGCGCTGCGCGCAGGCCAGCGTCACGCCGCTGCGCGCGGTGCATGTCCACCACGGCCTGCAGGCCGATGCCGATGCCTGGGTCAGGCACTGCCAGCAGCAGTGCGATGCCCTGGGCATCGACCTGGCCGTGCATCGCGTACAGGTCGCTACGGCCGACGGCCTGGGGCTGGAAGGTGCCGCGCGCCAGGCCCGGCGCGCCGCCTTTGCTGCCGAACTGCGGCCGGGCGAAAACCTCGCCCTGGCCCACCATCAGGATGATCAGGCCGAAACGTTTCTGCTGCGCGCACTGCGCGGCTCCGGCATCGATGGCCTGGCGGCGATCGCGGCCGACAGCTTTTTGCACGGCCACCGCCTGTGGCGGCCCCTGCTGCACACCGCGCGCAGCGCGCTGCACGACTACGCGCAGCAGCATGCCCTGCGCTGGATCGAAGACCCCAGCAACGACCACGACCACGCCGACCGTAATTTCCTGCGCCTGCAGGTGCTGCCGCTGCTGCGCCAACGCTGGCCGCACGCAGCCGCGGCGCTGGCCGGCAGCGCCGACCACTGCGCGCAGACCCGCGTGATGCTGGACGAAGAAGATGCCGAACTGATCGCGCACCTGGAAGTGGCACCGCGCGTGCTGTCGCTGGAGCTGCTGCGCCAGGTGTCGCCTGCGCGCGGCGCACGCGTGCTGCGTGCCTGGGTGCGCGCGCACGGCGCCGCACCGCTGCCGGCCACGGTGCTGCAGCAGCTGCAGCAGGAACTGCTGGCAGCGCCCAGTGATCGGCAGGCGCAGGTGCGCTGGCAGGACCACGCGATCCAGCAATGGCGAGGACATGCCTATCTGCTGCCGGCCGTGCTGCCCACGCTGCCGACCGACTGGCAGGTCACCTGGGATGGCCGCGCGCCGCTGCTGCTGCCCGACGGCGGGCAACTGCGCCTGATGGGCTGCGAGGCCTTTTCCCAGCCACTGCAGGTACGCGCACGGCAGGGCGGCGAGCGCATCCTGCTGCCCGGCCGCACCCATTCACACGCGCTGAAGGACTGCCTGCAGCGTGAGCACCTGGCGCCCTGGCGGCGCGCGCAGCTGCCGTTGCTGTTCGACGGCGAGCAGTTGCTGGCCGCCGCCGACGTGGTGGTTTCCGCCCCCCTGCAGGCGTGGCTGCAGGCCCACGACGCGCAGTTGCAGTGGCGCCCCGGCGGCTGGTGAATTGACCCCCGCGCGGCTGCCGTCCACACTTGTCGCATGGCCAAGAAGTCCCCCGAAAACGTCTCCCCGGTCGCCCAGTTCGAGCAGTCGCTCGAATCGCTGGAACAGCTGGTGGAGCAGATGGAAACCGGCGAGCTCAGTCTGGAAGCCTCGCTCAGTGCTTACGAACGTGGCGTGGGTCTGTACCGCCAGTGCCAGCAGGCGCTGGAGCAGGCCGAACTGCGCGTACGCCTGCTCAGCGATCCGGCCCAGCCAGACACCGCCGAACCGTTCGACCCGCCCAGCCATGACGGTTGAGGCGCTGTTCGCGCACTGGCGCGACCGTATTGAAAGCCAGCTTGACGCCGCCCTGCCCTCGCCGGCCGATGCGCCGCAGCGTCTGCACCAAGCCATGCGCTATTCGGTGCTGGGCGGCGGCAAGCGCATGCGCCCGCTGCTGGTCTACGCCAGTGGCCGCCTGTTCGGCGCGCCGCTGGAGCAACTGGATGCGGCCGCGATGGCCGTGGAGCTGATCCACGCCTATTCGCTGGTACACGATGACCTGCCGGCGATGGACGATGACGCCCTGCGCCGCGGCAAGCCGACCACGCACATCGCATTCGACGAAGCTACCGCGATCCTGGCCGGCGATGCCCTGCAGACCCGCGCCTTCGGCCTGCTGGCCGATGCCGCGCTGCCGGCCAGCCTGCGCGTGGCCTGCCTGCAGACCCTGGCCCACGCCTCCGGCGCGGCCGGCATGTGCGGCGGCCAGGCATTGGATATCGACGCCACTGGCCAGCAGCAGTCGCTGGCCGCGCTCACCCGCATGCACGCGCTGAAGACCGGTGCGCTGATCCGCGCGGCGGTACGCATGGGCGCGCTGTGTGGCCAGGCACCGGCGCCGGTGCTGGCGCAGCTGGACGGCTTCGCCGATGCGCTGGGCCTGGCCTTCCAGGTGCGCGATGACATCCTTGATGTCGAGGCCAGTTCCGAGCAGTTGGGCAAGACCGCCGGCAAGGACCAGGCCCAGGACAAGAGCACCTTCCCGGCGCTGCTGGGCATGGACGGGGCCAAGGCGCACCTGCGCGACCTGGCCGCGCGCATGCAGGCGGCACTGGCCGGTTACCACGAAGAAGCCGACGCGCTGCGTGCGCTGGCCACGCTGGCGGTGGAACGCGATCATTGATCGCGCTGTACGCTCGCCGGGCGTGGCCCGGCGCTACCTTCGCGCCCCAAATGGAAACGCCCGGCATTGCCGGGCGCTTCTTTGTGCGCGATGGATCGTTGCAGCTTACTTGATCAGGCGCAGCGCGAACGGGTAGCGGTACAGCTCGCCGTTATTGGCCTTGACCGCAGCGATGATGCTGAAGACCAGGCTGAGCAGGCCGACGATCGGGGCCAGGATGGCGCCGATGATCACGAAGGTCAGGATGATGCAGATGAACATCGCGATGGCGATGGTGATCTGGAAGTTCAGCGCTTCCTTGGCCTGGTCGGTGACGAAGGACTTGCCTGCGTCGTCCTTGTTGATCAGCCAGATGATCAGGGCACCGATGAAACCGGTGAAGATGCCCAGCAGGTGCGCGGCCAGCGCCATGGTGCGCTGGTCGGACGGCGCGTTGCCGGCCGCCGGGACGTTATCGAAATCGCTCACGACAAAACTCCTTTTTTTTGGGTGGTCATGCGCGACCAGCTGCGGGCCGGTCGCGTCAGGCGCGCATAGCTTACGCCATCAACGCCATCAATCATTACCGGCGATCGTCATCCGCCCCACCAGGATCGAGCCGGTGCGGATGTGCGAGCGCGGGTCGACGTCGCTGCCCACCGCTTCAATGCTGGCGAACATGTCGCGCAGGTTGCCAGCAATGGTGATGCCATCGACCGGGAACTGGATCTCGCCGTTCTCGACCCGGAAGCCACCGGCACCGCGCGAGTAGTCACCGGTCACCCCGTTCACGCCCTGCCCCATCAGTTCGGTCACCAGCAGGCCATTGCCCATCTGCCGGGCGATCTCGTGCAGGGAGCCGGCATTGGCGGCCAGCTGCAGGTTGTGCACGCCGCCGGCATTGGCGGTGGTCTGCAGGCCCAGCTTGCGCGCCGAATAGCTGCCCAGCACGTAGCGCTGCAGCACGCCGTCGGTCACCAGGGCCGAGGCGCGGGTGGCCACGCCATCGCCGTCGAAGGCGGCCGAGCGCAGGCCGCGGCGCAGGTGCGGCAGCTCTTCGATCTGCATCCACTCGGGGAACAGGCGCTGGCCCACGCTGTCCAGCAGGAAGCTGGCCTGGCGGTACAGGGCACCACCGGACACGGCCGAGAGCAGGTGGCCGACCAGGCTGCGCGCCACTTCCGGGGCAAACAGCACCGGCAGGCTGCCGGTGGGCAGCGAGCGCGGCTGCAGCCGGGCCACGGTGCGCTCGGCAGCGCGACGGCCCACGTGGGCCGGGTCTTCCAGATCTTCGCGGGCCAGCGCGCCGGTGTACCAGCCGTCCCGCTGCATGCCATCGCCGGTGCCGGCAATCAGCGCGCAGCCGATCGAATGGTGGGTGCCGCGCTCGCGACCGATGAAGCCATGCGAGTTGGCGTACACCGACACGCTCTGCATGCTCGACACCGAGGCGCCGTCGGAATTGCGGATCTGCGCATCGGCCTGGCGGCCGGCGGCCTCGCAGGCCAGGGCCAGGTCCACCGCCTGGTCAGCCTGCAGCGCCCACGGGTGCCAGCTGTCCAGATCGGGGAAATCGCGGGCCATCAGCGCCGCGTCGGCCAGGCCGGCGGCCGGGTCGTCCTCGGTATGGCGGGCGATGGCGCAGGCCTGCTCGACCGTGGCCTGCAGGCTCGCTTCGTTCAGGTCGGCGGTGCTGGCACTGCCCTTGCGCTGGCCGAAGTAAACGGTCACGGCAATGCCGCGGTCGCGGGTGGACTGCACGGTCTCCACCTCGCCAAGGCGGACATTGACCTCCAGCCCGCGGTCCTCGCTGCAGCTCACCTCGGTCTGGCTGGCGCCCAGCGCGCGGGCGCGGTCGATCAGCTGCTGGGATAGGTCGGCCAGCCGTTCCAGCCGGGCCAGGCTGTCGTCGCCGGTGGCGACTTCAGGGGCGATCACGTTCAATGCTTTATCCTGTACAGGTTGGGCCCGGCATCACGCCGGGCGACTTTTTTTGAGATCAGGTAGGAACGATGCGCGGACGCGACGAAGAAACCGGTGAATTCCACGACAAGAGCCGCAGCCAGAACCGGCGCGATGCACTTGACGTGCTGGCCCTGGGCGAGAAGCTGGTGTCGCTGACCCCGGCCCAGCTGGCGCGCCTGCCGATCCCGGAGGACCTGCTGCCGCACATCGCCGAGTGCAAGCGCATTACTGCCCACATCGCCCACAAGCGACAGCTGGCGTTCCTGGCCAAGCACATGCGTCGCGAGGACGAGGCCACGCTGGACGCGATCCGCGATGCGCTGGACGCCAACAGTGAAACCGGCCGCCGCGAAGTGGCGATGATGCACCGCGCCGAAGACTGGCGCGAGCGCCTGCTGGCCGAGGGCGACAAGGCGCTGGCCGCCCTGCTGGACGACTACCCGCAGGCCGACCGCCAGCAGCTGCGCACGCTGGTGCGCAACGCCCAGGCCGAAAAGGCCAAGAACAAGCCGCCGCGCGCCTACCGCGAGATTTTCCAGGTGCTGCGCGCGCTGATGCTGCCGGCGGCGCTGGGCCTGAAGGCCGCGGCCGACGAGGCCGACGACGTCGGCACCGACGAAGCCGACGAGGACTGAGTCCCCGCCGGTCCGGGCATGGGCGCTGGCCATCGCCGCGCTCAGGCCTGGGTACCGCCCACGGTCAGGCCGTCGATCAGCAGCGAGGGCTGGCCGACACCGACCGGCACGCTCTGGCCATCCTTGCCACAGATGCCCACGCCCTCGTCCAGGGCCAGGTCGTTGCCGACCATGCGCACCTTCTGCATGGTTTCCGGACCGTTGCCGATCAGCGTGGCACCCTTCACCGGTGCGGTGATGCGGCCATCTTCGATCAGGTAGGCCTCGGTGGCCGAGAACACGTACTTGCCGCTGGTGATGTCCACCTGGCCGCCGCCGAAGTTGACCGCATACAGGCCCTTCTTCACCGAACGGATCATTTCCTGCGGGTCGTGCTGGCCTGCACGCATGTAGGTGTTGGTCATGCGCGGCATGGTCAGGTGCGCGAACGATTCGCGGCGACCGTTGCCAGTCGGGGCCATGCCCATCAGGCGCGCGTTCAGCGCATCCTGCATGTAGCCCACCAGGATGCCGTCCTCGATCAGCGTGGTGCACTGGCTGGGGTGGCCTTCGTCGTCGATGTTCAGCGAACCGCGGCGCCCGTCCAGGGTACCGTCGTCAACGATGGTCACGCCCGGCGCGGCCACGCGTTCGCCGATGCGGCCGGCATACACGCTGGTGCCCTTGCGGTTGAAATCACCTTCCAGGCCATGGCCCACCGCCTCGTGCAGCAGCACGCCGGGCCAGCCCGGGCCCAGCACCACCGGCATCACTCCGGCTGGGGCCGGCACCGCTTCCAGGTTCACCAGCGCCTGGCGCAGCGCTTCGCGGGCGAAGGCTTCGGGGCGGCCATCGGCGAACAGTTCGGCGTAGCCATAGCGGCCGCCGCCACCGGCATAACCGGATTCGCGGCGACCGTTCTGTTCCACGATCACCTGCACGTTCAGGCGCACCAGCGGGCGCACGTCGGCGCCCAGCACGCCGTCGGTGCGGGCCACCAGCACGGTGTCCACGCCGCCGGACAGGCTGACCATCACCTGCTTCACCCGCGGGTCGGCCGCGCGCAGGTAGCCATCCAGGTGCTTGAGCACGTCTACCTTGGCTTCATTGCCCAGGCTGTCGATCGGGTCCAGCGTGGGGTACAGCGCGCGGGCGTTGCCGCGCAGCAGCGAACGGCCCTGCTGTGCGCCGCCCTCGCGGGAAATCGCGCGCGCCGACTGTGCCGCGGTCAGCAGTGCATCGGCATGGATATCGTCGGAATAGGCGAAGCCGGTCTTTTCCCCGGCAATGGCGCGCACGCCCACGCCCTGTTCGATGGAATGGGCGCCGTCCTTGACGATGCCGTCTTCCACGCTCCAGCTCTCGCGCCGGGCGTGCTGGAAGTACAGGTCGCCGAAGTCCACGCCGGGGCCGAGCAGCTGGCCGAAGGCGCGCTCCAGGCCAGCGGTATCCAGGCCGCCGGGGCGCAGCAGGCGGTCGTGGGCAAGGGTCAGGGCAGTATCAGTCATGGTCTCGATCTGGGGGTGCTGGCGTGGCCAGGCAAGGCCACGCGATGAACAGGGGCGCCGCGCTCAGCGCGGGCGCGGCAGGTCGGTCACGGTCGGCGGCGGAACCGGCACGGGCACCGGGGCCGGCGCGGGGCTGCGGTCACGGTTGCGCTCGATCACTTCCACCTTGGGCTCCTTCCACGGCCCGGTCACCCGGTAGGTGCGCGCGCCGATCTCACCCAGTGGCTTGGACAATACCGCATTGGTGGCCGCGCCCAGGGCGGCGCCCACCGGGCCACCGGCCACCGCGCCGACCACGGTCAGCAGGTTGCCGGCGCGCGGGTTCACATCAATGGTCTGGTCGAACTGCTGCTGGCGCAGGTCGGTCTGGCCGCGGATGGTGATGTTCGCTGCGGGGCCTTCGATCAGCACCTTGTCGGTGCGCGCCATGCCGTTGCCGAACTGCATGCCGCCCTCGATCTGATTGAAGGCAAAGCCCTTGGAGAAGAAATCACGGAAGTCGAACATCAGCCGGCGCGGCAGCTGGGCCACGCTCAGCAGGCCCAGCACGCGGCCGGCCCCCGGGTCCAGTTCCAGCAGCTGGCCGTTGCGTGCATGGATGTCCAGCTGCCCCTGCAGGTTGCCCAGCTGGAAGTCGGACGGGCCGCCGGCCCACGAGGCCTGCAGCTGGGCCTGGCCGGAGCCGCCCCGCAACTGGCCGGCGTAATCGAAGTTCTGCAGCAGACCACCCAGATCCTCACTGCGCACCTGGGCGTTCAGTTCGGTACGGGCGCCGGCGCTCTTGCCCAGCCAGCGGCCGGTGATGTCGATTTCCTGGTCCGGCGCGCGGAAGCGCAGCTCGTCCACGCTCAGGCCCTGCGCCAGCGGGCGGGTGCGCAGCACCGCCTGGCCCAGCACCACCTTGCCGAACTTCAGGTCGGCGATGTCCAGCGCGAACGGCGGCAGCTTGGCCGGGTCCATGTCGTCGGCACCGGCCTGCACGTTCGCGGCGGGTGGCGTTGCCGCGCCGGCGGCGGCAGGCGGGGATTGCCAGTACACACGGTCCAGCGTGCCGCTGATGGTGCCACCGTCGGCATTGGGCACGCTCAGGCGGCCGGCCAGCGATGGGCCGTCCATGCGCACATCCAGCGCCTGCGGCCCGGGGTGCAGCTGCAGCCGGGTCTGCGCGAACACACCGCCGATCAGCATCAGCTGGCCCACCTGCACATCCACCGTGCGCAGCGGCATGGGGTCGCCATCGCCGCCCGCACCACGGGCCAGGCCGATCCATTCCAGCGCGTCCAGGGTGGGGCTGCGGCCATTGATGGTCAGCCCGCTGGGCGGCGGCTCGCGGTCCACCTGGCTGCTGCCCAGGGTGACCTGCACACCGGTCTGGTTGTTGTGGCTGCGCGCAGCCAGCGCCAGCCGGTCGCCAAAGGCCACATCAATGCGTCCGGCCCCCATCGGCAGCTGTGCGGCCACGGTGGTGGCCAGCGGCTCGGCGGCCGGTTTGTCCAACGGTGCCGGCAGATCCAGGCGGGTGCCCACCAGGTCCGAACGCAGGCGCAGCTCGCTGGGCGGGGCGGCACTGCCGGGGGCGACCTTCGGCAGGTTGACCGCGATCGTCCACGGCGAGGTGCCGTTGATGTAAGGCTTCAGCCAGGCCATTTCCGGCGCGCGGTCGATCAGCACGCCCGCATCCAGGCTGGCCGACAACTCCGATTCGAAGGCCAGCCGCGCATCGCGCACGAAGCCACCGGCGCGCAGGCTCAGCGTGCCGTCCTGGCCCAGGTGGCGCACCGCCAGTGATTCGGCGGCGAACCCGGCGTTGCTGTAGCGGGCCTGGCCGTGCATGCCATCGAATGCCACATCGAAGCGCTTGTCGGCCAGCTTCACCCCGGCCAGATCCACCGTGCCCTGCAGGTGGCCACCGCCTTCGTCATGGTGCAGGGGCTGCAGCAGATCGAAGTGGACGTTGGCCGGGCCGCTGGCACTCAGGTTGTCCAGGGTGTCGCCGTATTCCTTGTGCAGGCCGCTCTGGCGCAGCATGGCCAGCAGCGCGCCCGCTTCGCTGCGGCTGTCGGCGCGCACGTACAGCGGCTGCTGGCCGAAATCGGGAATGCCGGCTTCAAAGTGCTGCACCGCCACCCCGGCCAGGTCGCCACGGCCCTGGATATGGAAACCCGGCCCGATGAAGGCGACATCGGCATCCACCTGGCCCATCAACGGCCAGTCGTGCTGGAAGCGGATCTGCCCGTTGCTGATGTGGCCGGTGGCCTCGAAACGGCCATCGTTGTTGTCGAACGGCCAGTCATCCAGGTCACCACTGACCAGACCGATACCGCCCCGCACCTGCCCGCCGGCCAGGGCCATGTCCAGCCAGTCGGTGGCGCCCTTGCTCATCTTGGAATGGATCCAGAAGCGCTTGGCGGCGGTCATCGGCACATCGTCCAGCTTCGCCGCCAGCTGCATCCACGGCCGCGTGCCGTCGCCCTGGAACCACAGCCCGCCACGCACGTCGGCCGCGTAATCGGTGCCCTGCACGCGCAGGGCCGGGGTGCCGATGCGCCAACCACCGGCTTCATCGCGCCAGCCGACCACCTGCCCGGCCAGGTGCAGGTCGTGGCGCACGCCAAAACCGCTGGGCCAATCGAACTGCAGTTGCCGCTGCGGCTGCAGCTGCAGGCTGAAGCCATTGGCATCGCCTTCGAAACGCCCGCCCAGGCCGCGCAGGCCCGGCGCGCCGGCCACGCTGGCAAAGCCCAGCGACTGCAGCTCGCCCTGCGCCCACAGCGGGCCATCGCGTTCACCCCGCACCTGCAGCGCGGCCACGTCCAGCTGTGGCCGGGCCAGGTACAGCCAACGGCGCAGGCCCGGGTCCAGCCGGTCGCTCAGGGCCAGCGCGCGCACGGCCGTGCCGGCCTGCACCGCACCGCTGCTGATCTGCAGCTGCCGGCCCAGGCGCACCTGCAGGCCATCGAGTTGTTGGGCGCCGTCTTCGCCCTGCAGGCGCAGCTTCGGCACCTGCAGCACCCAGCCATCGGCCTGGCGTTGCCAGCGCAGCCGTGCCTGCAGGCGCTGCAGCTGCACCTGCGGGTGCGCCACGCCCGGCATCGATGCGCCTTCAATACGCAGCCCACGCAGGTCCGAATCGGTGGTGACCGCCACCGGCGCGAAATCGCGCAGGGTCAGCCACAGGTTCAACTCGCCCTTGCCTTCGCGCAGGCGCACGCCGGCACCGGCCAGCAGCGGCGCCCAGGCCTGGAAGTCCACCGGGTCGGCCCCCAGCCACGCCTGGCCGTTGCCTTTGCGCCGGTCCAGTTCCAGCACCGCCGTCAGCGGCAAGGCCTCGGGCTGGGCCCAGGCACGCACGCCCACCTGCAGCCGATCGCCCTGCACGCGCAGGCGCAGATCGATGCGCGGCAGCGTGGCGTCGATGCCCAGCGCGGGCGCATGCACGGCCAGTTGTCCGCCAATCACCTGCAACTCGCCCAGGCGGCGCAGCGCATCCAACGGATCGCCCGCACCACTCGACTGCGGCAGGCCACGCACGCTCCAGCGGCCGTCAGCGGCCTGCTGCAGGTCCAGCGACAGCCCGCGCAGGCGCAGTTCGGTCAACGAGCGCCCCGGCAGCAACCCGCTGTACATCGATACCAATACTTCGGCTTCGCCAATGGCCAACCCCTGCCCGGCGCCGATACGCAGCCCCTGCAACTGCAGCAGCGGACCGCGCCGCGTCCAGGCGGTCTGCAGGCGCTCGAAGCGCACCGGCTGGCCGGCCCGCGCACTCAGCCACGCGGCGATCTGCTGCGGGTGGCGCTCGGCCAGCGGCAACAGCTGGCTGAGCGTGCCCACCAGCAGGGCAAGCACGACCAGGCCTACCGCGCACGCGGCAATCAGATGACGGCGGATCCTTCGCAGTCGCAGGCGCGGCGGAGCGCTCATCGGCCAGCGCCGGACCGCAGCCGGCGTGGATCAGAGCAGAACCACATCGAACTGCTCCTGCAGGTACTGCTCGTCCGCCTGGAAACGGATGCTCTTGCCGAGGAATTCCTCCAGCTCGGCCACGGCGGCCGATTCCTCTTCGGTGATGCGTGCCACCACCTTGGTCGAGGCGATCACCAGCAGGCGCGCGGCATCGAACTGGCGCACGGCGCGGGTGATCTCGCGGAAGATTTCGTAGGTCACCGTTTCGGTGGTCTTGATGCTGCCGCGACCACTGCACTGCGGGCAGGTTTCCGACAGCTGGCGCTCCAGGCTTTCGACGGTGCGCTTGCGGGTCATCTCCACCAGGCCCAGCGGCGAGAAATCGTAGACGGTGGTCTTGGCATGGTCGCGGGCCAGCGCCTTTTCCAGCGTGCGCAGCACCTGGCGGCGGTGCTCGGCATCGTCCATGTCGATGAAATCGATGATGATGATGCCGCCCAGGTTACGCAGCCGCAGCTGTCTGGCCACCGCCTGCGCGGCCTCCAGGTTGGTGCGGAACACGGTTTCTTCCAGGTTGCGCTGGCCCAGGAACGAACCGGTGTTCACATCGATGGTGGTCATCGCCTCGGTCTGGTCGATCACCAGGTAGCCGCCGGATTTCAGCGGCACCTGCTTGTCCAGCGCGCGGCCGATCTCGTCTTCCACGCCGAACATGTCGAAGATGGGGCGATCACCGCTGTACAGCTCGATCTTCTCGGCCAGCACCGGCATGTACTTGGCCACGAACGCCTGCAGCTGGGCGAAGGTTTCCTTGGAATCGACCTTCACCTTGTCCACGTCCTTGCGGATCAGGTCGCGCACCGAACGCAGCGGCAGGCTCAGGTCTTCATAGATGTTGCTGCACGAGGGCGCCTCGCGGCCACGGCGCTCGACCACGTTCCAGACCCGCGACAGATAGGCGATGTCCTCGGCAATGGCTTCGGCCGGCTGGCCTTCGGCATTGGTGCGCACGATGTAGCCGTAGCCACCGTGCTGCGCCGACAGTTCGGTCACCAGCGCCTTCAGCCGCGCACGCTCGCCTTCGTCTTCGATGCGCGCCGAAACGCCCACCACCTTCGACTGCGGCAGCAGCACCATGTAGCGCGAGGGAATGCTGATCTGCGTGGTCAGGCGCGCGCCCTTGGTGCCGATCGGGTCCTTCACCACCTGCACCACGATGTCCTGGCCGTCGCGCAGCAGTTCCACGATCGGCACGCTGGACGGCGGCGGCAGGGTGGTGTTCTCGGTATCGGCACTGGCCACCGGGGCCGGCCGCACCACGTCGTTGGCGTGCAGGAACGCGGCGCGCTCCAGGCCCACTTCCACGAACGCGGCCTGCATGCCGGGCATCACCCGCTGCACCTTGCCCTTGTAGATGTTGCCGACCACGCCCCGGCGCCAGCCGCGCTCGATGTGCAGTTCCTGCAGCATGCCGTTTTCGATCACCGCGACCCGGGTTTCGCGCGGGGTCACATTGACCAGGATTTCCTCAGACATCGGCAGCCTCCCTGGCGGCATGGGCAGTGGGGGCCGGCACGCCGCAGCGGGCCAGCAGGCGATCAGTGTGCAGCAACGGCAGCCCCATCACACCGGAATAGCTGCCTGACAGGTGTTCGATCCAGCGCTCGGCGCCGCCCTGGATGGCATAGGCGCCGGCCTTGTCCAGCGGTTCGCCGGTGGCCACGTAGGCGGCGATGTCGGCCGCGGCGATCGGCGCGAAGGTGACCTCGGAGACCACCAGCTCGGTCTCCAGGCCCTGCGCGTGCACGACCACCACGGCGGTCATCACCTGGTGGGTACGCCCGGCCAGGCGCGCCAGCATCGCGCAGGCCTCGGCCGCGTCGGCCGGCTTGCCGAACACCTGGCCGTCCAGCACCACCTCGGTGTCCGAGCCCAGCACCCGCGCCTGCGGGTCGGTGGCCAGCACCCGGGCCAGCCCGGCGCGCGCCTTGTCGGCGGCCACCCGGCATACATACTGTTCGGCACTTTCCTGCGGCGCACGCTGCTCGGGCACCTCCAGGTCCAGGGCCTGGAAGGGGCGTTCGAGTCGGGCCAGCAATTGGTTGCGTCGGGGCGAGCGGGAAGCGAGATAGAGCATCGGCACAGCATAACCTGAGGCCGCCACCTGAATCGTCGGCAACCCCGCCTTGAACGGCTTCAACCCCGAACGGACTCACAGCGCGTTCATCGCTACGACACCACCCTCACCGGCACACCAAGGAGATCCCATGCGCCGCACCGCCACCCCGCTGCTGCTTGCCCTGTCCCTCGCTCTTGGAGCTTCGATGACCGCCCATGCTGCCCCGCCGCCGCCGCCCGCGGTCGCCGCCGCCGAAGGCACCCTGCTGAACATCTCGGCCAACGCCGAAGCCACCCGCGTGCCGGACGTGGCCACCCTGTCGGCCGGCGTGGTCACCCAGGCCGCCGACGGCAACAGCGCCATGCGCCAGAACGCACAGCAGATGGACAAGGTGCTGGCCGCGATCAAGGCCGCCGGCATTGCCGAGCGCGACGTGCAGACCAGCGGCGTCAGCCTGAACCCGCAGTACCGCTACGCCGACAACGAAGCGCCGAAGATCACCGGCTACCAGGCCAGCAACACAGTCAGCCTGAAGGTGCGTGACATCGCCAAGCTGGGCAAGGTGCTCGATGCCCTGGCCGCACAGGGCGCCAACCAGATCAACGGCCCGCAGTTCGAGATCGACCAGCCCGAGCCGGTCTACGACGAAGCCCGCCTGGCCGCGCTGAAGAAGGCCCAGGCTCGTGCCCAGACCTATGCGAAGTCGCTGGGCCTGCAGGTGCGCCGCATCGTCAGCATTTCCGAGAACAGCAATGGCGGCTTCCGCCCGATGCCGATGATGCGCGCGATGGCCGCCGGCGCCGCCATGGACAAGGCCACCCCGGTGGCACCGGGCGAATCGACCGTGTCGGTGAACCTGGACGTCGTTTTCGAACTGGGGCGGTAACCGCCGCCTGGCATGGCCCGGCGCTACCTACCGAAACACACGACCCACCGGTAGCGCGGGGCCATGCCCCGCGAGCGCAGCCGCACCGCAACCGCCGCCGGGCATGGCCCGGCGCTACCTGGCGAAGCACACGACCCACCGGTAGCGCGGGGCCATGCCCCGCGAGCGCAGCGGCACCGCAACCGCCGCCGGGCATGGCCCGGCGCTACCTGACGAAGCACACGACCCACCGGTAGCGCGGGGCCATGCCCCGCGAGCGCAGCTTCATGAAGCCCAGCCCAACGGCGTCGCACCTGACTCTAGGCAGTGGCCGGTGGCTGGAGCTAATGATGAACTGCCAGCCGCGTGCGGCAACCCCGATGGCGGCCCTGGTGCGTTGAGGACTTCAACACTGGCATGGAGGTGGACCATGGTTCGTACGTATCCCGCTGCATCCCTGCACTTCGACCCCGCCCGCATTGCCGCCTGGAGCGCGGCCATTGCCCTGCACCTGCTCGCGCTGTTGCTGCTGCTGATCCCGGCAACCTACCAGGCCATCAGCGCCCTGCCCCGCGACGACACCACGGTGCGTTTCATCCCCAAGGAAGATCCCAAGCCGCTCGAGCCCACCCCGCTGCCGCCCAAGCCGGAAGTGGTGAAGCTGGTGCCGAAATCGCAGCCGGTGCCGACCGTGACCCCGCCCCTGCCTGCGCCCACCGCCACACTGGACGAGGCCCAGGGCATCATCCTGCCGGCGGCCGCCGAGGTGGCGGTGGAAGCGCCGCCCACGCTGCAGCCGGGCGCACCGGTCACCGGCGCCCAGTTGCAGTACCGCAGCGCGCCGCCGCCGAGCTATCCGGTGCCGGCCCTGCGCAACCACGAACAGGGCACGGTGCTGCTGCGGGTGGAAGTGGACCCGAATGGGCAGCCGGTGAACGTCAGCATTGAACGCAGCAGTGGCTCGCGCAGCCTGGACCAGGCCGCCCGCCAGCAGGTGCTGCGCCACTGGCGCTTCGTCCCAGCCGAGCGTGATGGCCAGGCGGTGTCCGCCATCGGCATGGTGCCGGTGCAGTTCAGCCTGCCCGACTGAGCCATGGACCGGCCCGGCGACCTGCCGGGCCGGCTCCAACGCGGGCTGCGCCACAACCCGGCCATGACCCTCCAATTCTTCAGTCGCGATCACATTTCTGTTACGAATTCAGTGAAACTTCACAACGCCGTCACCTGACAGAAACCTAGATTGACGCGTCCCGGGGCACACCGGTGACAGCCCTCGATGCTCGAGTTTTCCAGTCAGGAGAGAAGCTGTGAAACACCCGATCCAACGGCCCGCCAGCCGCCGCCAAAACCACCTGGCATTTTCCATTACCCACATCCTCACCGGCGGCGCTCTGCTGCTGGCCGGCGCCGTGGTCTCCCCTGCCTTCGCACAGGACCAGGCCACCAACCTCGACCGGATCACCGTGACCGGTTCGAACATTCCCCGCACCAACACCGAAACGCCCTCGCCGGTGCAGGTGGTGACCCGCCAGGAAATCGACCGCAGTGGCAAGACCACCGTGGCCGAATACCTGCAGACGCTCACCTCCGACGGTGCAGGTTCCATTCCCAAGACCTTCGGCAACGGCTTTGCCGGCGGTGGCGCCGGCATCTCGCTGCGCGGCCTGGGCGCCGGCTCCACGCTGGTGCTGTTGAACGGCCGCCGCATGGCCACCTACGGCCTGGCCGATGACGGCCAGAAGGTGTTCACCGACCTCAGCACCATTCCGCTTGACGCCGTCGAGCGCGTGGAAGTGCTGAAGGACGGCGCCTCGGCCATCTACGGTTCCGATGCGATCGCCGGCGTGGTCAACATCATCCTGCGCAGCGACTTCCAGGGTGCGATCCTGCGCGGTTCCTACGGCGTATCCGGCGATGGCGACGGCGATGCTAAGAAGGCCACGCTGACCGCCGGTACCGGTGACCTGTCCAGCGACGGCTGGAATGCGTTCTTCAGCCTGGACGTCGGCAAGACCGACGCGATCAAGATCAGCGACCGCAAGAACCGCAAGTGGATCGGCACCGGTGACATCCGTCGCTGGGGATACGACGCCGCCGATGCGCAGTTCCTTGGCGGCGCCTACCTGTCCGGCGGCACCGCCGGTGGCGTGGGCCCGAACGGTTCGGTGTTCGATGACCGCAACGTGGACGATGAAAACCCGGCCTTCCTGGTCGCACTTCCGGGCTGCGCCGACCTGACCACCATTCCCGGCCAGAGCGATGCCACCGCACAGGCGCAGGGCTGCCTGTGGAATCCGGCCCAGCTGTACCGCGACCTGAGCCCGGAAGAGAAGTACGTGAACGTGTTCGGCCGCGCCAGCTTTGCCTTCGGCGAAGGCGGCGAGGTGTACACCGAGATCGGCTACTCGAAGAAGGAAACGATCTTCAGTAACACGCCGTCCGGGGTTTCCGGTGGCTGGGGCTACCCCGGCGGCCCGGTCAACGCCAGCAGCGGCGACGGTGCCGTGGTGCTCAGCCCGACCCATCCGGACAACCCGATTCCGGGCCAGGCGTCGCGCCTGCGCTATTCGGCCTGGGATGTCGGCCCGCGCGTCACCAACAACACCAACGAGTTCAACCGCTTCCTGGTGGGCGTGAAGGGCAACTGGGGCGACTGGAGCTACGACACCGCCTACCTGCATTCGGGCACCGACCTGGTCAACAAGCGCACCGGCTTCCTGCGCTACAGCGCCGTGCAGTGCGCGCTGGGTGACCCGGCCTGCGCCGGCGGCGTGTGGCGCATCGGCGACAACGCCGGCCTGAATTCGCAGGCGCTGTACGACTACATCTCGCCCACCATCAGTGCCCGCGCCAAGTCCAGCCTGGACATGTTCGACTTCACCGTCTCCCGCAGCCTGATGGATCTGAAGGGCGGCCCGCTCGGCCTGGCCATGGGTACCGAATGGCGCAAGACCAGCAACAGCCTGACCCCGCAGACCTACACCGACCAGGGTGACATCATCGGCCTGGGCTACTCGGCCTATGACGGTACCCAGAACGTGTACGCCGGCTACGTCGAACTGTCCGCGCCGGTGCTGGAGCAGTTGGAACTGTCGGCCGCACTGCGTTACGACAAGTACGAAAGCGGTGAAGGCAAGGCCACCCCGAAGCTGGGCGTGAAGTTCACCCCGGCCGACTGGATCGCCCTGCGCGCCAGCTACGCCGAAGGCTTCCGTGCGCCGAACCCGGCCGAAAACGGCGACGGTGGCCTGGCCGCCTTCTCCAATGCCCGCGATCCGGTGCGCTGCGCCATCGACCCGGACAACGAGTGCACCGCGCGTTCGGTGGCCATCATCACCCGCCCCAATTCCGGCCTGAAGCCGGAAGAGTCGAAGAGCTACTCGGTGGGTATCGTGCTGCAGCCGACCTCCAGCACCTCGCTGACGGTTGATGCCTGGGAAATCAAGCGCACCAACGAAATCGCCCAGGGCAGCACCGCCGACGCCATCGCCGCCGGCAACGTCCTGCGCGACAGCAACAACATCGGCGGCGTGGCCAACAGCGGCACCATCCTGGCGGTCAACACGCAGTACGTGAATGCCAACTCGTCGCGTGTGCGCGGTATCGATACCGATATCCGCCAGACCTTCGACCTGGGTCCGGGCCAGCTGGAAATGGACCTGCAGTGGAGCCATCTGCTGAAGTTCGAGCGCACCGAGGGTGACACCACCGTCGATTACGTGGGCACGCACGGCAACTGCGACGTGACCAACTGCATCGGCACCCCGCAGGACCGCATCAACTTCGGCACCACCTGGAAGCAGGGGCCGTGGAGCGTGAGCGGCGTGGTGAACTACATCGACAGCATGGAAAACAAGGATCGCCGCGGTGGCGACTACCTGGCCTTCTATGAAGACGGCTCGCCGGTGGAGAAGATCTCTTCGTTCACCACCTTCGATCTGTCCGGTCGCTGGAACATCACCGATGCGTTTGAACTGAACGCTTCGGTGCAGAACGTGTTCGACCGCATCGCCCCGCTCGACCCGTCCACCTACGGCGCGGTCAACTACAACCCGCTGCACTTCAGCGGTGCCATTGGTCGTTACTTCACCGTCGGCGCCAAGTACACCTTCAACTGATCCACGAAGGTCAACCGCACTGCAGAGGCCCGGGCATGTCCCGGGCCTTTGCTTTTTCACCACATGCGCGCGGCCATGATGAAGGCCTACCGCGCGAGGCACGACCGCATGCCGTCTTCCACGCAACGCCTGGGCCTGGCCGCGCTGACCGCGCTTGTCGTCGGTTCGATGGTCGGCGCCGGCATTTTCTCGCTGCCACAGAACGTGGCCCGCAGCGCCGGGCCGGCCGCAGCGCTGATCGGCTGGGCCCTGAGCGGCGCCGGCATGTTGATGCTGGCCTTCGTGTTCCAGGCGCTGGCCAACCGCCGGCCCGATCTGGACACCGGCATCTACGCCTATGCGCGCGAGGGCTTCGGCAACTACATCGGCTTTTCCGCCGCGTGGGGCTACTGGGTGGCCTCGGTGCTGGGCAATGCCAGCTTCTTCGTGCTGATCTTCAGCGGCCTGGGCCACTTCCTGCCGGTGTTCGGCGAGGGCAACACCCCCGTGGCCTTCGCCGCCTCTTCGCTGCTGCTGTGGACGGTGCACCTGCTGGTGCTGCGGGGCCTGCGCACCGCCGCCATCATCAACGGCCTGGTGACCGTGGCCAAGCTGGTCCCGATCGCCTTGTTCCTGGTGCTGGCCGCCGGGGCGTTCCGCATGGACGTGTTCCGCGCCGACTTCTTCGGCACACCTGCGCTGGGCGACCTGGGCGCGCAGCTGCGCGGCATGATGCTGGTGACGGTGTGGGTGTTCATCGGCATCGAAGGGGCCAGCATCTATTCGCGGCGGGCGGCCCGCCGCGCCGACGTCGGCCGCGCCACCGTGATCGGTTTCGTCGGGGTGTGGCTGCTGCTGGTGCTGGTCAGCCTGCTGTCGATGGGGGTGCTGTCGCAGGCCGAGCTGGCCGGCCTGCCCAATCCCTCGATGGCATATGTGCTGCGCGCCATCGTCGGCGAATGGGGCGCTACCGTGATCATCATCGGCTCGATCATTTCCGTGCTCGGCGCGCTGCTGGCCTGGGTGCTGCTGTGCGGTGAAGTGCTGTATGCCGCCGCCGGCGATGGCACCATGCCTGCCTTCCTGGGCCGCGAGAACGCGCGCGGCGTACCGGCCAATGCGCTATGGATGAGCAACGGCCTGATCCAGCTGTTCCTGCTGCTGGTGCTGTTCAATTCGGGCAGCTACACCAGCCTGGTGCTGCTGGCCGCATCGATGAGCCTGGTGCCGTATTTCCTGTCGGCGGCCTTCGCCGTGCAGCTGGCCTGGCGTGGCCAGGCCTATGCCGGCGAAACCGGAGTCCGCTGGCGCGACTTCGGCGTTGCGCTGCTGGCCAGCGCCTACGCGTTGTGGCTGGTCTATGCCGGCGGCGTGGACAACCTGCTGCTGTCGGTGCTGCTGTATGTGCCCGGCGTGGTGCTATTCGCGCTGACGCGGCGCCAGCATGGGCAGGCCGTGTTCACCCGCTGGGAAGCGGTATTGTTCGGCGCGATCGTGGTGGTAGCGATCGCCACCCTGGTCGCATTCTGGCGCGGCGCACTGACGTTGTAGAGTCGAGCTTGCTCGACTGGCTCTTTCATCGTGCACACAACAGTCGAGCAAGCTCGACTCTACGAAGTGCAGCCATCACGCACAAAAAAAAACCTGCATCTCGCGATGCAGGTTTTCAAAGGTGGCGCCCGAAGTTGGACTCGAACCAACGACCCCCTGATTAACAGTCAAGTGCTCTAACCGGCTGAGCTATTCGGGCAGACGACTAGTATAACCACTCTTCACGCGCGATGGTAGGGGTGATTGGCAATCATTGCCGCAGCCCGATACAACTGCTCGGCCACCACCAGCCGTACCAGCATGTGCGGCAGGGTCAGCGGGCCGATCGACCATTTCTCGTCGGCCAGCGCGGACACTTCCGACGAATGCCCTTCCGGGCCGCCGATCAGGAAAGCCAGGTCCCTGCCCTGCCCGCGCCAGTGCTCCAGGCGCTGCGCCAGCTGCTCTGAACTGAGCTGGCGACCGGGCACATCCAACGCCACCACGTAGGCGTTCTTCGGCAATGCCGCGATCACCCGCTTGCCTTCGTCTTCAGTGGCACGGCGCGCATCGCGGCCCTTGCCACGCAGGCCGGGTTCGATTTCCACCAGTTCAAACGGCAACCAGTGCGAGAGCCGCTTCTGGTATTCGGCAAACCCTTGCGCCACCCAGCTGGGGGCACGTTCGCCGGTGGCGATCAGACGGGCTTTCATCAAACAGTCCTCCACAAACGTCGACGGCGCCATCGGCGCCGTCGAAGGGGTGCGTCAACGCGCGGCTCAGGCCACTTCGTCGTCGCTGGTCGGCGGCTGGTCGCCCACGGTCCACAGGCGCTCCAGCGCGTAGAACTCGCGCACGCGCGGCAGCATTACGTGCACGATCACGTCGCCCAGGTCCACCAGCACCCATTCGGCTTCGCGCTCGCCTTCCACGCCCAGCGGCATCACGTCGATCTTCTTGGCGAAGCGCACGACTTCATCGGCGATCGACTTCACGTGGCGGGTGGAGGTACCGGAGACGATGACCAGGTAGTCGGCGACGCTGGACTTGCCACGCACGTCGATCTCGACCGGGTCCTTGGCCTTCAGGTCTTCGGTGGCTTGGCGGACGCTGGCCAGCAGTTCCGGCACCGAAGGCGGCGGGCTGGGCAGTTCGACCTTGATGGTCTGGGGCTGGGTCTGGTTGCTCAAAACGGATCGACTCGATAAACGTGGGGGCGATTATACGGGCAAGGCGCGCCCGCGGCATTCACGGGGTGGCCGGCCGGTACAGGCCGTGGTCGACCACGTAATCGGCCACCGCCGGCGGCAGCAGGGCCCGCCACGGGCCGGTCGCGGCAATCTGCGCACGCACCGCGCTGGCCGATTCCGAGCGCAACGGGTGGTGCAGGCGCAATACCCGCCCGCCGGGGCTGGCGAACAGGGCCTGCTCGTTGTCGGCCCAGCGGCCATCCAGGGCCTGGCCCAGGGCGCCATCCACCGAATCCTGCAGCGGGCTGCCCGGGCGCTCGGCAACGATGAAGTGGGCCAGGTCGAACAGGGCCTGCCACTCGTGCCAGGCCGGCAGGGCCAGCAGGCTGTCGGCGCCGACCAGCCAGGCCAGCGGCCGGCTCGGCCCCAGCTCGGCGCGCAGTTCGCGCAGGGTGTCTACGGTGTAGGAAGGGCGACCCGGGAAGCGCTTGGCCCGTTCCAGCTCGCGCCGGTCCAGCAGCAGGCCCGGCTCGTCGCCGATGGCCAGCGACAGCATGCGACAGCGCTGCTCGGCGGTGGCCCCAGGCGGCGCGCGGTGCGGCGGGTCGGCCGCCGGCAGCAGCCGCACCGCCACCTGCAGTTCATCGCGGGCGGCGCGGGCGATTGCCAGATGGCCCAGGTGCACCGGATCGAAGGTGCCCCCGTAATAGATGCGCAGGCTCATGGCTCAGGCCCGGGCCAGCAGGCGCACGGCGCGGGCCTCGGCCACCGCCACCAGCAACCGCTCCAGCGCCAGCCAGGCATCGCCGTCGGCGCGCCCCTTGGCAATGCGATCCACCAGGCCGGCTTCGGCCACGAAACGTTCCCAGCGCTTGCCTTCCGGGTGGCGCTGCAACGCGCGCTTGTAGGGCGCCTGGCGCGATTCCCAGATACCGCGCGACTTCATTTCCGCGGCCAGATTGCCGCCGCGCGCCTGCACCCGGGCCAGGCCGGCACCGGCCAGCAGTTCGCGAATGACCATCGGCATCAGCGCGGCCACCGCCTCGCCTTCACCGCGCAGCCCGGCCAGCATGCGCAACACTGCCTGCGGCTGCCCGGAGAACGTGGCTTCCAGCAGACGGAACACGTCGTAGCGGGCGGCGTCGGCCACCAGCGATTCCATCCGTTCCACGTCCAGCGGCTGGCCGTCGGCCAGCAGTGCCAGCTTGTCGATCTCCTGCGCGGCCGCCAGCAGGTTGCCTTCCACGCGTTCGGCCAGGCGCTGCACCGCGGCGGGATCGGCGCGCAGGCCCTTGCCACGCAGGCGGCGCTCGATCCAGTCGGGCAGTTCGTGCGGCTTGATCGCCCAGGCCACCGACAGCACGCCGACGCGGTTCACCGCTTCGGCCCACTTGCCCTGGTGGGCCTTGCTCCATTCATTGGCGGTGATCAGCAGTACGACGTCCGGCGCCGGGTTGGCGCAGAACTGGCTGATCACTTCGGCGCCGTCCTTGCCCGGCTTGCCGCTGGGCAGGCGCACTTCCACCAGGCGGCGGGCGCTGAACAGGCTGGGCGCATTGAAGCTGGCGTCGAGCTGGTTCCAGTCGAAGTCGCGGCCATCGGCATCGAACACTTCACGTTCGCCAATGCCGGCGGCGCGCGCGCGTGCGCGCACGGCATCGGCCGCTTCCAGCACACGCAGGGTTTCCGGCCCGGCGATCAGGTACACCGGCGCCAGCGCGGTATCACCGCCCTGGCTGGCCAACTGCTCCGGACGCAGTTCCATCGCTGCGCCGGCTCAGCGCTCGACCGGCGGTGCCGGCGTGGGCTGCACGTCCTGGGCCGCGGCCGGCTTGGGCGCTGCCAGGCTGCCGCCACGTTCCAGTTCGGCGCGCACCACGCTGTCGATGCGGCGGATGATGGACGCCGACATTTCCCGGCGCAGTTCATCGGCCAGGATCTCGCGTTCGGTGGTGGTACCGGTGGCGTCGGTCGGCGGCGACACGTAATCGCGCGACAGCTCGATCACCTGCTGCGGCACCAGTTCGCTGCCGTCTTCGCGGCGGAAGATGAAGATGACCGCATAGCGCAGGCTGTATTCCTGGGCACGGCCCTGTGCATCGATGGCGATGGGCAGATCGCCCCAGCGCTCGGACAACACCTGCAGCTGGGTGCTCGGCCCGATGCTTTCGTCGTCGGCCAGCTTGGCCCCGGACGCCAGCAGGCTGCGGTTGAGCAGCTTGACCAGTTCGCTGTACGGCGCGGTGGAGACCACCTTCACCGGTGCCGTATCGGTGGGCAGCATCAGCTTGTTGCGCAGATGGAAACCACAGCCGGCAAGGCCGAGGGCAAGGACGAGGGCAAGCAGGATTCGGGTCATGGGAACAGTCTGGCGGAGCCGGGCGATCACGGCAACAGACAGCCTGCCCGATCACGCGTGAACGCAGGGCCATCGGCCGCTGACGCCGGCGTGGGGAACACGCACCGGCCGCCACACGGGCGGCCGGTGCCGGACACATCAGGCAGCGACGATGTTCACGATCTTGCCGGGCACGATGATGATCTTGCGCACCGTCAGGCCTTCCATGAACTTGGCCGCGTTCGGCTCGGCCTGTGCCAGCGTTTCGATATGGTCGCGCGCGGCATCGGCGGCAACCTCGATGGTGCCGCGCAGCTTGCCGTTCACCTGCACCGCCAGGGTGACCGCATCGCGCACCAGCGCAGTGCTGTCGGCCTGCGGGAACGCCTGGTCTTCCAGCAGCGTTTCGCCGTGGCCCAGCACCTGCCACAGGGCATGGCTGGCGTGCGGGGTGATCGGGTTCAGCAGCAGCACCACGGCCTGCAGGGCCTCCTGGCGCACCGCACGGCCCTGCGCGCTGGCATCGTCGAACTTGGCCAGTGCGTTCATCAGCTCCATCACCGCCGCGATGGCGGTGTTGAAGCTGTGGCGGCGGCCGTAGTCGTCACCGACCTTGCCGATGGTTTCGTGGGTCTTGCGGCGCAGCGCCTTCTGGTTGGCATCCAGCGCAGCCACGTCCAGGGCCGGTGCCACGCCTTCTTCGGCGTGCTTGTGCACCTGGGTCCACAGGCGGCGCAGGAAGCGGGCCATGCCGTCCACGCCGGCCTCGTTCCACTCCAGCGACTGTTCCGGCGGCGCGGCGAACATCGAGAACAGGCGCACGGTGTCGGCGCCGTACTTGCCGACCATGGCCTGCGGGTCCACGCCGTTGTTCTTCGACTTGGACATCTTTTCGGTGCCACCCACCACCACCGGCTGGCCGTCGGCCACCAGGGTGGCGCCGGTGATGCGGCCGCGCTCGTCGCGCTGCACGTCCACGTCGGCCGGGTTGATCCAGTCCTTCGAGCCGTCCGGGTTCGGGCGGTAGTAGGTTTCGGCGATCACCATGCCCTGGCACAGCAGATTGCGCGCCGGTTCGTTGCTGTCCACCATGCGCGCGTCGCGCAGCAGCTTGTGGTAGAAGCGGAAGTACATCAGGTGCAGGATCGCGTGCTCGATGCCGCCGATGTACTGGTCCACCGGCAGCCAGTAGTTGCCGCGCTTGTCCACCGCATCACGCGCACCCGGCGAGGTGTAGCGGGCGTAGTACCAGCTCGATTCCATGAAGGTATCGAAGGTGTCGGTTTCGCGCTCGGCCGCGCCGCCGCAGTCCGGGCAGGTGGTCTTGCGCCATTCCGGGTCGGTCTTGATCGGCGAACCGGTACCCGAGAACGCCACGTCTTCCGGCAGCACCACCGGCAGCTGCTCTTCCGGCACCGGCACCGCGCCACACTTGTCGCAGTAGATCACCGGAATCGGGCAGCCCCAGTAACGCTGGCGGCTGACGCCCCAGTCGCGCAGGCGGTAGTTCACCCGGCGCTGGCCCTGGGCCTTGCGCTCGAACCGTTCGGCCAGGGCTTCAAAGGCGCCCTGGAAATCAAGGCCGTCGAATTCGGCCGAGTTGACCAGTTCGGTCTGCCGGCTCTTGTCGCTGTACCAGTCCTGCCAGCGGGTGGCGTCCCAGGTGCGCTCGTCGTCGTTGCGCGCATCCTTCAGCGCGATGACCTGCACGATCGGCAGGCCGTACTTGTTGGCCACCTCGTTGTCGCGCTGGTCGTGGCCGGGAACGGCCATCACCGCGCCGGTGCCGTAGCCCATCAGCACGAAATTGGCCACCCACACCGGCACCTGTTCGCCGGTGACCGGATGGATCGCGCGCAGGCCGGTGTCCATGCCGCGCTTTTCCTGGGTTTCCAGCTCGGCCTCGGTCACCCCACCCTGCTTCAGCTCGGCCAGCAGCGCGGCCAGCGCCGGGTTGCTCCTGGCCGCATGCAGGGCCAGCGGGTGTTCGGCGGCGATCGACACGAAGGTCACGCCCATCACGGTGTCCGGACGGGTGGTGAACACGCGCAGCGGGTCCAGCGCGCTGCCATCGGCATCGCGCACGTCGAACTGGATTTCCAGGCCTTCGGAACGGCCGATCCAGTTGCGCTGCATGGTCTTGACCGATTCCGGCCAGCCGTCCAGTTCATCCAGGCCGTCCAGCAGTTCCTGGGCGTAATCGGTGATGCGCAGGAACCACTGCGGGATCTCGCGCTTTTCCACCAGCGCGCCCGAACGCCAGCCGCGGCCGTCGATCACCTGCTCGTTGGCCAGCACGGTCTGGTCCACCGGGTCCCAGTTCACCACCGAGTTGCGGCGGTAGGCCAGGCCCTTGCGCATCAGGCGGGTGAACATGCGCTGCTCGTGGACGTAGTAGTCCGGGCGGCAGGTTGCGAACTCGCGCGACCAGTCGATGGCATAGCCCAGCGATTTCAGCTGGCTGCGCATGTGGTCGATGTTCTTGTAGGTCCACGCCGCCGGCGCGGTCTTGTTCTTGATGGCCGCGTTTTCCGCCGGCAGGCCGAACGCGTCCCAGCCCATCGGCTGCAGCACGTTGTGGCCGGTCATGCGCTTGTAGCGGCTGATCACGTCGCCAATGGTGTAGTTGCGCACGTGGCCCATGTGCAGCGCACCGGACGGGTACGGAAGCATCGACAGGCAGTAGTACTTCGGCTTGTCCGAGGTCTCGCTGACCTCGAAGGCACGGGTGGCGTCCCAGTATTGCTGGGCGGCGGATTCAACCTGCTGCGGGTCGTAGGCGATGGGTTCAGCGCTGGTCATGGAACACGCGGATGCGGCGGCAAAGCGGTACAGCGTACCGCAGTGCGGCAAACGTCTCCAATCCCGCTCATCGGTGGCAGTCTCAGCGCCCCCGCGACAGGGGCAGCGCCAGCGCCAGCCAGACCGCCCAGCAGGCAAACGCCAGGCGCTGCGCGAATGGCGCCGGCAGTACCCCCTGCAGGCCGAAAGCGGCCACCGCCGCGGCAATGCCGACCACCAGCGCCAGCACGCCCGGCGCCCGTGCGCCGGGGTCGCGCAGGCGGCTGGCGCCCAGCATGCAGGCGCCGGCCACGAACCCCAGCACCCAGACCATCCAGGCGCTGGCGTGCAACTGGCTGGCGCCGCCATGCAGATCGTCCAGGTCCAGCGGCAGCACGCCCATGGCCGCGAAGGCCAGACCGGCCAGCAGCAGCATCTGGCTGCCCACCCGGCCCGCCCAGCCTTCGGTGGCCGGCAGTCGCCGGCGCAGGCGCTCGGCCACCACCATCGCCAGCATGCCCGGCGCCACGAAGCCCAGCAGGTTGAACGCCCAGGCATGCGGCACCCCGTGCGCGCCAAGCAGGGCAACCGGGTGCACCGCCTGCGCATAGCCGCCCAGGCCCGCACCGAAGCCGACCACCGCGGCAATGAACAGCAGTGCGGCGCACAGCCCCAGCCAACGATCAATCCGGACCCACGACATGGTGCCTACCCGTACGACAGAAGAAGCGCCCATTGTCGCGGCCGGCACGCGGGGCGCCAAGCCGCGACGTGAGGAAAGGGTTGAGACCGTCATCGATCGACACCATAGAATCGGTCTCCTGTTGCCGAACGATGTGCCCCCATGACCGAGACGACCTACGTATTCGACGCCACGACCGCGACCTTCGAGGCCGAAGTCCTGCAGAAGTCGCTGCAGACGCCGGTGCTGGTCGACTTCTGGGCGACCTGGTGCGGCCCGTGCAAGACCCTGGGGCCGATGTTGGAAAAGCTGGCCGCCGAGTACAACGGCGCCTTCGAGCTGGCCAAGGTGGACGTGGATGCCGAGCAGCAGATCGCTGCGGCCTTCCAGATCCGCTCGGTGCCCACCGTGTTCCTGGTCAAGGGCGGCCAGCTGGTGGACGGCTTCCCCGGTGCCATTCCGGAAGGCCAGCTGCGCGAATTCCTGGCCCAGCACGGCATCGTGCCGGCCGACGTTGGCGATACCAGCAGCGAAGAAGAGGCACCGCTGGACCCGCAGGGTCAGGTGGACGTGCTGCGCGCGCAGATCGCCGCCGAGCCGGACAAGGACGAACTGAAGCTGGACCTGGCGCTGGCCCTGCTGCAGATCGGCGGGGTGGACGAAGCAGGCAAGCTGATCGACGCCCTGCCGGCCAACCTGGCCACCGATGACCGCGCCGTGCGTGGCCGCGCCCGCCTGGCCTTCGCCACCGCACTGAAGGATGCGCCGGCCGCCGATGCGCTGGACGCGCGCATTGCCGCCGACGGCAAGGACCTGCAGGCGCGCCATCTGCGCGGCGTGCAGCTGCTGCTGGGCGGCCACGATGAAGCCGCGCTGGAACAGTTCCTGGAAATGCTGCGCATCGACCGCGGCTATGACGACAACCTGCCGCGCCGCACGCTGATCGACGCCTTCAACGTCATCGCCGACGAAGACCTGGTGGGCCGCTACCGTCGCAAGATGGCGTCGCTGCTGTTCTGAGGCCGCTGTTTTCGTTCAGGATTCCAGCCACGCACCGGGCAATAATGTGATGCCGGCCGCATTTTTGCGCAGCCGGCATCCATTCCGGGGGGAATAAGTCAGGGCCATGGGGTCTGCACGCTGGCCCCCGCATTGCCGGGACTGCATGCCGTGACCGTTGGGATCTCGTCTGTCGTTGTGCGCGTGTTCGCCACGCTGCTTGCCGCCGCCACCCTGCTGCCCGCCAGCGCAGCCGCGCAGGATTGGACCTACCGGGTGCGCCCCGGTGACACCCTGTGGGATCTGGGCGGGGCGTACCTGAAACCCAGCGTGCCCTGGCAGCAGTTGCAGCAGCACAACCGCATCGACAACCCCTACCGCCTGCCCCCGGGCCAGCCGTTGCGCTTCCCGATCGGCTGGCTGCGCGTGGAACCGGCGCCGGCGCGGGTACTGGCCGTGCGCGGCCCGGTGCAGCTGGCCGCCGGCACTGGCGCCGCCACCCGCGCACTGCAGGCCGGTGAGAACCTGCATATCGGTGATGTGGTGCAGACCGGCGCCGATGCCAGCCTGACCCTGGAATTTGCCGATGCCTCGCGCCTGCAGCTGCGCGAGCATTCGCGGCTGCGGCTGGACCAGCTCAGCCGCTACGGCCGTACCGGCATGGTCGACACCCGCATGCGCCTGCAGCAGGGCCGTGCCAGCAACCGCGTCACCCCCGCACGCGGCCCGGCATCGCGCTACATCATCGATGCACCCACCGCGACCAGCAGCGTGCGCGGCACCGTGTTCCGGGTCAGCGCCGGCCAGGCCGGGCAGCCGGCCGCCACCGAAGTGCTGGAAGGCAAGGTGCAGGTCGGCAATCGACGCGGCCAGCAACTGGTGCACCCCGGCCAGGCCAGCATGGCGCCGGATATGGATGCGGCGCCGATGGCGGCGTCGGCACTGCTGCCCGCCCCGTCCTTGGCTGTAGATACGTTGCAGCGCCCCGGCCTGCCGCTGCAGCTGCACTGGCAACCGGTGGACGGCGCCGACCACTACCGCATTGAAGTGGTGCAGGCGGCGATGGCCGAGATTCTGCTGTTCGCCACGACCACGACCGACCCGCGGCTGACCATTGCCGCGCTGCCGCCCGGCCAACACCGCCTGCTGTTGCGCGCGGTCGACGCGCAGGGCGTGGAAGGCCTGGACGCCAGCGCCGATTTCAGCCTGGACGACCAGCCGCCACCGCCGCTGACGGTCGCACCGCTGCACGGACAGGACGTCAACAGCGACCGCCCGCGATTCCGCTGGACCCGGGCCCCGGGCGCGCAGGCCAGCGTGCTGCAGATCGCCAGCGAACCGCAGTTCCTGTCGCCCCTGCAGGAGCAGGCCACCACCGGCACCGATCTGCGCCTGCGCCAGCCGTTGCCGCCGGGCCAGTATTTCTGGCGCGTGGCCTCGCGCGACGGCCAGGGCCGGCAAGGGCCGTACGGGGACGCGCTGCCCCTGCAGCTGACCGACCTGCCGGTGGACCCGGCCCTGCAGCCGCCGGAAGCGGACGGCAAGGCGCTGACCCTGCGCTGGCAACCGGGCAGCGCGGGCCAGACCTACCGCGTGCAGGTTTCCCGCAACGGTGCATTCGAGGCACCATGGCTGGACCAGACCGTCGAGCAGCCCCAGGTGAGTTTCAAGCGCCCTTGGCACGGCACCCTGCACGTGCGCGTGCAGTACATTGATGATGACGGCCACGCCGGCCCGTTCTCGCCCGCGCAGCAGGTCAGCCTGCCGTGCCGGCTGTGCTACGGCGCCGGCGGTGGTGCCGCCCTGCTCTGGCTGCTGCTGTGAGGCGCTCGCCGCTGCCCTGGTCGCGGCGGTTGATGCTGGCCGTGCTGGCCTTCGTGGCCACCGCCGTGGCCAGCCACGGGCAGTGGCTGTGGCGGCAGGATGAAGCGGCCTACGACCTGATGGTCGGCGACTGGACCTACCGCCCCGACCCCAGCGTGCTGGTGGTGGCCATCGACGAAGACAGTCTGGCGCGCATCGGCCAGTGGCCGTGGCCGCGTTCGGTGCACGCACGCCTGTTGGACCGCCTGACCGATGCCGGTGCCGAACGCGTGGCGCTGGACCTGATGCTGACCGAGCCCGACCGGCGCGACAGCCGCCAGGATGCCGAGTTGGCCGCCGCCATCCGCCGCAATGGACGCGTGGTGCTGCCGGTGCTGGCGGCGCCCGCCGCCGGCGATCGCATGGCCGAAGAGCTGCTGCCCATCCCGCTCATTGCCGACAGCGCTGCGGCGCTGGGCCATAGCGATGTGGAAGTGGATGGCGACGGCGTGGCCCGCGGGGTTTACCTGCATGCGGGCATCGGCCAACCGCATTGGCCGGCGCTAGGGCTGGCCCTGGCCGACCTGCCGGTGCACGCCGCGCGCGGGCTGCCCGACCCCGATCCGGCGCTGGAATCGCCGTACCAGTGGCGCCGCGATGACTACGTGCGCGTGCGCTACGCCGGCCCGCCGGAGCAGTTGCCGCAGGTGTCCTATGCCGATGTACTGGATGGCCAGGTGGATGCCGCCCTGCTGCGCGACCGCCGCATCGTGGTCGGCATGACCGCCAGTGGCATTGCCCCGCGGCTGCTGACCCCGACCACGCGCGAGTACTGGATGAGCGGCAGCGAATACCAGGCCAACATCGCCTCGATGCTGCTGCAGGGCAAGCAGATCCAGGTAGTTCCGCCGCTGGTGCAGGACCTGGTGGCCGGTCTGCTGGCCGCGCTGTGCGTGCTGCTGCTGGGCCTGCGCCTGCCTTGGCTGGCCGCCCTGTGTTCGCTGCCGATGGGCCTGGCAACCAGCTGGCTGCTGTTGCGCACGGCCAGCCTGTGGTGGGCCCCGGCCGCAGCCACCTTCGGCATCCTGATGGTGCTGCTGGTATGGGCGGTCTGGCGCATTTCTGCCTGGCACCGCCAGGCCAACCGCGACGCGCTGACCGGGCTGGGCAACCGCCTGCGCTTCGAACAATCGCTTCAACAGGAATGCGACGCCGCACGGCGCAGTGGCAAACCGCTGAGCCTGGTGCTGATCGACGTGGACCATTTCAAGCGGCACAACGACCGCCATGGCCACCAGCTGGGCGACCGCGTGCTGCGCGACGTGGCCGCGCTGATCGCCGCCCATGCGCGACGCCCGCGCGACATGGCCGCGCGTTACGGCGGCGACGAATTCGCGATGGTGCTGCCGGACACGCCAACCAGCGGCGCGCGCCAGGTGATCGAAGACCTGATTGCCGACGTACGCGCCCTGCCCGCGCCGGCAGCAGGCGACGACAGCCGCATCACCCTCACCATCGGCGTCTATACGCGGGTACCGGACAGCCAGCTGCACCCGCACCATTTCGTCGAAGGCGCCGACGCCGCACTGTACCGCGCCAAGGCCAACGGCCGCGACGGCTACGCCATGGACGGCGCCTGACCCCCCCCCGCCCGATACTCGTAGCGTCGAGCTTGCTCGACTGCCCCTCGCGCGATCCCCGTAGAGTCGAGCTTGCTCGACTGCTCTTTGCGCCATCCCCGTAGAGTCGAGCTTGCTCGACTGCTCTGCGCGCGATGTCGGCGAAAAGCAGTCGAGCAAGCTCGACTCTACCGACGGAAGAATCAGAGCTGCCTGACAGCAGTGCCCCGCCGGCGTCAAGCATTCTGGGACATGCCCAGCCCAGCGCTCCTGCGCCATCGCCGCTCAGCCATCGGTCACTTCTATGTCATCACCAGCGTGACGGCAGATCGCCACTGCCTGTTTCGCGACCCTGCTCGCGCCGCCCTGCTGGAAGACGCCTTCCGCCACAGCGACCGACAGGGGCTGACACGCTCCTGTGCCTGGGTGGTCATGCCCGACCATTTCCATTGGGTCATGCAACTGCGCGAGGGCTCGCTGGGGCGATGCGTGCAGGCTTTGAAATCGCAGTCGGCCATTGCCATCAATGCTGCGCTGGGCGGCCATGCGTCGGTGTGGCAGCGGGGGTACTACGACCATTGGATTCGTGACGAGCGCGATGTCCGCCAGCAGGCCCTGTACGTGATCGCCAATCCCGTGCGGGCAGGATTGGCGCAACGGTTGGGGGAATATCCCCATGCATGGTGTCGCTGGCCGCTTTCGTAGGGTCGAGCTTGCTCGACTGTCTTTTCCCGACAGGGGCCGTCGAGCAAGCTCGACGCTACCAAAGCGGGATCAAAAGCCGTCGAGCAAGCTCGACGCTACCAAAGCGGGGTCAAATGCAAAGCCGTGGAGCGGGCGCGATGCCACGAAAGCAGGAGGACGCTCGGCAGACGGCCATCCCGCGCGACCCGACAAGGCCCCGGGGTTCAACATACGGTAGCGAATGGTTAGACTCAAGACCTCGCCCCCTGCCCCGCACCTGCATGAAAGCCAGCACCTTCCGTCTCGGCATCAACCTGTGGCCGCCGTTCCTGTTCACCGGCATCCATGTCACCCGCATCACCGCCGACTACCGGCAGATCGACGTCGAGCTGCGCATGCGCCCGTGGAACCGCAACTACGTGGGATCAATCATGGCAACTAAGATGTGATGCCACTTGCTCCATCCGTCCCGGTGGCCTAGGATCGGTCGACATCCCGCGGGACCGCCGGCATGCGTGTAATAGCTCGTGATCCACATCAGCTAGAAGCTGCCGGCTATCCGTCGCTGGTCCACGTCCCATTTCTAATTCACGAAGACGGGACCTACCCTGATGAAGCGAACAGGTACATTCGCGTCCGTTCGTTATGTGAATGGCAGTTGCAAATGGGGAACGAGTCTGCGCCATCTCGATCCGGCAGGCGATTCCTGACAGCCCAAACGTCCCATGCCGTCGCCTGGCGTATCGGAGCGTTTCTAGATTGGTGTGAAGAGACCAAACGTGATTGGCGAGAAGCCAGCTATTTTGATGACCTAATACTGGCATGGCAGCCTAAACTTCTTTCTGGTGAGGCAAGCAAATCGGGCAAACCACTTAGTCACGACGCTGCAAACGTTTTGATTAGCGAGGCATGCTATTTCCTAACTTGGGCCGGCGATCCACTTCGTGGCCTGAGAGAACCATTCAACGTGGTGACCAATAGTGTTTCGGTCTCGACGTCAAGAGGAACAAGCGCCAGCGGTGACAGAAGGCGCAGCGTGGAATCGCGCGTAGGGGCCCTAGCCTCTACTAGAGGCCAGTTCCTTCTTCCGACTCCGGAGGAGGTGGGGATCTGGATGCTGGGCATGCGATCACGCTACCCGGTCAAGGCATTGATGGCTGAGCTCATCCTTGCCACTGGCATAAGGCTCAGCGAATGTTGCGAGTGGCGCATCGACACACTTCCACACAAGGAACTATGGACGATTCGCGACGGCAAGGTCACCGTAGTCCTTCGCCATGGAATCAAAGGACCCAAGGTCACCCCAGGAAGCACGCTTTCGGCTAGACCTCGAGACATTGAGATTCCCATTGAACTCGCGCTCCGAATCAATCACTACGCCACCGTCACTCGCCCAACTCAGCTGTTACGCTGGACAAAGGCAGATAAAACCCCTGACGGTCGCACAAGGCGCATCCGCGCACAAAAGCCCATCCATCTTTGGCTATCCGAATTTTCCAACCAGCCATTTGACAAGAATCAGTTATACAACGCCTGGACCACCGCTCCAGGCCGCCCCAGAGGATGGCACCCTCACCGCGGCCGACACTTCTTCGCTGTGGAAACTGTCGTCGAATGGTTGCGCAATGATCTAGCCTCCCGGCGAACATCAGACGTTCCGGAGATGTCCTGGCTCTTGGCAGTTGCAAGAGATCAGATCAGCCTGATACTCGCCCCAAAGATGGGACACGTTAGCGCAGAGACGACTCTCCTGTATCTGAAAGCAGCACATTCACGCCTGGCGCAAGAGTACGGGCACCCCGCGATTCGTTGGCAAAACTTCTGTGACCAAGCGAGCGATTAGCCAATGCACATCACTGGCCAACCGCTATTCCCAGCAAAATTCATTCAGTGCACACATCCGGATCACCTGAGCCATTCCATGGACTTTTCCGAGTTCTGGAATGGCACATCAAAGATGGGGCCTGAACGTAGATTCAACTGGAAGGGTGACATCTTGGGTCGCCCAGAGCTTGCGAATGCCCTATGGCACCCTCTACGCCACCATTTGGCAGGCAGAAAGCCAAGTGCATTTCTCAGCGCCATCTCAGCACTGAGAGACTTTTTCCGATTCTTAGACACCTATGAGGCTGCAGGGCATCAACCAATCGTCAGGCTTGACGATATCCGAATGGAGCACTCCATTTTATGGCTTACCCCCCTACCCGGAACCTGGGAGCCACCAAACCAAAAGCGCATCCACAACATAGTCGGAAGCCTCATACGTGCGGCCCGCAAAGACGTCTTTGGTCCGCAGGATACATTTGACTGGCACCCCTTTCATAAACGCAACCCAATAAATACGAAAGAGATTCCATCCGAGTCTGAGACAAGAGAGGCACTCGCCTTACTGAAAGGCAGAGCTCGAGTTATATTCGCCCGCTGGAAGCGTGCAGATGAACTGGCAAGCCAGGGACGAAACTTACTCGATATAAGGCAAGGAAAGGGAAGAAGCGGGGCTTTCGACTTTGAGGTGTCAGAGGCCGATCTGCATACGACATATCGCGAAATAATAAAGAGAAGTGGCGACGCGATTCCTAGTGTCTATCGCGTTACGGCCGCGCTAGGACATGCCGAAGGACAGCGCAACATCCCCGGATGGTGGCCCGTCCATCCTCTCGGCCATGTCAAGCGCGGAGAGCGAATCCAGATCGACGAATTGATTGCTGGACTCTATCCGTCGATCGAAGACATCCAGACGCTCCTCCTCCTATTCATTGCTAGAACCGGCTGGAACGCGAGCACGGCAGTTGCCCTGGACATTTCAGATGGAAGCTGGGCACAGCTGCACGGGGATACCAGTTCAGGCTTGTGGCGCATTGAATCAATGAAGGCGCGCGCGAACTCTTGGCAGTGGACGCTTTCCCAAGAGCGTACCACGACAGGCGCTTATCAGATCATAAGAACACTTCTTGACCGAACGCACGAGCTTAGGAACTTAGTACTCACCTCTCCCGAACGTTCGAGTCACCCATCCATTGCCGCGAGGTCGCCTTGGCTGGCGGCAGGGTCTAGCTCGAGATCCTCGCAGGTGTTCGTCCAAACAAGCGAACACGGGAATCGACCGGCCGCTCACTGGAAGAATCTAGTAAAAGAGCACAATGCATCTGCTCCGCCGCATCGACCAAAAATTCCCGAATCGATGACACCATCAGACTGGAGAGACATATACGCGGACTTCGTTTTCCGCGACTCCAGATATTCGTGGATCATGGTCCAGTGGGCTCTCGGCCACAAACACTTGCGCACAACGCGACACTACCTTCGATCACGCCTGTGGCGTCAATCCAGCGAGAAGAAGCTATCCCACCTCGTGACCACTATGATCAACGGCATTGAGGTAAACGCAAGAATCGACTTTGCGGTGATACGCGCAGAGGTCGAATTGGGACAGAAGGTCGACAAGGCCGCACTGGATAGGCTCGATCTTTACCGCTTAGCACTGACAGAACGCGACTTAAGCTACACCGGTCATTTCTGCACTTCTCCATTCACTCCTCCTCGACAAATTGACCCGACCAACTCACTCAGCGGCTTGGAGCGATGCAAACGAGGCGAACGCTGCACCAGCTGCCCTCAGGGGCTCGCGGTAGACAGCTTCTTGATGTGCAAGAGAGTTGCTGAGCTCAAATGGCTCAAAGAAAACGTTAATGACGTTATCTGGCACGAGTCTCACTATGCATGCGACTTGGACTCCCTTCTAGCCGAATTGACACAGTGGCCAGCGGACGATGTTGCTTCGCAAGTCAGGCATTGGGAGGAGAAGATCGCCAAAGGGCATCACCGAGTACTTCGGTTCGGTGGAAATTAATGATCACGCCTAAATCAAATCGAAATACGATAGCCGAGACGCAGGCTAAAATCCTAAGCGAGCTTGATCCTCGCGCCATAAAGTCCATGAGTCGCGAGCAGCTATCAGAACTGCAGAAGCGCCTAGGCTATGGTGATCAGTGGCGAATCTGGGAAGTACCCAAGGCATGGGCACCTCCATCGCATGCGTCCATGGGACATCGAATTGTTCGCCTGATTGATGACCGCCCAGAGGCTGACGTTGCTTGGACAGAGATACTGCGATTCGCACTCGTGCGATCATTGGTTCCCGGACAACGCTATGGAGTTCCAAAGCCTTTAACTGTGAGGAATGAGGTAAGGACGGCGACTCAAGTGGCCAGCACAATGATCGACCTCAAACCGGAGCCAGCCAGATGGTGGAGTCTTACGTCTGAAGACGAGCTCGTGCGACGGAAGGGCGTACGCGGGAAGACTCTTTTCCTCAGCCTGGGCTATCTGCATCGTCAAGGTTATATATGGGACTGCCCAGCATCACGGCCCCTAGATGGCAAGTACGAACGCAACCGAAAGAACGAGCCTCCACCAAAAAACCATGCAAAGGGCGGCAAACAATGGCTTCCGCTGCCAGATGAGTTCACAGGCCAATGTGGGCAAAGAGCACTTTGGATTCTCACAACACTTGGCCCTACTCTGCTGGCCCTCTTTGATGCGGTCCTTCAAACAGATCGCGAACTTGTGTCATCTGATAGCGCGGGCAAGTCGCTTTCAAGTAGGAACGCAAAGATCGTTAAGTTGATTCGTGAATGGACGTGGTCGGATCCGAACGGAGCAGCAATATCCTCAGTGCCCTTCTCTCTACACATGAAGAGAAAGGTCCGGCACTCCACCGCGGCGAAGGATGCTCAACTCCCAGCGTATGAAAACTTCACGTGGCCGCCAAACACCCTGGGAGAGGTTACTCAGTTGGTGTCCACGTTGCAGTCTTGCCATCTATGGTTACTGCTGCTCGCCTCTGGCCCGAGAGCTTCGACAGTACTCGGCTACGATACAAATTGCCTCGTGCGATCTTCGGATGGCCTTCGATTGGAGGCTAGGCTCTACAAGACAGCGGAACAAAGAACCGGGCGCAATCGTGACTGGCCTGCGCCTCCGATTGTGATAAAGACCATCGAACAGCAGATGCGCCTTGCGGAACTGATAAAATCGAGCAACAGGGCTTCGCCAGAGGCAGTTGGAAATCATCTGTGGGTGCAGACGCACCGTACTCACCAGAAAAAAGGGGGAGTCGGAGCCCCTATGAAGCATATCAACGATCCCCTAGAGGCATTGGTTCGCGTATTCGGTCTAAGGCATCTTCTGGATTCAGCCAACCCCAGAGTTCACTCTCATCGCTTCCGAAAGACCCTCGCACGGATCGTTGCACTCACTCTTACCAACGCGCAGATGATCCTCATGGACTGCTTCGGACATGACGATCCAGAGATGACGCTACGGCGCTACATCCTCAGCGACCCCGCGATTGTGGCCGACGTTGAGCGAGTACAGCGGGAACTTGTGATCCTTATGGCGAAGGAGGCAATTGGGTCTGCGGAAGACTTGGGGGGCGCCATGGGGCAAGGCATTCGCGATGCAAGGGAAAAGTACTTGCGCGTGCATCGCAAGAGCTCACTGGATCCGCAGGATGTGTACGAGCTTGCAGAGGCCCTTACCATGCAGGGGAGAGACTGGGTTGCAGTTATGCCCGGCGTGATATGCACTCTTCCAGTTGGCTTCACGGGTCCCTGCGCATCTCACCAGGGGGGCCGAAACCCTGCCAACTGTCAGCCTGGTTGCAGCAACCAGCTTCTTTTGGCATACAACAGATCAGAGTGCGACGACATGGTTCGCTACATTGTTGAGCAACTGCAGAAGGCGATCGATGAGGAGGCAGTACAGATGGTTGCGCTTTGGGCTGGCCAGCTTAATAACTGGCTCTATCGATGGAACAGCGTCTTCGAAGCTTGGGTAGACCACCCATTGATCGCTGCCTACGGGAAGGCTCAACCAGGAAGGTCCTCGAATGAGTAAGAACAGCCTTCCGGAACAGCTTAGGATCCAGGCACGCTCTCGGACTCAGAATGTAGTGAAGAAGCTGGAAGCAGCAATGTCAGCGATGGAGCGTGACATCGACGCTAACGAAGGCATCTATCCATTCAATGGGGGACGGGCGTCAAAGGCTGAGGTGTGTCGTCGCGCCGGCGTAAGCAAAGTTACACTTCAAGGTTTTGCTCATAGAGCGACTACCAGCAAACGCATCGATGCCTGGCTCAAGGGTCTGCGAGACAAGATGCTCGTTGGCAGGAAGTCGGTGCGCAAAGCGGTTACCTTGCGCGCAGACAACTGGAGGGAGCTCTATCTTCAGGCAGTCCGCCAGACCGACCTGTACAGAATCGAAGCCATTGCCCAACAACACTTGCTTTCGACAGCACAGCAGCAAATCGCGGAGCTTGAGCTACAAGTCAAAGGACTCCTGCAGGCAGCCTCCGCAGGGAAAGTGGTAAGCATCTCTCAGAGTCGACTAGATTAGCGCCGGCGAAAACATAGGCACCAGAAACACAGCTCTGCCCTCTGGGCATATGCGAGTGAAGTTGTTGTAATTGTCGGCGAATCGAAGCCACAAGCGGCACTGGACCGTTGATCGCGCCGAATTCGCACTTCGGGGCTATATCCAATATTTGCATTGCGCAGAGAGGTTGACTTGCTGTGTATCGAACGGCTCATGACGCAGAGTTAGAGCTCCCCTATCTCAACCACCGTCCATACCTAAGCCCTGCGCTGAGTTAGAAAGATACTAGCGCACACGAGAACCATTCATCCAATTGTGCTCTCCGAGATACCAGAGCACCATCATCGCGCCACAAGATACCTTGTGGCGCCCTCCCTCCAAGCCACCAGCACATTAATCACTTTAGGGGCAACGCCGACAAGCTGCCCCCCCGCCCCCATGCGACGCCGAAGCTCACTTGTAGCAGTGGCGGCGCAATTGCCTTACATGCCAAGCTAAACATCAGCGGCACTCAGGTACATCCGCGAGAATCCTGGCCCCAGAATTCGCCATTGAAAAAGCAACAATTCAACCCAGCCATGATAAAAATTATTCTTTTGGCAGAAACCAAGATTTTAGCTTATCCCGACAATTGATCAGTCGTAACTCATAGTGAACGTGGCAGCCGCCTGCACGGAGCCTCCGGCTACGGACGCCCCGGTCTGCACCATTTGTCCGCGAATTGGAATGTCGAGTGTGCCATTACCCATGTCTTGAATGAAGAAACGGTTCTGTGCGCTAGCATCCGCTGAATCAGGCCCATACGAAATGACCTCCCCACCTTGGCGTCGCAAACGAACGGAAACGCCTTTAGCGGATGAGCCCGCCGACAGTGGCAGCAAGTCACTTCGATTTGTTGGATCTACAGCATCCGTCATCACCATATTCACGCCCACACTCCCCCCTTGGCCGCCAGCGCAGGTTAGCGTGATGTTTGATGCAGGACCCAGTGCAGCCTCCGCACCGACGCCAGTGAAAACATCAGATGCCACGGTACCTAGACTTAGAGGGACATTTGGCGCTTGAACAGAACATGTCGGAATAGTGGGAGTGACGATGATAGATCCATTGACGCTGATTCTCCATGCAGTAAAGCCATGGGATACGACCTGCGCAAGGCCGATGACTCCAGTGATCGCGCCTCCTGAAGAAATGTTACCAGTCTTTATGAGCTCAAATGTGATTGTATTATTGATCGCCACTGGCAGGCTACTGCCAGTATACCTAAATGACCAAGGCATCCACTCTGGGTTAGAGCTATACCGCAGTCGATATCCGACACCAGGTATTGAAGAAGCATAGACCTTACCATTAGGCGTGCCCGGCGCCCCCACAAAATTCATCACACCGATATCTGCGGTACAGATGATGTTGTATGGACCGGAATTGCTCATGGTAGTTGTGGCAGAGTGAAGCACAGCCCCCACCGGGGCACTGGGATCAATTTGAATGTCGGGCGAATTGAACAAATAATCTGCCGGCCCGCCCCCTGGGAGTGAGGTCTGGCAAGATGCATAGGCGATCGATGAGCCCGCTAGATAGAACGCCATCATGATCGAAAGAGGACCTCCACAGGCCAGCATGCGACGCCGCGACCGGACAGATTTAGACTCGACTGATCCGTTTAGAGGAAAAACGTTATGACTGCTCATTGGGCGCCTCCAGTGTGGTTCTCGAGCGTCTCGCTCAACTGCATGCTTTCAGTGACGGGCTGGGCTTGCTCCCCCACCCCAGGTCGGCAGAGTTTCTTCATTTGAATCGGAAGCCCATCGGCAGGTGATGCCGGCAGCGAATAAGAAACCCGACACTGTTGGTCTGGAGACTCACCCCACTTCACGAAGAGATCGCCTCGGTCTGCTACGCCGCGCATCCAAAGTCGGCTCGCTTGTCCGACCACCCCTACCGCATTGCCTTCGGAATCCAGAACATCCGCGCCGAATGGAATTGAGCTGCCGTCAGCCTGCGTCGCATGAATGAGAACGGAGCGTCCACCACTGCGTGCCACAAATGGAAGTGACACAACAGCACCTGCGCGTGGTGCACTACGAGCTAGAGTTGTCTCGAGTTCCACATCAAGCGGCAATCCCTTCGGGTCAAGATTTACGTCGTTCATCCGATAAGGAGTGAGGTACGGAACTACCGCATAGCCTCGTTTATCGACACGAACGCCACCGGCACTGCTGACCGATGCGCCAGCCGCACCTGGGGCGTGCACAATGCCAATGGTCTCCCCGACATCCTGCGCAAGGGTGACGCCTCCGGGATGGATAACGACGCCGCCGCGCAGGCCCGCGCCAAGCTGGCGGTAGCCGTCTCCGTCGGTGTAGTTAGCACTTACCGAAGCATTCGACCCGCGATAGCTTGCGTTGGTATTGAACGTCGTGCCGTCACCACGCTCATTGTGATCCAAGCTCGCACCGTAGTTTATGTCGTGGCTGGAAGTCCCAGTAACGCCAATCCCGCCTCCTGCACTACCGCCCGGTGCTTGGCGATAGCGAGCGGTCAGCAGCGGCTGCCTGGGCGCACGTCCCAGCGGTACCGTGAAGCTGATGTTGTATTGGGTGTCCGTGCGCTCAATACCACTATTGAACTCACTGATTCTGTTGCGCTGAGCAAAAATGCTGTAGCTCACGGTGCGCCAAGTGTTGCTGTAGCCTGCGCTGTAGGTGCGCTGACTCTCATTTCGGTTCCAGTAGCTGGTTGCGCTCCCGGTCAACCACAAACGCCCGTTGCCCTCGCCTAGGTCTTGACTCACGTTAACATCGAAGCGATGGCGTTGGCGCGCGATCTTCTGAAAGTCTTGCCCTTCGCTAAGCTGTTGGCGCATGCGCAACGCGTCCACTAGATCGAGGTAGCCGTCGGTAGAGTAACGATAGGCTGCAAGCGAGAAGTTGGTGCCGGTGTCAGCAAGAATCTTGCTGTAGCTGAAGCGCAGCGATTGGCCAATCATCTGACGACCCGACTCCGACGTCTGCAGTGGAAGCTCCGTTCGAGAGTTGGTGATATCGCCGGCAAATGCGCCCCACGGCGTGTTGAACGCAGCGCCCACCTGCACAGCTCCGTAGCCCTGCGAAGACAAGATGCCTCCGTAGGTGGTCAAGGTGTTGGTGACGCCCTGCTGCCAAGTACCCTCAACAAGGTGAGGATCTCTGCGAAGCTGCAGGTCGCGCACTCGTCCCGCCGAGACGCTGAAGCGGTGCGTGCCCGGTCGAAGAAGCTGCGGGACTGCGGCAAACGGAACGCTGAAGCGCTGCTCGCGTCCATCGGCCTCAGTGACCACGACATCCAAGTCACCGCCAAAGCCCGTAGGGTACAAATCATCAATGACGAAGAGACCTGGAGCCACAGTGATCTCATGCAGCAAGTAGCCGCGCTGGTACACGGACACCTTTGCATTGGTGGCTGCATTGCCCCGAATAGTAGGCGCGTAGCCGCGCTGGGAATCAGGGAGCATGCGATCGTCGCTGTACAGGCGTGCGCCCGTAAAGCCAATGCTATTGAAGAGAGTTCCAGCAGTGCTAGTTTGGCCAAGAATCAACTGCGAACGTAGAGAAGGCAGGTCGCGCTGAGCATAGCTCTGCGAAGCCCGATACGTGCCCTGCCGTCCAGTTCCGAACAGATAGGATCCATCGTGGCGCAGTTGCCAGCCCCCGGCGTTCAGCTTAGATCGAACCCCCAGGTAGCCGCTGGTGTTGCTTCGCCCTTGAGTAAAGTTGCGGTGGATGCTGGAGTCGTAGGCAATGCTTGCTGCGGACACGCCCGCGTCCCAGCGCGAAGGATCGACCCAACCGCGCGCCGTGCGCCGAGTGAATGCCTGCGGCACGCTGACGTTGACCTGCATCGCGCTGCTGTCGAAGTAGAGGGAGGAGTTAGGGATGAAGCTTGCGAGATCTGCACAGAAGTCGCCTTCGGGGAGAGGGAGGAGCTCCTCGGGCTTATCAGCGGAGGCCTCAAGAGCGCCCAAGTCCACTCCCCAATCCTCCAGCATCTGACGGCTCAAGCAGGCCCGCACGCTGCCATCTTCCACTTCTCGGAAGCGCAGTTGCTGACGCCCCTGCCAGGAACCGTTGAGAGCGATATCCACGCTGTACTCGCCAGGCAATACGCCGGCGCCACGCTCGAAGCGTGAGACATCTACCTCAATGCCACGGCTGCTGAAGAACGCTGTGTTGAATTCAACATCCGCGACAGCCAGCATCGCACCTGCATTGGTTGAGTTCGGCTCGGCCACAGCCACAGCACTGAACCCTCCCAACACCAGTGCAACGGCGTGGCTCAGGACGGTTCGAGATTGCCTTAAACTTTGCCGTGCGGCGTTTGGCGATGACTTGAGCATTGCGGCCTACCATAAGTGAGAAGTCGTGACGCAGCAGAAACCGGCGCGCGCAGAGTGCAGCGCGCCTGGTTGGCTAGCGTCAGAGTGAATCTGTCGAAGCGGCGGGCGCGAACACCGGCCTGCCCAGCTCAGACAGCAGGATATTTAGGGGGACAGAGTCCGTGCGAGCACGACGTTGCCACCGAAATCATTGATAGTTTTGCCCACCACCTCGACCTTGCCAGAGATGGAGCCCACGCCATCGAGCGCGAACACAGTTGAAGCAAAGGGTGCCACCATGCCACCGCGCCGGGTCTTCGGCTGCCCGTATGTTTTCTCACCGACCCGCAATCCCAGCTCGAAGAAATTAACGTGGTAAGGAGAGGGATTTTCCACCTGCAGGGCCTTACCACCACCATCGGGGTCGTCAACCAGGGACCACTTCAGCGATTCAATTGCCTGCGTCGTATCGCCTGCAAGTTTGGCTGGGCGATAGAACACTTTGATACGGGTGCGCAGCGCAATCTGAAGCATATTTTGTTCATCGCCGACCTTGCGAGACGGAATCTCGTATACATTCAGCCAGTACAGAGTCTCGCGATCCGATGGCATCGCCTCGCCCGTGTGCATCAATCGAAGGACCTGAGCGGCCTTAGGGTCCATTCGCGCCATCGGCGGGGTAAGGTTGAAGGGGACCCGGATACTCTCCGGCGACGCCGAAGCGTCCCCATTGTCAAGCCACGTCTGGACCAGCACTGGCCTCTCGCCACGATTGTTCAACTTGATCGTGACTTCGCGCTCTTGGGCCGGATACACCACACGAGTGGCTTCGATAACCACCCCTGCGTGTGCCGAGGGAGCGAGAACAAAAGTGGACGCCAAGCCCAGTGCCAACGCGGCGGTAAATATCGAACGCATGCGGTTCTCCTGCAGGAAGCAACAAATCAACTGCATCAGCCTGGCAGCGCGTCCAGTGAAGGCACGCGCGTCCAGAGGGCCGACGCGACCGGTTCTATCCGGTCGCGCCATCCAGCTACCGTTTAAGCAGTGGCTCAGTTGTAGCTCATCGTGTAGTCGACGTGGGTCTCCACCGGGCCGGCGGTGGCGGCACCGGTAGCCTCGTAGCGAGCGAAGTAGTCAAGGCGCGTTTTACCCGGCGCGGCAACGATCGGCACGGCCTGGGAGTTGCTGCTGGTGGCCAGGTCAATCTTGCTACCGTCGGCGTTGAGAATTGCAACTTCAACGTTGGTAGCGGGATTGGTGGCGGCTTCATTGGTCAGACGGCCGGTGACGAGATTGACCGGCGAGCTTGCCGACTCGAAGTGCATCTTGGCAGTACCGGCACAGCTCGGGCCGCTCAGGTTGAAGAAGAAGTTAACTTCACCGGCGGTATCACCACTTGCCGCCAGGGATGCATTCGAAACGGTCGGAAGCTTGACCGTGGCGTCCGGGGTGCCGGAGGAACCGGACTCGATGACGCAAGTGGTGGTGGTAATCGCACCATCGATGGTGATGGTGCCATCAGCGGCCATCGCCGAAGAGGTACCCAGAGCCAGCAGAGCGACTGACGCAGCAATTGCGGAGAGTTTCATTTGTATTTCCTATGGTTTCAGGGAAGAGCAACTTGAGACTCACTTTGTTGCCGTTTTGCCGCCGTTGAGGAGGTCGGTGGGCGTCGCAATTGGCTCAAGCGAGGTGGCAAACGATACTGTTGGCAAAGTTCCCGAAACATAGATATTGTTTGAAAGCCCCCACGGCACATCCGACCAAGAAAGCTGAATGAATCGTTCATCCCGCCCTAGAACCGGATCCCGCACCGCCTTAACGGCTACTCTTGTCCCGCCCACCGCCAATGAGGTACGCCAGTGACGCTTTCTACTGCTCACGCCATCAGTGTCGCGCTGGTCGACGATCACGACATCGTGCGGTTTGGTCTAGGCACACTGCTGTCTCGCGAATGCGATCTCGAGCTGGTCGGAAGCTTCGCTACGTCAACTGAGCTTCTGAATGCGCTAGAGATCCGAGTACCGGACGTACTGCTTGTTGACCTGCGCCTTGGCGAAGGCGACATCGACGGCATGGCCTTGATTTCACAAGTCGTCCAACGCCATCCGGGCTGCCGGATCTTGGTACTGTCGGTTGACGATGTTCCTGCCAATGTCGCTAGAGCACTGCAACTCGGGGGCACAGCGTTCGTAAATAAGAATGCAGCAGCTTCCGAGCTGGTGCTGGCTGTCCGTCAAGCGGCCAAGGGGCGGCGCACCCTCCCTCCCAGCCTGGGCGCGGAGTCACCACTGCTGAGGACTTCGAGTGCCGAGAAGAACTCAACCTCGGCAAAACCTGGCGAGCTCGGCGCAAGGCTTTCCTCGCGTGAGCGAGAGATTCTCGATGACTTGATTCGCGGCTTGACGATCAACGAGATTGCGCTGAAGCACGGTCGAGGTCAGTCCACCATCAGCTCTCAGAAGCGAACTGCCTTCACCAAACTCGAGATCAGGAGCATTGGCGAGTTGTTCAGGATCAAGGACCTTATAGGTCTGGGGCGCTGAACTACTCGGGGTGTGGGCCACGGTCTATGAAGAAGAACGCGGCGCTACTTGTGTACTTGTCGGCAGCCGCCCAACCCTTCGCACGGCGAACGACTCCTTAGTCACGAGTGACTTTGGCTGCAGAAAGCCATTTAGAGCAGGCGCGATGCACCTGCTGCGGGAGCTCACACTCAGAGCATTTGGCGTCACCATTCTTTGTAGATGAGACATCCGCACTGAAAATCACAAGGCTTTCTTGCTAAGTCTCGGGAGCGGAGGGCCATCCTGTGCCCTCCACGTATGGCCCCCTTGCAGAGCTTTAGCGCAAAGGTAGGCACCCTACTTTAATGGGCCGAGTCCAACTTCAACGAGCAGCCCATGCCCTGTCGAAGGCTGGCGTGCAGATGCCGTAGAGAGCCAAATCCCCGCACCATATATCTAAGAAAGAACTACGTGACGAGCGGCTACGGTCGAGTCATGCGCAATCCGGCTGACCCTCAAGCTTACGGGCCAGCGGCCGCCGCTACCGTCCGATGTAGCGCAAAGTTCTTCAGCGTATTCTCCCGCGCTTCACATCGCGCTCAGAAATCTCTCAGGCCGGCTCTAGCAACATGCAATGTCGGGTCCGAGACCGTTCGGTCAATAGCTTGCGAATGTGAAAACACTTTCACACACATTCGTCGATGCGCGGTTCACACGTAAGCACCGGCGGGCCGGTAGCGCATCAACCTTTTACGTGCAGCCACTGCAACAGGCCACCAGCACCGCTGCGCCCCCGCAGCACCGCATTGTAGCCATCGAAACGACTGCTCACTTCATTAACCTGGTTGCTGTAGTAATCGCTTTCCGCACTCAGCACATCGAGCAGAGTGCGCCGCCCCAAGTGGTACCACTGCTCGAAGAATGCCTTGCGGATCAGTTCTGATTCGGCCACCAGCTCACGATATGCATCAGCCCGCTGGTATAGCGTCTGGGCATCCTGGGTGGCGCTGCGCAACTCATATTCCAGATCCAGGCGGATCTGCTCCTCGCGCAGCTTGCTGGCTGCAGTGCGTTGCGCGGACGCCGCGCGGGCAGCACGTTGTGCGCCCCCTTGGAACACCTTCCAGCTCAGCGCGAGACGCGTTTCCCAGGGCTGCTGCGTGCCGGTCTCGCCGCGGCCCATGGTCTTGTTGATGACCCAATCCAGCTGTGGCCACGCCGAAGAACGGATCGCTTCTGTTTGCCACTGCGCCGCCTGGCTTTCGGCCTTGGCCTGAAGCAGCAGCGGATGCGCCGGCATCTGGTCCAGCAATTGCTCCAGCCCGACCGGTTGCAGCGCCCAGCTGCGTTTCAATGGTAGTACCGGCAGTTCGTCGCCCAGCAGCTTTTGCAATGCCAGTTCGGCATCGCGGCAGCGCGAAAGCGTCATATCCAGACTGGTCTGGGCCTGAAGTAACCGCGCCTTGGCTTGGGTCAACTCGCTGGCGCGGCCCGGGTCGACCTTGACGATCTCGGCAAGCATCGCCACCAGCGAACGCAGGCGGTGGATGTAACTCTGCCCCACTTCTGCCAGCAGTCGCTGTTTGGACAACTCGACGATGTACACGGTGACCTGCGCGGCATTGTTCTGCTGCTGCGCGGCGTACTGCTCGGCGGCGGCCAGGGCGGACTGCTCGCGGCTCTTGAGGGTGCCGCGGGTGCGCCCAAAATCGTAGAGCGGGGTCACCACCTTGAGGCTCAGCGCCACATCCATGCTGTTGCTGTTGCTGGTGCCACGCCCACTGTCCACGGTCAAGGCTTGGGATTGCGAGCCTATCTCCACCTGCGGCCAGCGCCACCCTTTGACCTGGTCGACGTCGGACAACGCCGCGCCCCACAAAGCTTCCGATTCACCCACTGCGGGGCTGCGCAGCATCGCGTTCCGTACCGCAGCGGACAGCAGCGTGCGCAGCTCGTCTTCGCTCAACGGAACTGGGTCAACGGCGTTTCCGGTTTGATCGGAACGGTCATCCAGCCACTGCGCAAACACTGTCGCAGCGGCGTCCGGCGGCACCTCATCGGCGGCAGCCGCACCGCCCAGAGCGGCGCCCGCCAGCCCCAGCCACGACAGCATGATCGGCGCTATCCATGCCGACAGTCTGTGAGGTGCCGTGGGCATCTTCTTCATCAACGCTCCCTGAAGGCTTCTTTCGCCTTGAATACCGGCTTCAACAGATAGTCCAGCACGGTCTTTTCGCCGGTGCGGATCTCAACCGTGGCTGTCATGCCTGGAATGATCGGCAGCCTCCTTCCAGCAACCTGCAGCGCGTTGCTGTCAGTCAGTACCAGCACCCGGTAGTAGCTGTCATCCGGGCGCCCGCTGGCCGCGTTGGCCTCGTCCTTCAGGGTGTCGGCACTGACCAGCTGCAGGCGCCCCAGCAGGCCACCATAGACACCGTAGTCGTAGGCAGAGAGTTTCACCGTGGCCGGCAACCCGGGTCGCAAGAACGCGACGTCTGCGGGCTTGATCTTCGCCTCCACCAGCAGTTGGTCCTGCAGCGGGACAATTTCTAGAATGTGCTCGCCCGGCTGGATCACTCCACCGATGGTATGCACCCGAATGTTCTTCACCGTTCCGTACAACGGTGCGTTGAGCGTAGTGCGATCAACGATGTCGGCGCGTCCGACCAGGTTTGCGATGGTCTGCGACAGTTCCAGTTCCGAGCGCGCAAGCTCGGCGCTGGCTTCGGCACGGAACTTGTTGCGATGCTCGACTACCTGGATCTGCAAGTCATTGGCTTGGCGCTGCATCCGCAGTAGTTCGACCTCCGACATCAGGCCGCGCGCAACCAGCGGCCTAGCCAGATCTATCTCCTTCATGGCCAACGTATGGCTGCGATGCGATGCGGCGACCGATTGCTCTAGCGCGCGCTTGCGAGCCTGGTACGCCTGCGCTTCCTTGCCCGTGATGGCGACATCTTCCAGTACGTCCTCGGGGAATTCCAACGGCGCCTGGTAGGCTTCAGCACGCAGGCGGGCAATCGAGGCCTTCAGGCCCAGCGCCTTGGAGTACGCCTCACTGTAACTGGCCTTGGCCCGGGTCGGATCGATCTTCAGCAGCACCTGGCCTTTGTCGACAATATCGCCCTCGCGGACGTTCATCTCGACCAGGATGCCACCCTCCAGACTCTGGATGACCTGTTCACGACTCTGCGGAATGATGGTCGCCTCGCCACGGGTGATCTCCTCGACGCGGGCAAACCAAGCCCAGCATATCGCCGCCAGCAGCACCGCAAGGATCAGATACAGCATGCGCCTAGAACTAGGGGGCGACTGGCTCAGTAGCGACTGCCGGACATCGTCCATGAAGGCAGCATCAGCGGCGGACAGGGTCGGCTGCGTACGGAGGCGGACCTTTTTTTTCAGCCAAGTCATGCCGTATCCTCCAGCGAGCCGTGCTTGCCGCGAAACCGGGCCAGGATCGTTTCCTTTCGACCGTCGGCGGCAACGCTGCCGTCTTCGACGATGACCACGCGGTCGACCAGCTTCAACAGCGAGGGCCGGTGGGTCACCACCACCAGCGTCTGCCCCTGTACCGCACGGTGCAGGTGCTGCAGAAACCGCGCCTCGGTCTGCGCATCCATTGCGCTGGTGGGTTCATCCAGGAGCAGAAGGCGCGGTCGCGACAACAAGGTCCTGGCCAGCGCCACCAGTTGCCTTTGGCCGCCGGACAGGCCCTGCCCGCCCTCGCCGATCGGCAGGTTGATGCCCATGGGATGACGGCTGGCCACCACGTCAAGGCCGCACAGGCGGAGCACCCGCAGCAGCTGCTCCGGGCTCGCGTCCGGCCGCCCGATCATCACGTTCTCGCGCAGCGAACCATAGAATAGGCGTGCATCCTGGCCGACATAACCCACAGCACGGCGCCAGTCGGCAGGATCGATCTGGGTTACATCGATGCCGTCGCTGAGCAGCTGTCCCTGCACCGGCTGGAAGAGCCGTGCCATGATCCGCAGCAGGGTCGATTTGCCACTGCCGATGCGACCGAGGATGGCCAGCTTCTCGCCGGCCCCGATGTTGATGTCGATGCCCTGCAGCACCAAAGGACTGGATTGCATGCCCTGCTGCGGATAGCTGAAGCCGATGCCACGTAAAGTCAGCTGGCCGCTTAGCTGCGGGCACGCGATGTAATCTTGAGCACTGCCGCGATCGGTCGGCATCTCCATCAGCTTGTTCAACGAAACCAGCGCGGCCTTGGTCTGCTGGAAACGCACAGCCAGCCCGGTTACCTGGCCCAGCGGCGCGGTGACCCGGCCGGCCAGCATTACCGCAGCGATCAGGCTGCCCTGGGTAATCAGCCCCTCGCCGATGAGATAGACCCCGTACACCACTAGGGCTACGGTCTGCAGCTGCTGCAGCGAGGTGACCAGGTTGATCGCCAGCGTGGACAGCTGCCGCGACTTCATCGATGTATCTGCGGCCATGCCACTGAAGCGCTCCCAACGGCGCTGCATGAAGCCTTCACCGGCGACGGCCTTGAGGGTTTCCAGACCTTCCACGGATTCAATCAACACCCCCTGCTTGAGCGACGCTTCACGCAGGTTTTCCTGCATGGTCCTGGCTAGGGGCCATTGCGCCACGATGCTGACCAGCAGAATCAGCGGAATTACCAGCAACGGGATCCAGCCCAGTGGGCCGCCGATGGCGAAGATGAGAGCGGCGAATAGGATGACGAACGGCAAGTCTGAAATCACACTCAGCGTCGCCGAGGTTACGAAGTCCCTGACCGACTCGAACTCGCGCAGCTGGTTGGCGAACGATCCTGCCGATGCAGGCTTATGTTCCATGCGGATCGACATCGCCTGGCGGAACAGGATGCTGCCCATGACCAGATCGGCTTTCTTGCCGGCCATGTCGAGCAGGTGCGCGCGTGCATACCGTGCGATCGCTTCAAACACGAGCGCAACCGATACGCCGATGGCCAGCGACCACAAGGTGACATACGCCAGATTGGGCACCACGCGGTCGTAGACGTTCATGGTGAAGAAGATGGTCGCCAGCGCAAGCACGTTGATCAGCAACGCACCGAGCGCGGCGCTGAGGTAGTAACGCCGGTAGTGCCACAACGTAGAACGCAGCCAATGCCCGCTTGCCTGCGGCGCTTCCGCTCCGGCGCGTGCATCAACCCTGGCCCGGGGCTTGACCAAGATTGCATAGCCCGAATAGAGGCTGGCCATCTCCGCGGCGTCCAGCTCCACGGCCTGGCAACCGCTGTCCGGCAGCACCACGCGATAGCGCAGCTGTTCATCCTGGCCCTGGCGGCCGAGATAGACCATGCCTCCATGATCCTTGCGCAGCAGGATGAACGGTGCCAGCGAATCAAACAGCCTGGCCAGTGGACGTTGTATGATGCCGCCGATCAGACCGGCCTGCTCAAGCGCTGCGAGTGCCAACGAGGGCGTTAGCCGCCCTGCCTTGGGTAGGCCCGCCAGCAAGGCTTCGGCGGAGCGATGCTGGCCATGATGGCTGCAGATCCAAGACACGCTGTCGAGCAGCGTATCGTCGATGCGATCAGCGCCTTGGATGGCCTCCACGTATTCGCTGGACGCAGGGGCCGAGTTGGAGACATTCATTGGATCTACCTCGGATGTACCCGTAACGCACTGCCATTGCACACCCGCAGGGGTGAATCGACGCAGTAGTGAGAGCGCCTGCGTGCGGATGCGGGGAGCCTGCGGCCGGTCTGGCCTCGGCCCGCTACGGACCCTGCGTGCAGCGGCCGACGATCCCCAATCGGAGACCGCCGGCCTGAGTTGAAAAGCAGGCCGTCAACCCATCACGCCAACTCAGCTGGCCTGCACTTCCCAAGGCTGCATCGGGGTCGGCTGCACTGCCACATACGCACCGTCGCAGGTTTCGGCCGTCGGCGAGGTATCCAGCAGCAGCTCGACATCCTGCACTGCGTCGATGCCCGCCGCCTCGGCAAATAGCTCAACACCGGGCTGCAGCAGATCCTCCAGGGCCAGCCCGGCAAGACCGTCATCGGTCTGCGAGGGCATCGCAACGGGTTGATCGCTGTTGGGAAGCTGGATGTCGATCACGTAGACATCGGACGTACCGCCTTCGCCGCTGGCCATGAAGTGCTCCAAACCACCCAGCGCCCACTCCTCGGACACTTGATACTCCCAGTTCCCATCGCCGTCGACGGTGGCATAGCCCAGGTGTAGGCCACCGATGCCATCGGCATCGGTCAAAAGGATCTCCATAGCGCTGTTTGGCACACCGGTGCCACGCAGGATCGGATGGGTATCGTCGGTGCCGCCACCATTCTCGATGTTGCCGGTATCGGGCCCCACCCGATCCTCGATGCCGACAATCACCGGCTTCTCGGCAACCGGCACACCGCGGATGTCCAGCACGTACGGATCGGAAGAAACGCCACCGCTGCTGGCCACCAGCTGGTGCGCACCGGCTTCAAGCGCCGGCGTCACCGTCCACGCCCAGTGGCCACTCCCATCCACCGGCACGCTGCCGATCTTCTCTCCGTTGTCATGGATGTCGACTATGCTGCCCGGCTTGCCGGTACCACTCAGACGCGGAGTGGTGTCGTCGATACTGCCACCGTCGGCAACTACGCCTTGCTGGTAGCCGACATCATCGTAGGCGGACACAATATCCGGCTTGACTGGGACGGGCGGGGTGATCTCCAGCACGAACGGATCGGACGAAACGCCGCCGCCCTTGGCCATCAGCTGGTGCGAGCCGGCGTCCAGTGCCGGAGCAACCGTCCATGCCCAGGTGCCGTAAGGGCCGACCTGCACGCTACCGATCTTCTCTCCGTTGTCGAAGATATCCACGACGCTGCCCGGCTTACCGGTGCCGTTCAGGCGCGGCGTGGTGTCATCGCTGTTGCCACCACTGCGCACCTCTCCCCACTGCTGGCCGGCGTCATCGAAGGCGGACAGGATGCTCGGTTTGGACGCTGCCGGCGGTGTGATCTCAAGCACGAACGGACCCGAAAGAGCTCCGCCGCCGCTGACTACAAACTGGTGCGCGCCTGGCCCCAGTGCCGGCATCACGGTCCATGCCCAGCTGCCATCTGGACTTACCGGAACAGTCGCAATCCTTTGACCGTTATCGTAGATGCTGACCAACGTACCCGGCTGGGCGGTACCGTTCAGACGCGGGGTGGTGTCGTCGGTGCTGCCACCGCTGCGCACCTCGCCGCCCTGCGGGCCGGCGTCATCGAAGGCGAAAAGGATGTCCGGCTTCACTGGTGCAGGCGCTTGCGACGTGATGTCTAGCACGAACGGCCCGGAGCTGCCAGCATCACTGATGGCCACCAGTTGATGCATGCCCACCGTCAGCGCCGGGGTCACCGTCCACGACCAGGTGCCATTCTGGTCGACCGGCACACTGCCGATCTTCTGGCCGTTGTCGTAGATATCCACAGTGCCACCCGGCTGGCCGCTGCCACCCAGCCGCGGGGTGGCATCATCGATGCGGGCACCGCTGCCAACCGGCCCTTGCTGCTGCCCGACATCGTCGAAGGCAGACACGATGCTCGGCGCTATCGGACCCGGCCCGGTGACGTTCAGCACGAACGGATTGGAGTCAGCGCCCCCGCTGTTGACCACCAGTTGGTGCTCGCCCGCGCCCAACGGCTGCGCAACCGTCCAGCTCCAGCTGCCATCTAGATTGACCAGCACGGTGCCGATCGGCTGACCGTTATCGAAGATGGTCACCGTGCTGCCCGGCTCGCCAGTACCGCTCAGCTGAGGGGTGGCGTCATCGGTGCTATCACCGCTGCCGATGCGTCCCCATTGCTGGCCGGCATTGTCGAAAGCCGACTCGATGCTCGGCGGGGCAGCAGCGGTACCGGTGATCTCCAGTACAAACGGATCGGAACTCTGGCCCAGACCGGTCACCAGGAATGCGTGCTCACCTTCGCCCAGCGGCTGACGGACCGGGAAGGTCCAAGCACCGGAAGCGTCGACCCTCGCGCTTCCGATCCTGACCCCGTTGTCGAAGATGCTGACGATGCTGCCCGGCTGGCCGGTACCGCTCAACAGCGGGGTGCGGTCATCGGTGCTGCCACCGTTGCCGACCGGGCCCTGCAGTGCACCAACATCGTCGAAGGCCATGTCGATGTGCGGCGCGGCCAGGTTGACCTCAGTCTGCCCGGGCTGCTCTTCCTGCTCCAGCGGCGGCGGGTCAGTACCCGGCGCAGGGTTCGCCGTGGGAGCATCGGGCGCACTGATATTGAGTACGAAGGGATTGGACGATACGCCACCGCCGTTGGTCGTGAAGCGGTGCTCACCTAGGCTCAGCGCCGGGGTGACCATCCAGCTCCAGGTACCGTTGGCAGTGACCGCGGCGCTGCCGATCTTCACGCCATTATCGTAGATGTCGACCATGCTGCCAGGCTGGCCAACGCCGCTCAGCTCAGGAGTCGCATCATCAGTGCTACCGCCATCATTGACCCGGCCCCAGTGCCCCCCCGCATTGTCAAACGCCGACAGGATGTTCGGCGGAGCCACGCTGGAACCGGTGATGTCGAGCACGAACGGATCGGAGGACTGGCCCAGCCCGCTCACCAGCAGCTCATGTTCGCCTAGGCTCAGCGGCTGCTTGACCTGGAAGATCCAACCACCGGAAGCGTCGACCCGAGCACTGCCAATCTTCACCCCGTTGTCGTAGATGCTCACGATACTACCGGGCTGTCCGCTGCCACTAAGGCGCGGGGCTCGGTCGTCGCTGCTGCCACCGTTGCCGATCGAACCCTGCTGAGCGCCGACATCGTCGATGGCCATGTCGATGTGCGGCGTGGCCAAACCAGAAATTTCGGTGGAAGGATTGTCGTTCTGGCCAATGGTGGCCTGCATCGCAGCATTGCTGAGTTCGAATCCGGACACGCCGGGTTCTTTCTTGCTGGTGGTCATACAACTCCTGAGCTCAATGGGTACGTGGGATCACAACGAAGGACGAAGGTGATGCCCCACTGTTGGGGTTCCGGGCAAACGGCTTCCCGCTTGCATGGAGTACCCAAGCAATCAGATGGGTTCGGTCGCCGGAAA